>JAUNPN010000012.1 GCA_030536655.1 bacterium | reverse complement strand
GTGATTATCCAGAGCTTCATCCATATAATCTTCATGATGAGTAACAAAAAAAATAGAACATACAGGACTTTTCTCATGAATTGCTTCTGCGGTTTCAATTCCGCTTAAACCATCCATTTCTACATCAAGAAATACCATATTATATGTTTGCTCCGACTTAATCATAAGCTCCGGAGAAGTAAATATGTCTATTCTCCATTCATTTCCGTTTGCAACCTTTGGTAACACTTTTTCTATAAGTTCCCTTTCATCTGCTAAGTCCGATAACTCATCATCACACAAAGCTATATACAGCGTCATTGTATCATCTCGCTTTCAAATACCTTCTAATTTTATTCTTTCGCCAATATTTCAATAAAAAACTTCCTTTCCGATTTGAATTTTATATATCAAATTCCTGCCCTAAAGAAAGTATCTTAGAACCTATCCGTAATTAAAGACATGCATATTGAGAAGTAGGATTTTTTTCTGCTGCGGTGAGCTGTAAACAGCTCACCTATGACTTGCTTTGCAAGTCATCCGGTCAGATTATTCCAAAAAACCAATGCATACCGGAGTATGCCTAGGATTTTTGGAGCAATACGGCGGAGAATCAACAAGCAAGATGTGCTTAATTTACGGATAGGCTCTTATTACTTTTACATAAATTTTTCGCAGCTTCTGTTATTTACATGAGCTAAACTTCTGAAAGCTATGATTCATCCTCCCACAAAACTATTTCTTCTGCTTCCCTTGTTTTATTTAAATCAATTATTCTCTGATTGGAGCTGCCGCGGAATTTTAGAGAAATGTCCTTTTCCTCCTCTATAAATTCCCCGTCAACAAGAACATCAATCATACTCAGCAGCTCCTCCGTGGCCTTACAGTGACAGCGCCTGTTATCCTTATCGGTCAGCTCCTCATAGGTATATCCGCTGTAACACCAGACTGTTTTATCTCTGAGCTTACTGCGAAATTCACGCATCAGCAGCAATATCGCCTCCTGATTGCGTGCTTCCATAGGCTCACCACCCAAGATTGAAAGCCCCGATATATAATACGGATCACACGCCGCAATTATTTGTCCCCTGATAACATCATTAAAAGGCTTTCCGTATCCGAAGTCCCACGCTATCTCGTTAAAACAGCCCCTGCACCGATGCGTGCATCCCGAAACAAACAGACTCACGCGCACTCCCGGACCGTTAGCTATGTCATAATATTTTATATCCGCATAATTCATATCGTCACCGCCAATCAATTACTGAATAAAATTTTTACAGGTGCATTACCCTCTCCTTTATCTCCTGAGTTCTTCCCTGATTCCAGAATTGTGTTCCTATATAGCCACAGGTGCGTCTTGCAACATTGAGCCTATCTTCATCACGATTTCCGCATTTCGGACACTCCCAGACAAGCTTGCCGCTGTCCTCCACTATCTGTATCTCTCCGCTGTAACCGCATTCCTGACAGTAATCTGACTTTGTATTAAGCTCCGCATACATAATATTCTCATATATGAATTTCAAAACGCTTATAACCGCTTCAATGTTATTCTGCATATTCGGAACCTCGACATAGCTTACCGCTCCGCCGGTTGAAAGAGCCTGGAACTGCGATTCAAACTTAAGCTTTGAAAATGCGTCAATCTCCTCTCTTACATTCACATGATAACTGTTTGTTATGTAACCCTTATCAGTAACTCCCTCAATAATTCCAAAACGTCTTTGCAGGCATTTTGCAAATTTGTATGTTGTACTCTCAATCGGCGAACCATAAATGCTGAACATAATGTTTGTTTCCTTAGTCCATTCTGCGCAGGCTTCATTCATACGGTTCATCACATCAAGCGCAAAGCCTGTTGCGGACGGGTCTGTATGAGACTTGCCGGTCATATATCTCACACACTCGCAAAGTCCCGCATAACCGAGGGAAATTGTTGAGTAGCCTCCGTAAAGAAGCTTGTCTATCGGTTCGCCCTTCTTCAGTCTTGCAATAGCACCATACTGCCATAAAATCGGCGCCGCATCCGAAAGAGTTCCCTTAAGCCTGTTGTGACGGCACATAAGAGCCTTATAGCACAGCTCAAGTCTTTCGGCAAATATTTCCCAAAACTTGTTAATATCCTTATGTGATGAGAGAGCAACATCAACAAGGTTTATTGTAACAACTCCCTGATTAAATCTACCGTAAAACTTATAGTTTCCATTCTCGTCCTTCCATGGATTCAAGGCGCTTCTGCATCCCATCACCGGGAAACAGTTGCCTTCCTTAAGCTTCTTCATCTGCTTTTCAGAAATGTAATCCGGAACAAGACGCTTTGCCGAGCATTTCGCAGCAAGCTTCGTGAGATAGAAATACTCAGAATCCTCGTGAATATTGTTTTCCTCAAGAACATAAATAAGCTTTGGAAATGCCGGCGTTACCCACTGTCCGGTTTCATTTCTTACGCCGCGCAGGCGCTGACGCAGCATTTCTTCAATGATTAATGCCAAATCTTTTTTTTCGCGCTCGCTTCTTGCCTCATTAAGGTACATGAAGATTGTCAGGAATGGCGCCTGACCGTTCGTCGTCATAAGAGTAATTACCTGATACTGAATCGTCTGAACGCCCTTTTCAATCTCCTTATACAGTCTTTTTTCGACAAGATCCGAAATCTGCTCCTGAGTAAGCTCCACGTTAATTACTTTCATCTCCGAAAGTACCTCTTTGCGGATTTTCTCACGCGATACATCTACAAACGGCGCAAGATGTGTGAGGCTGATACTCTGACCGCCGTATTGATTTGACGCAACCTGTGCTATAATCTGCGTTGCAATATTGCATGCGGTAGAAAAGCTGTGCGGACGTTCAATAAGCGTTTCACTGATAACAGTACCGTTCTGAAGCATATCGTCAAGATTTACAAGGTCGCAGTTATGCATATGCTGAGCATAGTAATCGGAATCATGAAAATGAATGATTCCCTCCTTATCTGCATCAACAACATCCTTAGGCAAAAGCAGACGGCGCGTCAGGTCACGGCTGACCTCCCCCGCCATATAATCACGCTGAACACTGTTCACAACAGGATCTTTGTTTGAGTTTTCCTGCTTTACCTCCTCATTATTACATTCAATAAGGGAAAGTATTTTATCATCCGTTGTATTTGTCTTTCTTATCAGCGAACGAGTATATCTGTATTTTACATATGACTTTGCAATTTCAAATGCTCCGTTCGCCATAATCTGGTTTTCAACCATATCCTGTATTTCCTCAACCGATACTGCGCGGTTCATTTTGTCACATTTATACCGAATATATTCTGCCGCTTCTTTTATCTGTTCATTGGTCATTTCTCTGTGTATGCCGGCTTCATTTGCCTTTGTCATTGCCGTTATTATTTTTTCTATATCAAATTCAACCTCTGAACCGTTACGCTTTATTACCTTCAAATTTATATTCCTCCTGTTCTTTCATTCTATAACTTTTAAACAATCCATATTATAGACTAATTTTTTTGATTTGTCTGTTGCATTTACCACTATTTTATGATATAATACACTATATATACCACTATTGGTTATATATGCCATAATTGTAAACTAAAAGAATGACAGGAGCTTTTAAATATGGATTTCTTTTTCACTCACAGTGAAGTCAATACTCTGCGCAGCGCACTGCATCCGAGAATTGCCGAATATAAAAAAGGCGAAAATATTATTCCGTCCGACAGCTACATTTATGTTGTGACCGAAGGGTTACTCTACCTATGCACGGAAAATGAGCTTTATGAACGCAGTATACTGCGCTTTATGCGTCCGGGCGAGCTGTTTACTGCAAACCCTTCCTTTAAAATATACAACGGGATAAGCTATATAACCGCAAAAAATAATTCAAAAATAGCGTTATTTTTACGGCATGAACTGGAGCTGTTTCTAAGCGACCGCCCATTGTGGCGGGAACGCTTCGATGAGGTCTTTTATACCGGGCTTAGGGAACGCGGACTTATGACTAACTACATTCTACACCGCAGAACAATACGCAGCCGTCTGCTATGCTTCTTACGTGACGAATCAGCAATTCAGATGTCCGATAAAATACATATTCCCATGCCTTATTCCGACCTTGCGGATTATCTTGCTACAGAACGTACTGCGCTTATGAAGGAAATAAACAAAATGAAAAAAGACGGAATAATTTCCGGCGAAAAACGAGTGCTGTCATTGTTGGTATAAGCCCGGCTAAGCTTACATTGTCTGAGTTATGTGCGGCTAAGCTTTTTTGTATCCCTCTGCCTGTAAAATTTTGTTCATCTGTTCTGTGACCCTATTATATTTACTGTTTTTTTTATATATGCTATAATGGGACTGAATCAAAACCCGGTAAGTTTTGATTCAGTCCCCGATTTATTATTTAATTTCGCTGTGGAAATCCTGGAGCGACTTAACGCTGCCCGGTCCCTGCTGCATTGCTTTAATACCTTCAATACAAGCCTTTGCTTCCGCCATTGTTGTCATATACGGAATTCTTCCCTTAATAACACCCTTACGGATATAGCTGTCATCCGCAGCGCCTTTCTTATCGTTCGGAGTGTTGATAACAATTGTTACTTCCTTATTTGTAATAAGATCAAGCACATTTGGTCTGCCTTCATTAAGCTTTGCAACCTTCTTCGCAGTAATACCGCAATTCTTAAGATAATCATAGCTTCCGCCTGTTGCGATAATATCAAAGCCGCACTCAATGAAGCCTGCCGCAACCTCCTCAAGCTCTGCCTTATCTCTGTCATTTACACTGATAAGAACCTTGCCCGAAACGGGGAGTCTTGTCTGAGTTGCTTCTTCCGCCTTGCCGAATGCCTCGCCGAAGGTTTTCGCAATTCCCAATACCTCACCCGTTGAACGCATTTCCGGTCCAAGTACAGGGTCAACCTCCTGGAACATGTTAAACGGGAATACCGCTTCCTTTACACCGTAGTGCGGAATATTCTTTTCCTTTATTTCTGCTACCGGCGACGGCTTGCCTGTCAGCGGCATTGTAATAATCTCTGTTGCAAGCGGCACCATTCTGATATTGCATACCTTTGATACAAGCGGAACAGTTCTTGACGCTCTCGGATTTGCCTCAAGCACATACACCTTGTCTCCCTCAATTGCGTACTGCATATTCATAAGGCCGCGTACATTCATCTCAACTGCAATTTTTCTTGTATATTCCTTAATTGTCTTTACGTGCTTTTCCGGAATATTCTTTGACGGAAGAATACAAGCCGAATCACCCGAATGTATTCCCGCAAGCTCGATATGCTCCATTACCGCCGGTACAAATACATTCGTACCGTCACTGATTGCGTCCGCCTCACATTCAAGCGCATGATTCAAGAAACGGTCAATCAAAATAGGTCTGTCCGGAGTAACACCTACAGCGGCATTCATATATACCTTGAGGCTTTCAGCATCATGAACAACCTCCATACCTCTTCCGCCCAATACATATGAGGGACGAACCATTACAGGATAACCGATTTTCTCGGCAATTTCAAGCGCTTCTTCAACATTTACCGCCATACCCGACTCCGGCATAGGAATCTCAAGCTTATCCATCATTTCACGGAATAAATCTCTGTCCTCTGCAAGGTCAATTGTTTCCGGCGTCGTACCCAATATATTAACGCCGTTTTTCTTAAGCTCCGCAGCTAAGTTTAACGGAGTCTGTCCGCCAAACTGAGCAATTACGCCTACCGGCTTTTCCTTTTCGTGAATGCTCAATACATCTTCTAATGTGAGCGGTTCAAAATAGAGCTTATCCGATGTGTCATAGTCTGTTGAAACCGTTTCAGGGTTACAGTTTACGATTATTGTTTCGAAGCCAAGCTTCTTAAGCGCCATTGCGGCATGCACGCAGCAGTAATCAAACTCAATACCCTGACCAATTCTGTTCGGACCGCCTCCTAAAATCATAATTTTCGGCTTGCCTGAAACCTTGCTCTCATCCTTGATATTATATGAAGAATAGTAATAAGCCGCGTCTTTTGTTCCGCTTACATGAACGCCTTCCCATGCCTCTGTGATACCTGCCGAAAGTCTTGCGCTCCTTACTTCACCCTCGCTGACACCAAACAAACCGCTTAAATATTTGTCAGAGAAGCCGTCCTTCTTGGCTGTTTCAAGCACGTCTGACGGAGGAATGCTTCCATTATATGACTTAAGCATTTCCTCCTCCTCAACAAGCTCCTTCATCTGCTCAATGAAATAGTGCTTAATCTTTGTAAGCTCCCAAAGCTCGTCAACTGTCGCACCCTTTCTCAAAGCCTCATACATAATAAACTGTCTTTCTGATGACGGTGTATGCAGCATATTTAACAGCTCATCCTTCGACTTTTCTGCAAAATCCTTCGCACCGCCGAGACCGTATCTGCCGATTTCAAGGCTTCTGATTGCCTTCTGGAAGGCCTCCTTATATGTCTTACCGATACTCATTACTTCGCCGACAGCTCTCATCTGAGTTCCAAGCTTATCCTGAGCACCCTTGAACTTCTCAAATGCCCAGCGCGCAAACTTGATAACAACATACTCGCCGTCCGGATAATATTTATCCAACGTTCCGTACTTTCCGCATTCAATATCGGAAAGGTCAAGACCTGCCGCAAGCATTGCCGATACAAGCGCAATCGGGAAGCCTGTTGCCTTTGAAGCAAGTGCCGATGAACGTGATGTTCTCGGGTTAATCTCAATAACAATAATTCTGCCGTCCTCCGGATTTCTTGCGAACTGTACATTTGTACCGCCGATAACTTCTATCGCCTCTACAATCTTGTATGCCTGACGCTGAAGCTCCTTCTGAACATCCTCCGGAATAGTCAGCATAGGCGCTGAGCAGAACGAGTCGCCTGTGTGAACTCCAAGCGGATCAATATTCTCAATAAAGCAAACCGTAATCATGTTTCCGGCTGCATCTCTGACAACCTCTAACTCAAGCTCCTCCCAGCCTAAAACAGACTCCTCAACAAGAACCTGTCCTACAAGGCTCGCCTGCAAGCCGCGCGCGCAGACAGTCTTTAATTCCTCTGTGTTATATACAAGACCGCCTCCTGCGCCGCCCATTGTATACGCCGGACGAAGCACAACCGGATAACCCAGCTTATCGGCAATGCTCAATGCCTCGTCTACAGAATAAGCAACCTCGCTTCTTGCCATTTCAATACCGAGGCTGTTCATTGTCTTTTTAAACTCTATTCTGTCCTCGCCGCGGTCAATAGCGTCAACCTGTACTCCGATAACCTTCACTCCATACTTCTCAAGTACGCCTGCCTTATCAAGCTCAGAACAAAGGTTTAAGCCCGACTGTCCGCCGAGATTCGGCAGGAGCGCGTCCGGACGCTCCTTTTCTATAATCTGTGTAAGACGCTCAAGGTTAAGCGGCTCAATATAGGTTACATCTGCTGTTTCCGGGTCTGTCATAATCGTAGCCGGATTTGAATTTACCAATACAATTTCATAACCAAGCTTTTTTAAAGCCTTGCATGCCTGTGTACCGGAATAGTCAAACTCACATGCCTGACCGATTATAATCGGACCTGAGCCTATAATTAATACCTTGTGAATATCTTCTCTCTTTTTCATCTAGTTCATTCCGTCCTTTCAGAGAGCAAACGCTCATTTCTCCTTAGTATATTATCCTATATAATCCCGGATTTGTCAAGTGTTATTTTCGACTTTTTTTGTGGAATATGAAATTCAGTCAAAAAAAGCACATTGTTTCCCAATAAAACAACGTGCTTTTTTGCTATTTTATGTCTAATAGATTATTTTATATTATTTTTCTATCATTTCAACGCTAATAATTTCACCGCTGGTTTTAACATATTTGGAGAAAATATCCATATTTCTGCCAACTGACAGCTCGTTGCTGTCATTCATGACATAAGCATCCTCTGATACCTTTCCCTTTGCGCGGATCTTTACCTTACAGTTATATCTGTCCGGAAGCTTTGTCATAATAATTCTTCCGTCTGCTGTTGTTGACTGGAACTCTGCTTCCCCAACCTCAACATCTATAATCTCTCCAAGCTCAACCTCACTCTTTTTGTCAGTAATTACTCCTTTCTTTTCAAGCGCCTTTACCGTAAACTCTCTTACGTTATTTACATTAAGCACGCACTCAAATTCTTCTGAGGACTTGACTGCGGTTGTCGCCTTTGCCCCGTAACGAACGGCTATTCCTGCTACGAGAACAGCGGCAATGATTATAACAAAAATATCTATTATACTGAATTTTCCTTTAATTTTTCCGTTCTTATCCATTTATATCTGCTCCCCTCTCAGTCATTTATCTCAATTACAAAGCCGCTTGTCGCAAAGCCCTGACCTCTTACCGGAATTTCTGCGCCAACCTTAATCGCCGTATCTCCGGTCTTAATGTACTTATCTGTAATGCTGCATTCAGCCTCTACTGTTACATAAATATCAACCTTGCTGTCCGCTTCAACATTCTCATACGTTCCGTCAATCGAATTAAAGGTCATCTGCTTCGATACCTCGCTTCTGACGTCCTTTATAATTCCTCCGTCCTTTTCGGTAAGGCTCAAAGTCGCCTTTGCTCCGGGTGTTATCGCATCAGCGAGCGCTTGCTCTTTATTCTGAATAAGCACCGTAAATTCAACCGTACTCTTTTCATCATTGCTGCCTAACGAAGGCATAAGCTTCATACAGCCGATTACCGCTGCGGCGGCAATTATAAGTACAATTATTGTATCAATTATTGTCCACTTCTTTTTCATCTTAATCCTCCAAAAGCTCCATATAGTAATTTTCCGTATTTTTTGTCATTGCCTGAGCAGTAAAGGTTTCATTAAACACCTCAACGGCAGCCGCCTTCATTTTCTTATACAGTACGCTGTCTATAAGAAGCTTTTCTATCCCCTCAACAAGCGCTCTGCTGTTCTGCTTCGGCACAACAAATCCGTTTACATTATTTTTTATTACTCCGGGATTTCCTCCGAAATCAGATACCACCGCCGGAATTCCTATGCTCATTCCCTCAAGAAGCGCAAGGCTTGTAGCCTCGGTTCCGTAAGACGCATTAACCTGAATGTCGGTTATGCTCATAAGCTTGTCTACATCTTTGATAAATCCGGTAAATATGACACTTTCACCAAGTCCCATATCGCTGACCTTATGTTTGAGCGTTTCTTCATAAGATCCTGTACCCGCAATAAAAAATCTTGCCTTTATCCCTTTATCCAGAAGCTCCTTTGCCGCCTCAATAAAGTATTCGTGACCCTTTATATCTTCAAGTCTTGCAACAATGGATATAACCTTTTCGCCAATCTTTACTCCGAACCGTTTTCTTAAAGCAAGCTTCTCAAACTCATTTGCCGGTTTCAAGCCATCTACACCGTTTAATATCACGCGTATCTTCTTCTCGCTGATTCCAGTGTCAGTAAGATTCTCCTTTGCCGCTTCTGCAACGGCTATAATTCCGTCTGCAAGATAATTATTAATCGCTCCGTTAATCAACTTTCCCGGTCCAACCGAAAGCTTTTTTGACGGAGGAAACACACTGTGACGGGTATACACAACCTTTGCCCCCGCCTGCCTTGCGGCAATTCTTGCGGACATACTTGCGTGAGTATGAACAAGCTCCGGCTTCTCAGCCTTGAAAATTTTCTTAAGCTCGCTTATTGCCTTAACATCAAACGATTTATCAGCTATACCGTCTACCTCAATCACCTCTATATTCATGGCTTCAATATGAGGCTTCAAAAGACTGTTTTTTGGAAGAATTACCTTTACCTGAAACTTGCTGTAATCAAAATTTGCAAGAAGAGTTAAAAGACATTTTCCCGCGCCGCCTATATTTGTATCTGAGGATACCTCTATAATTTTATACATCAGCTTCTTCTCCTCCTTTTTGCCGCAGACGTGTTTCTATTGAGAACACCGGTAGTACCCGCGCCATTCTCCGCTATTTGCTTTAGTGCCGTTCCCATTGCCATAACCATAAAGAATATACACATTACTCTGTAGTTATAGAAGGTATAATCAAACATACTCTGTACAAGAAATCCGATAACGCCCGCGCCTATCGCAAGAGCCGCCGTACTGTTCATGCTTTTTTTATCCTCAAGCTTATAAACAGACTGCATTTTACGGGCAAATACCGCCTGAAGCGCAATAAATAAAATCAGCGCTCCCACTCCCGCTTCAACCGTAAGCTGAAGGAAGGTATTGTGCGAGTGAGGCGCAATTATCGCATTGTACGAATAGAACGGATACACCTCATTGAACGCTGCTTCTCCCATTCCTATTCCGCCGACCCAGTATACCTTAAGCATATTCAGCGTTGCAAGCCATATATACACTCTGTAAGAGGTTGAGGAATCGTCCATATCTCCTACCGACATAAGACGCTCAACAATCGTATCCGGAACAACAAGCGGCAGAATAAGAACCACTATCGGAATAAAACTCCACCATCTTCCTTCATAGAAAGTCACAAATATTACCGCCGAAATCATAAATCCAATCCAGCATCCTCTTGACTGAGTAAGAATAAGGCACAGGAACAGCAGTACAAACATAAGAGCATATATATACTTTGATGAATGCTTCCATGAGTCCTTAAGCATAAACACAACCGAAACCGGCAGCACAAGAAGCATAAACTCTCCGAGTACGTTAGGATTTCCGAGTGTTGAGTACACACGCATCGTTTCGTCCTCAAACATTGTTTCATCAATCCACGCATTTGTCGTTGTCCACCCGAAAATATACTGGCATACACCATACAGTGCAACCAATGCGCCGGAAATAACAAACAGCCTTAAAAGAGAATACAGCTGTTCCTTTGTATTAATTGTATTTACTATTACAAAGTAGAAGCCGGCAAGCACAAGATACATCAGCCATACCTTAATGCTCCCTATCATCGCAAACGAAAGCAGTGATGAAATTCCCAACACCGCGATAAGCAGGATAATTCCCATTCCTACACCATCGAGCTTCCACTTAAACTTTTTATCCATCCATGATGCGAAAACAAGTGACAGTCCGGTCCATATACAGCACGCCGCCAATACCATCGTCGGAACAATCGGAGCGATAAACACCGCCGCGAATACACCGATCACAGGCTTCCACATAACAAGCGCCGCGCCGAACAGAGCAAACGGCACAGCTGCTCCCAGAAGCGGTGACACTGTAATCATAACCGCACCGGAAACAACTCCGGCAAGTGCCGCAAGAATAAGTCTTGTTCTGCCGCCGGTTTCATTTTCGTCATAGAACTCAAAATCCAGTTCTTTAAAGCCTGCAAAGCATTTTATAAGCTTTACAATCCACGACGGATTTAAAAACCCCATCAAATTATAGTTAAATATCATCAGAACCGCTCCAAAAGCCGCAGCAATCAGCAGCCATTTAATAAGGAAACCGCTTATAATCAGCTTTATAAGCATTGCCGAAATCGACGCGCATAAAAGCAGTATGCCCATAAAGCGTGTGTTCACTGCCATGAAATTCTGGATGTACGAATACCCCCAAGCGCAGATAACGCTTTTTTTCACCGCCTTAAGAAAAGGTTTTCCTATACCTCTGCCTATTGCTTCAAGGATTGCAAACGGTATACGGCATATATGCCATATTATACTCTTTTCAACCATCCCATCACGGCTGTCCGCTTTCAGCTTTGTCATGATTATGCTCTGCGACCATGCGCGTGAAAAAAATCCATACACGCTCATTATAAGCGAGTATATACCCGTATGAACGAACTTTTCTCCAAAGCTTTTAAAAAATCCGATCAACGAAGAAATTATCATACTGTTCAAACTTTTTTACCTCCTTTAAAATTTCTGATTAAATCAGTTATTACATCCACCTTAAGCACCGCACAGGCTACAAGATAAATTATCAGAGAAAACGCTCCGCTTCCTCCTGCTGCAATTATGCTGCCGAATACAGAGGATGTATCTGTTCTGCCCGAAGCAAATGTGAATGAAATGTACATTACAGCATACATAACTATGCCGCATATCACTATTTTTACAATCGAAAGCTTATCCGACCTTGTAAACATCCCCGGATGCTTCTTTGCCATACAGATATAGTTTAAAAGCGCATTTGTCACCGAGCCTCCCACCGTTGCAAGTGCAAGTCCCGGCGTAGACATATAATGGTAGAGCAGATACGCAAGCGCAATATTCACAAGCATACTTACTATTGAATTACGCATAGGAGGCTTTGAATCCTGCATGGAGAAAAATGCTTTTGAAAGCACCTCATTCACTGCAAGCGCCAGCATACCTATGCTGTACAGCTTCAGCAGATACCCTATACTTCTTACTCCCTCAGCGGACATTTTCCCATGTCCGTACATCACGTTGGCAATTGGCTCCGCTGCCGTCATGAACACTGCCATAATAGGAAGTATCACAAGAATTATCGCCTTCAGTGAAGTTACAATAAGCGTATTTGCCTCTTTTTTATCATTGGCCGCAACTGCCTGTGACAGCTTAGGGAATATCAGATTTGTTACAACGAAGCTGAATACTCCTGTTACTATAATGTAAAGTCTGCTCGACTGCTGAATATATGTTACTGCCGACGCCACATTTGAGGCCAGTCTCTGATTCACAAGAGAATACAGGGGCTGTACCCATGTGGAAACGAGCATCGGCCCCGCAAGCAGCGCCGCCTGTTTAATTGACGCATCCTTAAAATTAAAGTCCGGATGATACTTTATTCCGAACCTTTTAATAAACGGAATCTGAATGATAAGCTGCAAGCTCCATGCAATTACCATTGTAACTGCAAGGCCGTAAACACCGAATTTTTTTCCGAACAATACGTAGTATAAAATTATAGCTGCGTTTGATACAAGGCTTATAATTGACGGAATATTATACTCTCCGAACGACTGAAGCAATCCTACGCAGGAGAATGCCAATCCGGTGAAAATTATCATCGGGAACATTATCGCCGTAAGCTGCTGCGCCATCAGATGCTTCTGCGTGTCATAGCTCGGAGCCTGCAAAGTCACAAGCGGCGAAGCAAAAATAATTCCGAAAACCGAGATTACTACCGATGCAAGAAGAACAAGCGTTATAAACTTGTTCACGAATTTCATCGCCTCATCCCTGCTCTTTTTCGTCATTATATCGTTAAAAACAGGAATAAATGTTGCCGAAATCACTCCGCCTATTACCACATCAAAAAGCTGGGTAGGAATAGTTGATGCGGTTAAAAACGCGTCGCTTTCCATTCCGGAACCGAAATACGCAGTAAGCATCGAATCTCTCACAAGACCCAGCACCTTTGAAAGGAGAGTTGCAAATGCCATAAACGCCGCTGTCAGAAGCATTTTCTTACCTGTTGTCTTATTCAGTGCTGACACTCCCCTTCTCATAAAGCTGCACCGCAAGCTTTGCGTTAAGCTCTGCCTGCACGCGAAGCTCCTTATAATTATTTCTCAAATCCTCCGAAATTTCATCATAATTATCAATGCACCTATCTATAAGCTCTATAAGTCTGCTGCTTGTAAGCTCCTTAACTCCGGTATAAAGCTTTTGATGAGTATGCTCCATGAAGCTTGAAACCTTCGGATCATACACAAGCCCGATAAGCGGAACAGACGCCACCGCCGCGTATATAAGACTGTGAAGCCGCATGCCGATACATAAATCCATTGCCGCAACGATAGACATGACAGTATCAACAGAATAACGCTTTTTTACCACTATCGCCTTATGCTTCATATGCGCGGCGATACTCTGTGAAATCGTTAAATCCCGCTCAATCTGCATTGGAATAAATACCGGAATCATATCATATTTTTCCGAGACATAGTCGCACGCCTCAGCAATTATTTGTTCAAAGCCGGGACTGTTCTCCTGCCATCGTCTCACAGAAACACCAAGAAGCTTCTTACCCTTCGGAGTTCCTATTTCCGAAAGAATCTCGCGTCCCTTTTCTGCTGACGCACCGTCAAGATCAAGCGCGGGATCTGCGGTTACAAGGATTTTCGGTCTGTTGACGCCTATTTTCTTTAACAGCTCGGCAGAGGCATCATCTCTTAAGGTTATTAAATCAACCTTATTCAATACTTCCCTTGTGCTTCTGCGGCTCTTTTCATGATTTAACGGACCTATTCCATTTGAATAGAGCATAACCTTTATATTCCGTTTAAGCGCCATCTTTATTATATACAGATAATACCACAGTGATTTTGTGCTTGTCCCGTCCTGCATAAGCGTTCCGCCTCCGCTTATCAGCATTTCCGCATTCTTCATATGCTTCATTATACTTGGAATATTAAAGCGGTTTATTGACTTGACTCTGTAGAGCCGCTGTGTTTCCTTAGGATTTTTGCTCAGCACCACAAGGTTCGGACTTTCCTTATATTTGCTTATATCGTTGATTATAGCTGAAAGCAATGCGTCATCGCCGCTGTTTTTGAAGCCGTAATAACCCGAAACAAGTATTTCCTTATGCTTCGCAAGCGCCCAGTCATACACCTTCACACAGTCGTCTGCCATACGCTGTACCGAATATTCCTTCTTTATAAGCTCTCTGCCGTAGTTTCCAAGCTCTGCCTTTTCCTCTTCAGACATATTAAAAAACCTTAATATATCCTCAAGCATAAGCTTTTCCGTAGACTCGGTACAGCCTCTGCAGCAGAAATTGGTTTCTATTCCCACCGAAAGCTTTGTTTCGTCAAACAAGCCAATATAACCCTCGTTTCCCGAAATCACAACCGGCTTTGCCGCAGCCATCGCCTCAAGCGCCGCACGGCTAACGCCGACAAAAAGCTTACACGGCGCGACAAGCTTATTTATATCCGTTCTTCCTCCGGTAAGTATTACAACGTTCCTGCCAAGCTGAGCGTTTATTGCATCCGCTCTGCTCTTTACAGTCGCATAATCATCTCCGCCGCCTACTATTACAATTCTGAGGTTTTCAATCTCCCGGTCAAGCTTTGGAGTGATATTTATAAGCTGCTTTGCGGCAAGACTCCGTGACTCGTCCATTCGGCTTACATATGAAATTATGTTTTCTTTTTCCGGATCTAAGCCAAACTCCGCGCATACATCCGAGCAGTCAGTATCCGGAGAGAACTTATCCGTGTCAATTCCATTTATTGTAACGCGAATATCTCTTGCCGGAATTTTGTAGTTATCCATTAAGTATGTCTTTATATCCTCAGAAACCGCAACACACTTTTCTCCCCATTCGGTTATATATTTAAGTCCGTACTTCGTTGTAAACACCCAATGCGCTGTTGTGACATACGGGAACTTCATTATCCTGTGGAGCTTTCCCAATATAAATGAAGAAATACGTGCATGAGAGTGTACTATATCTATTTTTTCGTCACGTATAACTTTTGCGAGTGTACGCGCCGCCTTTACGGTCTGAACAGGGTTCTTCGTATGAAGCGGAACACAGTAATGCTTTATACCCGCGGCTTCAAGCTCCCTCTCATAAACGCCGCCTTTTGAGGTTACGATTACATTATATCCCCTGCGTTTCAATTCCTTTGCAAGCTCCACAACGTGCGTTTCTGCGCCTCCGATTGTCAGCTGCTGAAGTGACAGGAGAATATTTGTTCCTTTTTCCAATTTATCACCTTTTTCCACAATTATTCTATTATAGTATATCTTAAATTTAAGAAAATAGCAATAGCTTAATGAAAAAATTCATATTTTTGTAATATTGGAAAATAATAAGAACTGTTTCTTCCAATCATTTCCTTGAGGTTCCATATTTCCCTAACCTTTTAGGCTTATGATTGTTAAGCCGGTTCCGCTCATGTCTTTTTGAAGCTCCGACTGTAAAAAGGCGTTTATCAATGCCCTTCGCATTGACTTCTTTGTTTTTGGCGGCGTTATCTTCCCAAATCTGCTTATCGGTATCCGAGCATTATCATATTTTTTCTGTTCTGATATTTTTTATTTACCTCCGGCTTTTTATTATTTTATATTCTATAGTTTGAAGTCTTTCTCTCAAGTTTAATTATATCGCATCATGTATATTTTTATTATAATCCTTTACAAAATATATATTTTTATTAAATAAATGATATTTTTTCTATTTTCCTCTTGAAATTTCTGCGTAATTGTAGTACAATAGTTAATGATTATGTGTAAGGAGGTGCGGTTTTTTTGGACAGAAAAAAAATCGAACGCATCAACGAATTTGCCCGAAAAGTAAAATCGGGTAAAGTTCTGACACCGGAGGAACTTGCCGAGCGCGATGCTCTGCGTAAGGAATACCTCGCAGCCATAAGGGCTAATTTCAAGGCTACTCTTGATTCTATCGAAATAAAAAAATAAAGAATAGCTTTTATATTTAAGAAAACCTAAAATTTAAAGGAGTATAAAAAAATGGCACTTATATTACCGGAGGGCTACAAGCCAATCCTTTCCGGCAGACAGACCGAAAAGGCTATCAAATTTGTTCGTGACACATTCCAGCACGAAATTGTAACAGCTCTTAATCTTCAGCGTATCTCGGCGCCGCTTTTCGTAGCACCGGAAACAGGTCTTAACGATAACTTAAACGGCGTTGAGCGTCCCGTAAGCTTTGATGCGCCCTGCTGCGGCGGTCAGATTCTCGAAATCGTTCATTCACTTGCTAAATGGAAGAGAATGACTCTTGGGAAGTATGAGTTTCCTATCGGTGAAGGGCTTTATACAGACATGAACGCTATCCGACGCGATGAAGAGGTTGACAATCTCCACTCAATGTACGTTGACCAGTGGGACTGGGAGGCAGTAATTGACAAGAAATCACGCGATATGCATACACTGAAGAACTTCGTTAAAAGAATATATTCTGTTCTGAAGGCTACTATGGTGCGTCTGAATGCCAAGTATCCTGAACTTCCAAATAATTTTCCGGATGAAATTTCTTTCGTTACGACACAAGAACTTGAGGATATGTATCCTGACGATACGCCGAAAGAAAGAGAGAATAAGCTTCTTCGCGCAAAGAAAGCTGTGTTTCTTATGAAAATCGGCGATAAGCTTGCTTCAGGTAAACCGCATGACGGCAGAGCGCCGGACTATGACGACTGGAGCCTTAACGGTGATATTCTGGTATACTATCCCCTTCTCGACTGTTGCTTTGAACTTTCAAGCATGGGTATAAGAGTTGACGAGGAGTCGTTAAAAACTCAGTGTGAAAAAGCGGGAACTACAGAGCGTCTTGAGCTTGATTTCCACAAGAAGATTTTGAATAAGGAGCTTCCGTACACAATAGGCGGCGGTATCGGTCAGTCAAGATTATGTATGTTCATGCTTAACAAAGCTCATATCGGTGAGGTTCAGGCTTCCGTCTGGCCGGAGGATATGCTTCGTACCTGCCGCGAACACGGCTTTGAAATTATGTAAAGGGCAGTTTCTAAAAATATAGTTACTTGAAAGGAATATTATGAAAACAGTAATCAAATCACTATTCAGAAATACAGAAGAATACGGCGGCAAAGCAGTAACGGTTTCCGGCTGGGTAAGGACAATACGAGTATCCAAAAACTTCGGTTTTATCGAGATTAATGACGGAAGCTTCTTCAAAAGTCTCCAGATTGTTATTGAGCCTTCAAAGCTTGAAAACTATGCTGCCGTTGCAAAGCTGAATGTAGGCGCTGCAATAACAGCTGAAGGTATACTCGAACTTACCCCGGAAGCTAAGCAGCCATTTGAGATGAAGGCTGACAGCATAGTTGTCGATGGCGAGTCAACACCCGATTATCCGCTGCAAAAGAAGCGTCATTCCTTTGAGTTTTTAAGAACGATAGCTCATCTTCGTCCGCGTACAAACACGTTTGCGGCAGTATTCAGAGTTCGTTCTCTTATCGCCTATGCGATTCATCAATTCTTCCAGGAGCGCGGCTTCGTATATGTTCATACTCCGATTATCACCGGAAGCGACTGTGAAGGTGCGGGCGAAATGTTCAGAGTAAGCACACTTGACCCTGATAATCTTCCTTTGAATGAGGACGGTACAGTTGACTATTCAAAAGATTTCTTCGGCAAGGCAACAAACCTGACCGTTTCTGGTCAGCTTAACGTTGAAACCTACTGTATGGCATTCAGAAACGTTTATACCTTCGGTCCTACTTTCCGTGCCGAAAATTCAAACACAACACGCCATGCGGCAGAGTTCTGGATGATTGAACCGGAAATTGCTTTTGCGGACCTCAATGACGACATGGAGCTTGCGGAGGATATGTTAAAATATATCATCAATTACTGCCTGGAAAATGCACCGGAAGAAATGGAGTTTTTCAATAAGTTTATAGATAAGGGGCTTCTTGACAGACTCAACAACGTCGTTTCAAATGATTTTGCTCATGTTACCTATACAGAAGCAATCGAATTACTAAAGGAGCATAACAGCGAATTCGATTATCCCGTTGAATGGGGCAGCGACCTGCAAACGGAGCATGAAAAATATTTGACAGAGGTTCTTTACAAGCGTCCTGTTATGGTAACCGATTATCCGAAGGAAATCAAAGCTTTCTATATGAAGCTTAACCCCGACGGCAAGACAGTGGCGGCTGTCGATGTTCTTGTACCCGGTATCGGTGAAATTATCGGCGGAAGTCAGCGTGAGGAAAACTATGATGTGCTTGTCAGCAGAATGAAAGAGCTTGGTCTTAATGAAGCCGATTATTCATGGTATCTTGATTTAAGAAAGTACGGAACAAACAAGCATGCCGGATTTGGACTTGGCTTTGAAAGAGCAGTAATGTATATTACCGGTATGCAGAATATTCGTGATGTACTGCCGTTCCCGAGAACTGTAGGTACTGCGGATTTTTAATTTCATGTATGAAAATATATAATACCCTCGGATTATTCTGAGGGTGTTATCCCGGAAAGGATTATTTATATGTTAAACAATGCATTATATGTTCTGCTGTTTGCAGTGGTTATATTCATTCTGTTTAAATTTGTAAGCCCGCTTGCTGGAGCTATTCTTCTTGTTCTGGTTATTATGTATGCCGTTTATGCCTACATCCCTACCTATTGGGCGTCAAAAGGAAATATGTGCTTCAACGCCGGCGATTTCGAAGGTGCCGTTGAAAATTACAAGAAATGCATGCGGCATCGTCCGAAGGTAAACCACCGTATAAATTACGCATATATGCTTATGCGTACAGGCGATTTTGACGAAGCTGAAAAGGTTCTCGATTTTATACTCCGTTTCAAGTCTGTTAAGCCTAATCTCCGAAATGAAGCAAAGCGCAACCGTTGTATGGTTTACTACAAGCAAGGAAGACTGGATGAGGCTATTGAGGACGCAAAATCAATGTTCAACGATGGATATAAGACTTCACAGCTTTATGCAATGCTCGGATATTTTATGATATTAAAAAATCCGAGTGCTCCAGAAACCTATGATTTCTGCAAAGAGGCTTATGAATACGATGATGACGGCAGAGATATTATGGACAACATGGTAATAGCAATGTACCATAAGGGTGAATATGCTGAAGCGAAGAAAATCTCTGATAAGTCAATCAGAGAAAATCCCAAATCAGTAGAGGCTTACTTCCATGGTGCCCAGGTTGAAGCTAAGCTCGGCAATATTGACACCGCAAAGAAATATCTGGACAAGCTTCCGGAATGTCACTGGTCAAATATGACAACAGTTTCTCAAGAAGATGTTGACAGGCTGAAAGCAACATTAATCCTCTAAGCGGTAAATAATCATTGTAATTATAACCTTTTGGTACTCAAAGTACAAAAGGCATTAAACTTCTTTTTAGGAATCAAAAAACTTCTCAACATTTACTATGATTTGGTGGGTTTCCTGCCGTTGTCATTATTTCAAAACGAAAAGCAGTATGGAATAGCGTCACGCTATTCCATACTGAAAATATTATTATTTCTTTATTGCGGAATCACATTCCGCGAAGCTTTTTACTCATTTAATTACACGAACAGCAATTACAGTATCCATTCCCTCAATTGCCTTTACGGCTGATTCAGGAATTTCATGGTCTGTATTAATGATTGTGTAAGCTATGTCACCGCGTGACTTATTTACCATATCCGAAATATTTACGCTTGCAAGCGCGTTTGTGTAGCCTGCAATTACATTAGGTACGTTCTTATGAATCAATGCAATTCTGCCTGTTGAACCGGTTGGAAGCGAGCAGTTCGGCAAGTTAACCGAATTTACTATATTTCCGGTTTCAAGATATTCCTTAATCTCGTCAGCAGCCATAACAGCACAATTATTCTCGGATTCTTCAGTTGAAGCTCCCAAATGCGGAATCGCAATAATATTCTTAACACCCAAAACCGAAGCATCCGGGAAATCAACAACATACTTTGAAACCTTGCCGCTCTCTAATGCCGCCTTGATATCCTCGCTGTTTACAAGACCGCCGCGGGCAAAGTTAAGAATAATAACCCCATCCTTCATCTGTGCAATTGTTTCAGCGTTAACTGTGTTCTTTGTTGAATCCATAAGCGGAACATGAACTGTAATCATATCTGAAGCCTCAAACACAGCCTTTTGGTCGTTTGCGATACGAACCTTTCTTGAAAGCTTAAGCGCATTATTTACCGAAAGATACGGGTCATAGCCTATGACCTCCATGCCGAGTGAAACAGCCGCATTTGCAACAAGAATACCTATCGCACCTAAACCTATAATACCGAGAGTTTTACCCTTGATTTCATTTCCGGCAAAATTCGACTTACCTTTTTCAATCTGCTTTGCAGCATCATCACCTGTTACTGTCGCAGCCCATTCAACACCTCCGATAATATCACGCGAAGCTAAAAGCATACCTGCAATAACAAGTTCCTTAACAGCATTTGCATTTGCGCCGGGAGTATTGAATACGCAAATACCCTTCTCTGTACACTTATCTATAGGAATATTGTTTACGCCTGCCCCTGCGCGCGCTACAGCCTTTAAAGAAGCCGGAAGCTCCATATCGTGCATCTTATAGCTTCTTAAAATGATACCGTCAATATTCTGTGCCGACTCGTCGTCGGTGATTGTATAATTATCACCAAGACGGTCAAGACCGCAGGCGGCAATCTTATTTAATGTTAAAATATTAAACATTATTTCATCCTCCAAAATATATTTAAGCGTTTTCAGCCTCAAACTTCTTCATGAAATCAACAAGCGCCTGAACGCCCTCAATCGGCATTGCATTGTAGATTGAAGCTCTCATTCCGCCTACTGTTCTGTGACCCTTAAGATTTACGAGTCCGGCAGCTGCTGCTTCCTTTACAAACTTAGCGTCAAGTTCATCATTGCCTGTTACAAACGGTACATTCATGAGTGAACGATCCTCAGGAACAACTGTACCCTTGAAAAGCTTTGACGAATCAAGGTAATCATACAAAAGCTTAGCCTTTTTCTCATTAATCTTCTGAAGCTCTGCTATACCGCCCTTCGATTTAATCCACTCAAGAACAAGCTTGAAGATATATATGGAATATGTCGGCGGTGTGTTATATAAAGAACCGGCATCCGCATGTGTCTTGTATGTGAGCATAGTCGGTGTACCTTCAAGCGGCTCGCCGAGCATATCCTCGCGTGCAATAACCATAACAACCCCTGCCGGACCAAGATTCTTCTGTGCACCTGCAAAAAGAAGCGCAAAATCTTCAACATTGATAACCTCCGACATAGCATTTGATGAAATATCAGCTACGAGCGGCGCATCTGTCTTTGGAAGCTCTGTATAGCGTGTTCCGTAAATTGTATTGTTAAAGCAGATATAGCAGTAATCAACCTCATCCTTCAATGAGAACGCTTCTCTGCCCGGCTTCGGGATATATGAGAATGTCTTGTCTGCTGACGAAGCGACCTTGTTTACCTTAATAAACTTTTCTGCCTCCTGTGCTGCCTTCTTTGCCCACTGACCTGTGATTATATAATCCGCAGCCTTTTTGCCTGTTCCTAAGTTAAGAGGAACCATGGCAAACTGTGTTGAGCCGCCGCCCTGCAGGAACATTACTTTATAATTATCCGGAATGTTCATTAACTCTCTTACGAGTGCTTCAGCTTCCTTTATGATATCATCAAAAGCCTTCGAACGGTGGGACATTTCCATTACAGACATACCCGCGCCCGGATACTCAACCATTTCTTCCTGAGCCTTCTTTAATACTTCCTCCGGAAGCATTGAAGGACCGGCTGAAAAGTTATATACTCTACTCATTTTATAAGACCTCCATAAATATTATCTTTATGTATAGTATATTATTCATTTGTGCCTACTATACAACATACTACATTATACACCTTCACGGCTTGTTTAGTCAATAAAAACTAAAAAATTTCGTCAATATTTTCTAACAAAATTACAAAGCTTTTACTGCATTTTTTTCATCTATTTGCATAGGCTCTTATTCCTCATCACGTACCAGAAAACCTCTTTTCTCCATTTCATCGGCTATTGCGTCCAGTATTCCTTCACTTTCTGCCGTCACTGTATGATAGTGGTACTCTGAGGTTACATTCTTCAACGGACTGGAGCGTCCGTTTTCAAGACTGTCGATATAAGCGTCCGCATCCTCCTTTGTATATATTTCTATCTCTGCGGTAATTCTTCCGTAGGTCTTGTGCCATACAAACACATCCTCTACTCTTCCGCCCATTTCAAGGATTGTATACAGCTCGTCCCCTACTTCATCATCGGAATGTACCATCTTTAACACACGCTTTACTCTCGGCGGGCGGTTAAGGATATACCCTTTGTTAGTTGATATTATCTCATTGCCTTCCTCTTTCAGGGCGGCAATATCCTTTACTATTACCTGCCTTGAAACAGACATTGTACTTGCCAGTGAACCGCCCGATAACGGACCGGAGCTGTTGCGTATGAGATTTAATATTTCCTTCCGTCTTTCAACACTGTTCATGACTTTCTTCCTTTCATACAGCAGAATAACTCGGATTATACCAAAGTTTATTCAGCCTCGTCCACCGGATGCAGATTTTTCAGCGATAAATCTAAAATCGGAGCTGAATGAGTAAGCGCTCCGCTTGAAATATAGTCTACACCAATATTGACTACCTTTTCAACATTCTCTCTTGTTACATTTCCGCTGCATTCCGTTTCGGCTCTGCCGTCAATCAGCTTAATCGCTTCTTCCATCTGCTCCGGCGTCATATTATCAAGCATGATAATATCCGCGCCTGCCTCAACAGCTTCTTTTACCATTTCAAGGCTTTCTGTTTCAACTTCAATCTTTCTTACAAAAGGCGCATATTCCCTTGCCATTGCAATAGCTTCCTTTACACCGCCTGCCGCGCCTATATGATTATCCTTCAACAGTATTCCGTCACTGAGATTATACCGATGGTTATATCCGCCGCCTGCCTTAACCGCGTACTTCTCAAAAATTCTCATATTAGGGGTTGTCTTACGCGTATCAAGCAGCTTTGTCTTTGATCCTTCAAGCAGCTTCGCAATCGAATTTGTATAGGTTGCAATTCCGCTCATTCTCTGCAAATAATTTAGCGCGGTTCTTTCACCCGAAAGAAGGACTCTTATGTCACCTGTTACAGTACCCAAAAGCTGACCATTTTTTACATTCTCGCCGTCCTTTGCATAAAACTCGACGACAGTACTGTCATCAAGCAGCTTAAATACACGCTCAAATACCTTCAAACCGGCTACTATACCATCCTGTTTACAGATAAGCTGTACCTGACCCTTACAGTATTCACGCATAACAGCGTTTGTTGTCACATCCTCGCTTGAAATATCCTCTCTTAGAGCAAGCTTGATAAGTTCATCAGCATTTAACATCATCGTTATATTATTCATGGCTCATTTTTTCCCTTTCTATTTCCGACAGAATTTCCTTCTTATAGTTTTTATCACATCTTCTGTATGGCTTTAAATCTGTTTCCGGCGTGTAACCGTTCTCCTCATAATTGCTTATTATATCGAGCGCCGCGTTCTTTGCCCAAACAAGGCTTTCCAATAAGGAGTTGCTCGCAAGCCTATTTTTTCCATGCACCCCGTTACAGGCAGTTTCTCCTACTGCGTATAAATGAGGCATGCTTGTCCTTGCTCTGCTGTCTACCTTTATTCCGCCCATAAAATAATGCTGCGCCGGTACAACAGGAATACACTCTTTTGTTACGTCATACCCCTCCTCCATACATCTTTCATAGATATTCGGGAAGTGACTGAGAATTTCATCCTTAGGAATAGGCTTCATTGAAAGCCATACATACGGCTTGCCGTCCTTTTTCATCTGCTCAAGAATCGCCTGAGCAACCACATCCCGCGGCTGAAGCTCATCGATAAATCTCTCCATATGCGAATTGAACAGAATTGCGCCCTCACCTCTTACCGATTCGGAAATCAAAAAGCATCGTCCTTTTTTTGTCGAATACAGGGTTGTAGGATGAATTTGTATATAATCTATATTCAAAAGCTCCACTCCATGCTTGAGTGAAATAGCAAGCGCGTCACCCGTTAAATGAGGATAATTTGTTGACTGTTTATACAAGCCGCCTATGCCACCCGTCGCAAACACGGTATAATCCGCTTTTATCTCAACCATGCTGTTATCCTCATATCTTCCGATTATTCCAATACAGCGTCCCTCATTTTCTACAATATCTACCATTGTTAGCTTTTCTATTATTGTTACATTAGGCAGCTTCTTAACCGCCGCAAGAAGCTTTGAGGTTATTTCATGTCCCGTAATATCTTCGTGAAACAGTATACGCGGAGTAGAATGTGCACCTTCCTTTGTAAACATAAAGCTTCCGTCAGCGTTTCTTTCAAAATCAACACCGTAATCCACAAGCTCTCCTATAATTTTCTGCGACTCACGAATCATAATGTCAACTGATTCACGATTATTTTCATAATGACCCGCACGGAGAGTATCTTCAAAATAGCTTTCATAATCCTCATCACTCTTAAGCATGCAGATTCCTCCCTGCGCCAAGTATGAGTCGCACTCCTCCAGCTCACTCTTAGTTATAAGAATAATATTTTTATCTTCTGGAATATGGAGCGCACAGAATAATCCGCCCACACCGGTTCCGGCAATTACAATATCAGTCTTTATCGTATTTGTCATGATATTTCCAGCCGCTCCTTTCCGCCGCACCTACGGCTTCATTTTCATATACAGATATATCATATAGTTTACAATAACATTATACAACTGTAAATTCCACCTGTCAACTTGCAGCTGTAAAGTTGATATATTATATACAAACATTACTTTATTAACAAGTAATTTTTGGTACAAATGCAAAAAACATTCCAAATAAAGCGCGAACCATTTATAGTCCGTGCTTTGCTTGTCTATAACCTATACGTAATTAAAGAAGTGGTTGCGAAGTCGGGTTTTCGGGGCAATATGACAGAAAATCAGCCAGCAAAAGGTGCTTAACTCTTAATATTTACTTAGTTGTGATATTCAAGTACTTATCTTTGAATTTTGAATAAACAAATTTCTGGCTTCCGTAAAGACCGCTGTAACCGGAAAGCATATAGCTTATTCCGCATGCAACCGCAAACATCAGTATCCCCTCCGCGCCGAACAGCTCAACACTTAAAAATACTGATGCAACCGGACAGTTTACCACACTGCAAAACAAAGCCGTCATGCCTACCGCCGCTCCAAAACCGGGATCAAGCCCGATAAGCGATGCAACGACACAGCCAAAGGTTGAACCTATAAAGAAAGTCGGCACAATTTCGCCGCCCTTGAAGCCACAGCTAAGCGTTACAGCCGTAAATAAAATTTTCAGCGCAAACGCATACGGCTTTGCCTCACCCGCAACAGCCTGTGAAATTATTCCCACGCCCGCTCCGTTATAGTCATAGCATCCGACAAGCATGGTGATTCCAAGAATAACAGCGCTTCCGACAAGTATTCTGATATAGTCATTTTTTATAATACGCTTTGCAAGATGTCCTGTCCTATGCATTATAAGGCAGAACAAAGTTCCAAGCACTGCGCAAAGTGCGGCAAGCAAAGCCACCTGCGCCATTGAAAGCAAATTCATTATAGGAATTGTTTCCAAATTAAAGTGCGTCGGAGGTATGTTATAAAATATCGTTATCGCATATGCCGCAGCCGCAGAAATCAGACATGGAATAATCGCATGATACTCCATTTTTCCTACTGAAATAACCTCCATCGCAAAAAACGATGCAGTAATCGGTGTTCCGAAAAGCGCGGTAAAAACTGCGCTCATTCCGCACATTACGATTGTTTTTATATCCTCTTTATTCATTCCGAACACTCTGCCGACACTGCTTCCTATGCAGCCTCCCAGCTGAAGTGCAGCTCCTTCTCGTCCCGCACTTCCGCCGACAAGATGAGTTAAAACGGTTCCTATAAAAATTGCCGGCGCAAGCAGAACAGGAACGCGCCCTCCGGACTGAGCGGATTCAATAATTGCATCTGTTCCCTTGTTCCCCATAAGTCCCGCAAGCTTGTAAACAGTTATAATTATGACTCCTGCAAGCGGCATAAACCACATTATCTGAGGTGCAAGCCCTCTTATTGTTGTCGCAATCGCCACGCTCTTATGAAAAAACATTCCGATATATCCGCCTATCGCTCCTGTAAGTGCTGCCGCCCATATCCATTTAAAAAAGAATTTCACATACGAAACCGAACGCAGCAAAGCTACCCTTACCGCGTCTGTGTTTATTTTAATATCCATCTGTACTCTCCGATTATTTAAGCTCACAAACCGTTACTCCGTCCTCGCCTTCGCCAAACTTTCCGTTTCTGAAGGATTTAACGTATCTGTATTTTTTAAGATAGCCTTGTATGCCCTTTCTTAAAAGACCGGTTCCTTTTCCGTGAATAATTCTTACAGGGGACACACCGGCAAGGTAACAGTCATCAAGAAACTTTTCTACTTTAATCCATGCTTCCTCAACATTATGTCCGCGAACATCAATTTCTGTTGACGCATTTTTTGTTTTTGACTCAAACGAACGCACTGACGGGGTATATTTCTTAGCAAGCTCCTTTACTTCATCGTCCTTTACTTCCCTTATATTTGAAATATGAACATCCATTTTGAAAATTCCTGCCTGAACTCTCAGCATTCCCTTCTTATCCGGAAGCTTTAATACAGACGCTTCCTCATTCATATCTACAATCTTTACAGTTTGTCCCAATTTAAGATTCTTCGGAGGCTCAACATACGTTTTCTTCGGCTTTGAAGCCTGCGCCATCTTTTTATCAATACTGTCCTCCTTCTTCTTAAGAGAATCCCTTGCATTCTGTGCCTTCTCACTCAGTTGTCCTCCGTTTTTCACACCCTGACGGCGCATTTTCTCAAGATCCTTTATAATAGAATTTGCTTCTTCCTTGGCATCCATGACAATTATCTTTGCCTCTCTGTGTGCTTCATCAAGTATGCGTGATTTACTTTCCTTCAGCTTTATTCTGTCCTTTTCCAGGAGATCCCGAAGCGACTTCAGCTCGTTCTTCATACGTTTATTTTCATCCGCATCCCTGCGCGCCTTTGCACGGCTCTGTTCAAGCTCGGTTACAACATCCTCAAAATGAATATCCTCATCGGAAAGTATTGCATTAGCTCTGTCTATGATTAATTCATCAAGTCCGAGTCTTCTTGAAATAGAAAACGCATTACTTTTTCCCGGTACACCGATTAAAAGCTTATATGTCGGCTGTAAATTTTCAACATCAAATTCACACGAAGCGTTCTCAACTCCGTCTGTTGAAAGCGCATATATTTTAAGCTCGCTGTAATGAGTCGTCGCGACAGTTCTCACTCCAAAGCTTCTAAGATATTCCAGTATTGCAATAGCAAGTGCAGCTCCCTCGGTAGGGTCGGTTCCTCCGCCCAGCTCGTCAAACAGTACAAGCGAATTTCCGTCAACGTTTTTCGTAATATCAACTATATTAACCATGTGTGATGAAAAGGTTGACAGGCTTTGCTCAATGCTCTGTTCGTCACCTATATCTGCATAAATCTTATCAAAAACTGCTGCTTCGCTTCTGTCTGCCGCACTGATATGCAGTCCTGAAGCTGCCATAACAGAAAATAAGCCGATAGTTTTCAGTGTAACTGTCTTACCGCCCGTATTCGGACCGGTTACGACAAGAGTATCGTATTCTTTGCCAAGTTCTATATCATTTGCAACAACTTTTTCCTTGTCTATGAGAGGATGACGCGCTTTTTTAAAACTTATGATTCCCTTGTCATTAAGCTCCGGTTCGGTTCCGTTCATATCAAGCGAAAGTCTTGCCTTTGCAAACATAAAATCAAGCTCGCATACACTATTATAATCAACAAAAATTGCATGAGAATATTCACATACCTGCGCCGAAAGCTCCATAAGTATGCGCTCAATCTCCTGCTGTTCACGGCTTTTCAAATCACGGATTTCATTATTCGCATTAACAACGCTCATCGGCTCTACGAATATCGTTGCTCCGCTTGCAGACGAATCATGCACAATACCCGGAATTTCCGAACGGCATTCTGCTCTCACCGGAATAACATACCTGTCTCCGCGCATTGTGACAATCGCATCCTGAAGATATTTTTTATAATGTGAGCTGTGAAGCATACCGTTTAATGTATCCTTTATTTTTGCATTTAAATTTTTAATCTTGCGGCGGATTGTCGAAAGCTCCGATGATGCGTCATCAGCTATTTCATCTTCGGAAATTATACAAGTATTTATCCTATCTTCCAACACCTTTACAGTAATTATACCATCTGCAAGCTCCAGCAGCTTTGTGCATTCTTCCGCTGTTTCACCTAAATACGCTTTCATTCGCCTTGCTACATAAAGCATGCGTGAAATCTGCATAAGCTCTTTTGTGTGAAGCATACCGTTTCTTTCTGCAAGCTTAACATACTTTGTTACCTCCGCAACCGAAAGATTGACCGGGGGACCTCCAAGCTTAAGAGTAGTGGTCACTGCCTCAGTCGTTTCACGCTGAGCTTCCCGTGCCAAAGCAAGCGTCGGATACGGAATAAGCTCCTCTATCCTTTTCTTTACCGACGGACTTTCTGTATACGAGGAAAGTCTTTCTAATATTTTATCAAATTCAAGAATTTTAAGTGATTTATTCATATACTAATTCCTTAATTCATACACCTTTAAATTACTGTATTCTCCTATCAGCGGAGCCATCTGACGCAGTCCTATTTTACCGCCGCCAAGTACACCGCCGTATTCAATTCCATCATCCTGCCATGAGAATACTGTCAAATCATTTACTGCAAACTCAATAAGACCATTGAATTTCGTTATTCTTAAATGATAACTTTCCGATGAATCCTCACAGTTCGGAATCGGATCCGCACCCTGCGCCGTCAAATAAAAGCCCTTGCTTTTTCTGAGATTGCAGGTATGGAACGCTCTTTCATCCTCCCAGCGGCGGCGGAAATATGAAATGTGATACGCGTTTATATCGCCGCTGTGATACAGATTATACTGACCGTCTCTATGAGCAAGCGACTTATCAAATAATTCTTCTCCGTTGCAGCCTTTTGCCGAAAAGAACATAATGCATAATCCCGGTTCCTCAATAGGTCTGAAATCCCATTCAATCATTATATCAGACGGAAAATCCTTATCACACCAATAAACAAAATTCGACTTCTGACCCATTCCGGCATCAAGTGCATTTTTCATTCTCATCTTTCTGTTCTCAAAATAAACTTCCGCGCTGCCTTCCATGACAAAGTCTTTAACATCCTCCGCACACGCAAGCGGATTATCATAAATTAATTTCTTTTCCATAAAAAACTCCTGTATTGATTTATTCTGTTTTATTTACATCATATTATACCATACTGTAAAACTTTTGTCAATCACCCTTAAAATTTGAGTTTTCCAAAAATTTGCGGTAAAAAGCTCTGAAAAGCGCATAATAAAGCCAAAAACAGCATTCCAATTTTGTTCCTTTCGTAAGATACAGCGCGTCTCATGCTTTTATTATTGTGGGCTTAACTTTATTTTATCATATGTGGTGTCCCTTTTGAATATAAAATCAGATTTGTAATTAAACTGTAATATAGCCTAAATTACCGGTTATCATCGGCTTTTGGCTATATTTCTTTTTTAAAACGAAACCCCCGTTATTCTATTTGTTAATTTTTATAAATTTCTGTTAATGATTTGTTAAATTTTCATTTTGTGATTGACATATCTTAAATACGGGTTTATAATATAATAAGTGATTGGAGTAAAGGTTAACTATACAAAAAAATTAGTTAGAACATCTAACCTTTTCCGATTAAAGTTTAATTAATTTTACCCGGAGGAATGTCAAATATGTCATTATTCAAAAAACGATTTTCGCTTCTGTGTGTGGCGTCAGCTTTGATACTGTCTTCATTTGCAGCTGTCACTGCATATGCGGCAGATACGACAGATACGGAAGTCTCAGCTTTACAGCAAGCCAATATTCAATCGGCAAAAACCTTTACGATAAATGACGCGATAAGCTATGCAAAAGAACACAGCAGCAGCCTTGCCGCCGTAAAAGCGTCAGAGGCTTATGCCAAATCAAGTGCTAATGAAGCAAGAATCAGCCGAAGCATTTTAAAAGACCAAAGAGAAATGTCGGTAACGGATGTAAGCCAAGTTCTTGTTACAAGCGGATATGCATATAATGCTGCGCTTGCAAACAGCAGAATGGCTCAGAGAGCCGTCATTCAAACCGAATATACCCTCGAAAGCAATGTATCAGTGCTATTTTATACATATCTGAGCAACGTTGAAAAGGTTTCAATCGCTAAGGATTCTTTGATATCCGCACAGGAGCTTACAAAGTCCGCCGAGCTGAAATATTCCGGCGGATTTATATCGGATATCGATATGGAGAAAACACGCATTGCTGAGGATGAAGCACGCGCTGCCGTAAACAGTGCCGAGCGAAATCTGGAGCTGAGCATGATTCAGTTTAAATCAGGAATAAATTATCCCCTGGACCAGCCGCTGCAGCTCACCGGAGAATTTACACAGCCGCAAAAAGAAGAAACAAGCTATGAAACTGCACTTATAAAAGCCGAAAAATCAATCTCAAGGGCAAATGCCGAGGATACCTTTAAAATTGCTTCCCAGAAAAAAAAGGTTTATCACGGGTATTACACCTCTAACCAACCGGCATGGCACAGTGCCGAAGCTGAGTATGCAACAGCAGAACTGAATTATACCAATGCTTTAAATAATGAGCGCATTAATCTTTATTCTGCATGGAATGCCGTTCAGTCTGCATATGAAAGCATGAATAATGTTCACCGAAATTTGGAATTAATGCAAAAATCAGTAGACGCAGCTAAAATATCATATGAATTGGGAACTATGTCAACTAAAGATTACCTTGATTTAACACGTGAATTACATTCATTAAAGAATAATTGTCTTGATGTGGAGCTTATGTTATATTCCGCAAACGAACAATATAGATTATTATTTGATTGTGAAAATACCGTATTTGAGGAGGATACCATTAAATGACAGGGAAGAAAATAATGACTGTAATTATTGCAGCATCACTTTTAATCAGCGCTTCAGGCTGCGGTAAAAAGAATGATCAGCAGCAGGCTGAAAATACAGCAACAAATGTAACTGTTTATACTGTTGGAACAGACAGCCTTGCAAACGAAATATCCTATACAGGCGAATTAAAAACCGCTGACAACACCATAATGAGCGCAAAGGTAAGTGCAAAAATTATTAAGGTAAATGCGGACGAAGGAGATTATGTTCACGAAGGAGACGTACTTGCGGAGCTTGACACAACCGATTTAAAAACCGCTTACGATACGGCTCTTGCCGGATACAACAGTGCCTTGGCTTCCTATAACTCGGTAACCAAGTCATCGACAAAGCAGGCTTCCACAAATGCGAAAAATAACCTTACATCGGCACAGCTTTCCTACAGTCAAGCATTAGAAAACTACAACCGTGAAAAAGAGCTGTATGAATCCAACTCATCTGTCAAGCTTGCTGAGCAAGGGTATCAAGACGCATTAAGAGCTTATAATACAGAAAAAGAATTATATGATTCAGGCTCTTCAGTTAAGCTTGCAGAGCAGACATACAACGATGCAGTAAGTATGTACAACCGCGAAAAGGAGCTTTACGATAACGATACTTCCTTGATTTCTTCAAGGAACAGCCTTGAAACAGCAGAAGAAAACTTAAAATCCATGCAGGCGTTATACGATATAGGCGCAGTATCAAAGATAGAACTGGATAACGCTGCCGCAAATGTGGAAAATCTGCGTGCAAGTCTTGCAACGGTTTCTTCACAAAGACAAACCTCTTACAATAATGCATATTCGCAGATGGTTACAGCAGAAGAAAATCTCAGAAAAATACGTCTTAATGAAAGCGCCGGACTTGACGCCGCATATTCACAGCTCGTCAGTGCTGAAGAGAATTTGAAAACTGTACGTTTGAACTCAGGCGTTGCTTACACAAATGCAAAAAATACGCTTGATAACGCTTCAAATGCTTTGGCAGCTGCAAAAGAGAATATTGGTCTTACGGATATTTCAAACCAGAGTACCGTCGAAACCGCTGCCGCATCACTTGAGAGTGCAAGGAACTCCCTAAAGACAGCAACGGACAATCTTAACAACTCAAAAATACGTGCTTTATCTTCGGGATATATTTCAACAAAGGCTGCATCTGTTGGTCAGATGGCGTCGCCCGGAGTTGAACTATTCTCTATAAAGAACACTGAGAAGCTTATGGCTGAGATTGAGGTAACGGAGTCAGTTATCCCCTATATCTCACAGGGAACCAAGGCAGTTGTAAATGTCCAGTCAGCCGGTATGGATAATATAGACGGAATAGTAACACTTGTCAATCCGACAAAAAATGAAAAAACCGGAATGTATACAGTTCAGGTTGACATCAACAATACCGACGGAAAACTGAATGCCGGCATGTTTGCAGATGTTAAGCTGGCAATTCAGGAGTCAGATAACGCAATTACCGTTCCTAACAGCGCAGTTACTCAGGAAAATGAGGAATACTACGTATATACAGTTTCTACCGACGGTAAGAATGCTGAAAAACATACAATTGCAGTTGGTATAGAATCAGATGATTATACTGAGGTTGTTTCGGGAATTAATGTCGGTGACAGGGTTATCGTGACCGGTCAGAGTTACATTACCGAGGACAATACAGCGGTAAATATTGTTACCGAATAACGGAAAGGACATTAATCAGAATGAAATTAAGTGAATTATCTGTTAAACGGCCTGTAGCCGTAACAATGGTAATACTGATTTTTATGGTAATCGGTCTTTATTCCCTTTCAATGCTTCCCATGGAAAGTATGCCGGACATGGATTTATCCATGGCTATTGTAAATACTACATACTCTAACGTTGGTGCAGAAGAAATAGAAAACCTTGTTACCAAAAAAATCGAAGGAGCCATCAGCTCTGTTTCAGGCGTTGACAATATCACCTCACAAAGCTCACAGGGCAGTTCGCTCGTCATGGTTCAGTTTGACACAGGTACAGACATGAATCAGGCTGTAAGCGATATGACAAATAGTATTGAAATGATAAAATCAACGCTGCCGGATGACTGTAACGATCCAATGGTAATCAAGATGGACACGAATATTATGCCTGTAGCAATGATGAGCGTCAGCCATGAAGGATATGATTTGGTGCAGACAAAAAAGTACATTGAGGATAACGTGCTTGACAAGCTTGAATCAACCGCCGGCGTCGCTTCTGTTTCTGTGAGCGGTGCTACTGACAGAATTATAGAGGTTAGGCTGAATCCTACAAAAATGGCAGGTTATTCTTTAGGCTTTAACGACGTAATAACTGCAATCGCAACTCAGAACAATAACTTTGCCTCAGGTAATATTTCTGCTTCGTCAAAGGATTTGACAATCAGAACCATTGGCGAGTTCCAGGATTTGAGGGATATTGAGAACGCGACTGTTTCAACAGCTACAGGTCAGATTGTTCATGTAAGCGATATTGCAGAAGTTGTTGATACCTTTGATGAAGATTCATCGTACGCGCGTCTTAACGGCGAAAATGCTATTTCAATTTCGATTTCGGCTGAATCAGACGCAAATACGGTTGATGTTGTTGACTCAGTTACAAAAACACTTGATAACCTGCATGCACAAAATCCTAAATTTACATATAACATGACAATGGAACAGGCAAGCTATATCAAAAACAGTATTCATTCTGTCGCTTCAAACGCAGTGGTAGGAGCTTTGCTTGCTATTATAATCCTTCTCATCTTCCTCGGAAGTGTGAGAACCGCTCTTGTAATCGGTATTACAATGCCTATATCGATTATAACCACATTCATTGGTATGTACTTTGCGGGAATGACCCTGAACACGGTATCACTCGGCGGTCTTGCTTTGGGTGTAGGTATGCTGGTTGACTGTTCTGTTGTTGTAATCGAGAATATATTCAGATGGCGGGACGACCTCGGAAAAGATCCCCGTACAGCTGCTGTCAGCGGAGCAAATGAAGTTACCGGCGCGGTGGTCGCATCAGTATTAACAACTTGTATAGTATATGTTCCTATACTCTTTATTGATAATATGGTTGCCGTAATGTTTAAACAGCTTTCATTTGCAATCATATTCTCACAGGTTGCTTCACTGCTTGTAACCTTCCTGATTATACCTATGCTTTCAGCGAGAATACCGGCAATGAATGACGCGAATAAACACAAGATTTTTATACCGTTTGAGAAAATGCTTGATAAGCTGTATGTGATTTATGAAAAGACATTAAGAACAGTATTGAAGAAAAGAAAGAGATTTCTGTTAAGCGTAGTGGGCGTCTTTGTTATTTCGCTCATTGTTCTTGCGAATATAGGAATGTCCTTAATGCCGGAAACTGATGCAGGCAGCATCAGCGTAAGCATCAGTACTCCGGACGGCACAGAGCTTGAAGAAACTGATAAAATTACCAAGAAAATAGAAGACATTCTCATGCAGCGCGACGATATAGAAACCATATTCTCAAGCGTTGGCGGAGGAAGTATACTCCAATCAGGTTCAAATTCATCCTCTATCACAATAACTCTTCTTGACAGCAGAAAAAAGAGTACAAACGATATATGTCAGGAAATGAGAGATGCATTAAAGAATATTTCGGGAGCCACGATAGAAGTTGAGGCCTCATCGCAAAGCGGTATGAGTCAGATGAGTTCAGATTCGGTTCAGTGGCAGTTCAGCGCAAATGATGAGGATGCTCTTATTGAATATGTAAACGAATGTGAAAAAAAGCTAAAAACACTTGAAGGAGTAAGTGAAACATCAACCTCAGTCGATGATACCTCCTCAGAAGTAAGAATCAATGTTGATTCTGATAAAGCCGCACGCTACGGAATGACTGCACAGCAAATTTCAGCATATGTGAGATATGCAACAACCGGAGCAACTGCATCGACATATAAAGAAAAAGGCTCTGAATACGACATTAATGTTGTATATCCTGACAAATACCTTGAAACGACAAGCGCATTGAAGAATTTCCAAATGAAAACACCAACAGGGCAATGGATTGCGCTTTCGGACATTGCTTCCGTAACAGTTGAAAAGGGCAGCACTACCCTCACACGTATCGACCAAAAGAGAACGGTAACTCTTGAAGCTAAGCTTTACGGTACGGATATGAGTACAATTAACACTCAGTTTAACGAGGCAATCAAGGATATTCCCAAGCCGGACGGTGTATCTCAGGAAACCAGCGGTACTCTGGAAATCATGATGGATGCAATGCAATCACTTCTGATCGCCATTATTCTCGGTATTGTGCTTATGTATTTTGTAATGGCAGCTCAATTCGAGAATACAAAGCAACCTGTAATTATACTTATGACTGTGCCTCTTTCAATCATTGGTGTTGTATTGTCACTTGTATTATCGCGCAGCACCTTATCGGTTGTTGGTTGTATAGGTATATTAATGCTCATCGGTATTATCGTTAATAATGCCATTGTACTTATCGAATTTATCAATACTCTTAAAACAGAGGATCCGAACGGTAATATATTTGAGCATGTAATTATTGCCGGAAAAACAAGAATGCGTCCTGTACTTATGACGTCGCTTACTTCCATTCTCGGATATTTGCCTATGGCAATTTCAACTGCCGAGGGTTCCGAAACAATGAAACCGCTTGCAGTAGTTCTTTTAGGCGGTTTATTGGTAGGTACATTGCTGACGCTGTTTGTAATCCCGACTGTGTATACTATTTTTGACAAGAGAGAGCAAAAATAGCAAGCAAAAAAAGCTCTCAAAAAGGCAAAAGCAGCCAAGGCTGCATAAAACATAAAAAATCCTGCCGGATTTCAACAGTCCGGCAGGATTTTTTTATCTTGCTTAATTATTTATTTCCGCTGCTTTCAGTGTATTCTTCATGAGCATGGCTATTGTCATAGGGCCTACTCCGCCTGGAACCGGTGTAATTGCTGCGGCAACCTTTTCCGCACTCTCAAACTCAACGTCACCGACAAGCTTCTTCGGAGCAATTCTGTTTATCCCAACATCAATTACAACTGCTCCCTCCTTAATCATATCGCCTGTAATAAAGTTCGGAATACCAACCGCGGCAACAAGAATATCAGCCTTTTTTGTCTTTTCAGCAAGGTTTTTCGTATGCGAATGGCATATTGTAACAGTACCGTTCTTGTGCAGCAAAAGCATTGACATTGGCTTTCCCACTATATTACTTCTGCCGACAACTACACATTCCTTACCGTTTACATCTATTCCGCTTTCCTTAATAAGCTCCATAACTCCTGCCGGTGTACATGGAACAAAGTCATAATCTCCTGTCATAATTTTACCCACATTTACCGGATGAAATGCGTCAACATCCTTATTGGGATTAATTGCATTAATAATTGACTGCTCTTTGATATGCTTCGGCACAGGCAGCTGACAAAGTATACCTGATATCTTAGGATCATTATTTAACTCGTCAATAAGCTTCAAGAGCTCTGCCTCTGTTGTTTCTTTCGGAAGCGCGTATTCATATGAATTAATACCGCAGTACTCGCAAGCCTTTTTCTTATTATTTACATATACTCGGCTTGCAGGATCATCGCCCACAATAATAACTGCGAGACCTGGATTTATTCCGCGCGTCTTCATTTTTGCTGTTTCTTCCTTCAGCTCGTCCTTTATCCTTGCTGAAACCTCTTTTCCCTTTAACAGAATTGCCATTGTTATAATCTGAACTCCTTTCAATCAATGCTGTTTGAGAGAAATGCTCTAAGCGGGTCACATTTTTCGGCGGATGAAACTATGTGTTTATATGCGAACCCGGCAAAAGTCGCAAGATGCAACGAGAATTTCTTTCAAACTTATAATTCGAACTCCTTTCACCAATACGTTTGGGAAAAGAGAAGCAAGCAGTTTGCCGTTATGAGGGGCGCAGTCGTACGCTGTACTTCAAGCCTCGAATGACGGCGAGATGCGCCGCTTATCTTTTTCCAAACCTCTTTCTTCCTCATTTATTATATATTACAGTATTTAGAGCTTATCCGTAAATTAAATACAGATAGGATCTTAATTTTGCCTTTTTATCAGTGACAGGTTTTCTGTGAGTTTTTTTTCCTTCTTCTTATCATTTCCTATTCAGGTATTATACCACAAAACCTCCGAAAAATCAAGTATTTACGCCAAATTTCACACGATTTTTGAATTAGTTAATAATTTGTAAATTTTATGGATGAATTATGAACAAACAGCAAGCTTTGTTGGGGCTAATCACATTCATCTAACCATTCAACGTGAGGAAATAGTAGGTGAATAATGTTCTCTGCTACAAATTCATTAATGTTTTAATGGTTTGTTCACAATTTGTTTACTCATTCAAAAACCGTGCCAAATTTCATTTTTTTAATTACTTTTAATTTAAACAATATTCAGCTTAATGCTCTATATATTCACAAAATCTTGCTAACTCCTGTGCTTCATTTTTGTTCAGATTATTCACAGACTCAGCGATTGCTTTTATATGCTCTCTCCTTGCATCAAATACCCTCTTTACCCATGAAAACGGCAAAAGTATCGGATATCTTTTTAGAACTTCATACTTATCCTGCATAACTTTCAACGATGGACACATCAGTTTAATAAAATTTTTCAATTTTGAGACTTTAAAGCTGCCGTTATTTTCTTTTGCAAGTATCATATTTACATACGTTCCGTAATTACCATGAGTATCACTGTTAAATATGAGTTTTTCGAGCATTAGCACATTCTTATCTGATGTATCTTTATCTTCAAACCATTTATATGTTAATGCTTCGGCATACTCTCTCAGATTATCAAGCTTTGCCTCGTGTATAAAGCAGTTGAGTTTATCTTTATTATTAAAATTAATTGTTCTGTTAAGTACCCATAAATCAAGTATAAGCTTGATTCCTCCGCCTCCCATACCTATTAAATGTCTGCGCAGATGAACTATAAGATATGTATATAAAAACTCCGGATTCAATTCATAAAGGCAGTTTTCTTTCAATTCGGAATTATCCCACACCCTCTGACAAAATTCATATGCATTGTCATTCTTATCGGTAAGTGATGTATGAATTTCAATATGAGTTTTTCATCGTTCGTAAACATCATGCACATCACAACCGCGCCTATCACAGATATAACCTAATTCGGTAAGAACCTTATCAGATTTGTCTAAATCCTTCTGATGTATCAATATATCTATGTCGCCGCTACGGCATAAATCATGCTTTGGATAATATTTTTTTACCGTACTTCCCTTCATGGGAATATACGGAATTTGCTCTGACGCAAAATACTCCGCTATTTCCGCAAGTTCTGTATCCTGCATAATATCACGCTGTACGGCTCTGCCGTATCGCTGTTTCATTGTATGCATGATTGGGTTTTGAGTCGTCGTATATGCCAAGCTGCTTAAACGGCTCGTACAATATGTTGTCGATCTGATTTTTTCCGCTAATGTGAACAGCGCTTGTAAGTTTAGTTTCGGAGGAAGTGCCGGAGGCGCTTCCTCCGTTGCAGCTGCTTTTATTAGGCGGAGTAGGTATCGCTGTTCTATGCTCATTTGGAATTCCTTCTTTATTTAACTTTAATATTTATTCGTTTGCATATTGACCTTAGCTTTAATATTATCCTATCTTCTATACTTAATATTCTATATTTTTCAGTTATATCCTTAAAATTACACTTTTTAACGAAGTTCCCTTATCATCAAACATTTCCGGTAAAACATTTTCTATCCCCCAAAAAT
>JAUNPN010000147.1 GCA_030536655.1 bacterium | reverse complement strand
GGTGTTATATAATGTGAAAGACTTATTTATCAAGAATAAGCCGTATCTTAAAAAAATAAAGCGAAAGGAGTTATCAAAAATGGTAAGACAAGAAAAAATCACGCCTTTGTATGAGCGTTTGAGCCGAGATGACGAACTGCAAGGCGAAAGTAACAGCATATCCAATCAAAAGCGAATGCTTGAAGAATATGCACAAAAGAACGGCTTTCCTAACCCTACCCACTTTACAGACGACGGAATTTCAGGTACTCGGTTTGACCGTCCCGGTTTTCTTGCAATGATGAAAGAGGTTGAAGCCGGAAATGTCGATACAATCATTCTCAAAGATTTAAGCAGAATGGGACGAGATTATCTCAAAGTCGGTCAATATGTGGAAATCCTGCGTCAAAAAGGAGTGCGCCTAATCGCAATCAATGACGGAGTGGACAGCTTTAAGGGCGAGGACGATTTTATGCCTTTCAGAAACATTATGAATGAATGGTATGCGAGGGACGCAAGCCGTAAAATCAAATCGGTTTTTAAGTCAAAAGGTATGTCGGGTAAGCACACATCAAGCTGCGTTTGTTATGGATATTTGAAATCCCCCGAAGATAAAAACCAGTGGATAGTCGATAAGGAAGCCGCCGAAGTTGTAAAGCGGATTTTCAGACTAACCATAGAGGGCAAAGGCCCATACCAAATCGCAAGAATACTTGAAAGCGACAAGGTGGAAATACCGGGCGCACATTTAGCAAAAAACGGCGAGGGACTTCATCAGAAAGTTGTATTTGAAAATCCGTATCATTGGAGTTCGGGAACGGTTGCAAGTATTCTGAAAAAGCGTGAGTATTTGGGACACACCGTAAATTTCAAAACCCGAAAACATTTTAAGGACAAGAAAAGTCATTATGTTGATGAAAGCGAATGGACGGTTTTTGAAAACACCCACGAGCCGATTATCGACCAAGAAACCTTTGACCTTGTGCAGAAAATCCGAAGTAATGTAAGACGCTATCCCAACGGCTGGGGCGAGGTTGCACCTTTAACGGGTATTTTATATTGCGCCGATTGCGGCGGCAAAATGTATGTCCACCGAGTAAACAACGGTAAGAGAATTTCACAATATACCTGTTCTCAATACAGCAAAGTCCCTGTCGGTAAATTATGCAAAAGTCAGCACCGCATAAACGAAAGCGTGGTTTTAACCCTGCTGTCCGATATGCTCAAAGCCATTGCCGAATATGCGAATACAGACCGTGAGGAATTTATCAAGGTTGTGCAGGAGGCACAGGCAAAACAACAGACGGAAAGCATAAAAAAACAGCGGACGCGCCTTGCAGTCGCAAAACAAAGAGCGTCGGAGCTTGAAGTTTTAATCTGCAAAATTTATGAGGACAACGCGCTTGGCAAGCTGCCCGACGAAAGATATTCAATGCTTGACGGACAGTATGCAAAAGAACAGCAAGAGTTAAACGAAGAAATCAAAACCCTTGAAGCGAACATCACCGCTTATGATAAAAATGCGAAATCAGCGGACAAATTTATTGCTTTAATTGACAAATACCAAAATTTCAATGATTTAAGCATAACAATGATAAATGAGTTTGTGGAAAAGATTTTAGTACACGAACGCGACCGCAAAGGCAGCGTTGAAACCACACAGGAAATTGAAATATATTTTAATTTTATAGGGCGTTTCATTCCGCCGAAATTTGCGGACGCTGAACTTTCCTCCGAAGAAATCGAGGAATTGAAAAAGCGTGAGGCGAGAAAAGACCGTTTACATCAAAACTATTTGCGCCGTAAGGAGCGCGGTATGGTACAAAAGGAATATGAGCGTACAAAGGCACAGCGCAAACAGAGAATAGACGAGAGAAAAAATAAATGTCGTGCGGAGGATATAGCAAAGGGCATATTTATTCCCGTCCAAACCCTGCCGAAGCAAGAGCCGAAAATCGGCGTTATTACACAATATGTCAATGCGCCTGCCGCAGAAATAGCAAATTTATCATAATGAAAACGGAGGAAATCAAAATGAACAATGTATTAAAATCAATCACAATTTTAACCCTTACCCTATCGGTAATGACAACAGCCTATGCCGCAGAAATCCCGATTGAAAGCTATCCCGAAAACGCAACGGAGGAAAGCGCAGCCGTTGCGGAAAATCTAATCGGCGGCATATTGGACGAGGTGCAGAACGGTTTAGGCTATCAGCCCGCTTGGTGCAAGGCTCACAATGCAATTTATAACGCCGTACTTGCAAAACAGACAAACGGTTACGGCTATGCGGATTTAGCCGCCCTGTCAAGAAACGCAATCCTGCAATACAGGGATATGTACTTACGCCCCGACTATTACGCAGAAAAGGAAAACGAGGTCAGAGCCTTAATAGCCGATTTAATAATCGAGGTTGAAAACGGAGCAGACTATGAAACGGTTAAGGAAAAAGCCTATACAAGAATTTATCAATCCGCAAATCCCTCTTACAATCCCGAAGTTGACAAGGTGGGCGACTTCTGCTATTGGGATATTCCGCCCATTGACCGAGTATTGCTCACGCAAGCACGAAAGTTACTAAAAAATGCGAAGTCAAGAGCCGAGCAAATGAGCGTAACACAATAAAATAGTATAATCAATCGTCAAGCCGTTTTTGAGTATTCAAAGACGGCTTTTCACTTGCAAAAATTTAATGAAAAAGGAGTTAAAAATATTATGGGAAAATGCAGAATTACAAAATATGAAAAAGAAACAATCATCTTGTTTAACGAGGCAGAACCTACGGCGAATGTTTACACCTACAACACCGCCTTGAAAAATAGGCTTGCAAAATTCAGCAAGGAAAATCCGAGTTGTGCAAAGCTGATTACAACCTACCCTTGCGGTGCTGTTTCATACGAGGTTGACAAAAAGCGTTTGTCAATCCGCTTTACTTCCGCATACAGCGAGGAACGCAGAGCGAAGGCGAGAAAATATGCACAGGAGCATAATTTAGTTTCTAACCTCAACAGTAAGCATTTTAAGCGTTAAGTATAGCGTTTTTAGGTAAAAATCACAGGTCAAGACTTGTATGCGAGCAACGGAAAATCTGTTTTTGATGTGGTATGTGTGTTTATATTGGATAGGCGAGTTTTGCGGCATAGTGTAAAATATTAATTGGCAAAAAAATAAGGGAAATGGCAAAAACCACTTCCCAAATCGTACAAAATCTGATATTATGTTAGTTGCTTATAAAAACAAAAGTCAGGTTGTGTACGATGATTAATATTTTACAAGAAAACAAGATAAATTTCAAGAGTTTAGAGAAAAATATTTTTAAATACGGTTGCGAGGTTGCCTGTGAGGAGTTGAAAAACATGCTTCAGGAGATTGACAGATGGCTGATGAAAACAAGAAATAAAGCCATTTATCGCCATAAAGGTCATAGAAAAACCTGCATAAAGACATTAATGGGGGAAGTTGAATATTCCAGAGCAGTTTATGAAGTTATGGATGGTAGTTCAGAGAGAAAATTTGTTTATCTGTTAGATGAGTATATGGGTTTTGATTGTGTCGGCTTTGTTTCTTCTAATCTTGCAGAGAAAATAGCAGATAACATTTGTGAGTGTTCGTATGCGCAAACTGCAAAGAACATAACAGATTTAACAGGTCAAAGCATCAGTCACCAAGGCGTTTGGAATATAGTTCAAAAACTCGGTAAAAAAGTCGAAGAGCAGGAAAATAGATATATTGAATTAAATAAAGATATAAATTTTCATGGAGATAGAGAAACCAAAGTTTTAATGGAAGAAGCAGATGGAGTAATTGTAAGAAAGCAGAAACGATGTAAAGGTAAAGGAAAGAATTTTGAAATCAAGCTTGCACTTTTTCATGAGGGGTGGAAGCAAACAGGTAAAGACCGTTTTGAACTTGCGGAAAAGAATGTTGTTTGCGGAATTGAAAGCAGTAAGGAATTTACTAAACGTAAAGAAGCTATGATAGCAAAGATCTATAATACAGATGAAATCGAAATGAGGATATTCAATTCAGATGGCGGTTCGTGGATAAGAACATTGTATGAAAATGATGACAGTATATGTCATCAACTTGATCCGTTTCATGTTAATAAAGCCATTAAGGGAGTGGGTATAGGTAAAGACTTTGAATATACTGTGTTTAACTATCTTAAAACAATGCAAATTGATGAGATGCTTACCTATGTGGAAGCAGTTATGAATAGTGTTGAAGAAGATGAAGAGATAGCAAAGGTATTAGAATTATACCGTTATCTTTCCAATAACAGAGATAGCCTTATCCCATATCAAAACAGAGGAATTGAGCTGCCGGAGTTGAATGACGGTCTTGTATACAAAGGAATGGGAAATGCAGAACACAATGTGTATTTGACAGTTGCCAAGAGAATGAAACACAGAAGTGCAGCATGGAGTGAGGAAGGAAGCCTTAATCTTTGCAAAATAGTTTGTTTAAAAGTCAGTCATAAGTTGTCAGAAACACTTGAAACAATATCTAATATTGTTTTACCCGAAAACTTTAGAGAAAGAGTTACAGATATCTTATCAGCAGGAAGAGTACCCCAAAAGGTTGGTAAAGGATATTTAGGGAAAATATGTTCTATGCCTTACACAAATGCTTCAATGACAGACACGAGAAGAAGTTTCATAAAATGGCTCAAAGGTACAGAAACAATAAATTTTTAATCTATTTTTTGCTAGGTTTTAATTGACATACAAAAATTTAAGAAAAATTAAGCAATATGCATAATTTTAAGACGAAAAAATTTGCCAACTTTTACTTGACACTAACGTTTTGCGGAGTTTGACTTGAAATAGACATACCTATGTGGTATAATTATTTTATAAATAAAAAGTTGGGAGCCTTTATTATGTTAAGCTTATATAGACCTGATATATTGGCAAAGAGAATATGCAATATTATCGTTACTTTTTAAATGACGCGATAAACAAATTGTCGGAGATTAGTGAAATTATTTTTAAATAATGGATTCAAAATTGATTATGCAACAGATGAAATTGTTATGGCAAAAAAATTATTATAAAATAATTTCAGCTTGGAATTTTTGAGGGTGGAGACATATGATTGGAGATATTGTTACTGTTATTGTTGATAGACCGCTTGGAAGTTATCATCCGGAATACAAGGATATATATTATTCAATTAACTATGGCTACATTGAAGGAATTATTGCACCGGACGGAGAGGAACAGGACGCATATATACTGGGTGTAAATGAGCCTGTCGAAAAATTCACCGGTAAAGTCATTGCGATAATTCACAGATGTGATGATATAGAAGAAAAATGGGTGGTTTGTCCTGAAAATATTTCTTATACCAAAGAAGAAATATGGGAGCAAATTAAATTTCAGGAACAGTTTTTTCGGTCAGAAATTATAATGCAATAAATAAATTTGGGGTTTAGGAGGCTGCAAGATGGAACAACGAGATTGGAATAAGGATCAGGAATATCTGTTAAATACAAGAAAATATTTTTGGAATGATGATTATCTGAATTTCCTTGTTAAAAATGTTTGGGAAATTAACAAACCGGTAAAGGTAATAGATTTTGGATGCGGCTTTGGATATTTGGGACTGAAACTTTTACCTATACTCCCTCAGGGCAGTTCTTATACAGGAATTGATATAGCGGCGAACCTTTTGGAAAAAGGAAAAATATTATTTAAAGAGCTGCCATATGAATATAATTTTATAAACGCTGATTTGACAGAATATACGCCTGAATCTGAATATGATTTGGCAATATGCCAAGCAGTGCTGCGCCATATTCCTCAATATGATACAGTATTAAGGAAAATGATTGCGTCTGTAGGTGTAAACGGAAAAGTTATATGCATTGAAGTAAACAGAAGAATTGAAAACTCCGGATTATATATTTACGGAGAAGAAAGAAATGTGTTTAATAATGATGATGAAAAGAAAAATGAGTGGCTCAGCGAACTGAACAACGGAGGACGAGATTTCCTTACAGGGTCTAAAATTCCTGTCTTAATGGAAAAATTCGGATTGAAAGATGTGTCTGTCAGGGTAAATGACTATGTTGAATATGTAAGTCCATATCAGGATGATTACAATACCCATGCGGCAAATTTTGCAAAAGAACACGGATTGAGAACTGATAAACAGGATATATATGCCACGAATGTAAGAGGGCTTCTTATTTCATTTGGGACAAAGAAATGAGTTAGTTTTTATAAATGCTTCTGTAAAAATAACGTCCTGAAAATATTCAAAATGATTAGATAAATTCATGTTTACGGTCAGCCGAAAGCTTAAAGAGTAACCCATAAACGGGTACTCTTTTTTTATGAGTAAAATTTTATGAAAGGACTTGATTTTATGAAAAATATTGATGATGAAATACAAGCGACACAGACGAAAATTGAACAGCTAACCCACCGACAAGACCGCCTTGTTTCAAAGCTGAAAGTCGAGGAACGGAAGAAACGGACAAGGCGGTTAATTGAGCGAGGGGCGATTTTGGAAAGCGTAATTGGTAATGCAACGGACTTTTCAAATGAGCAGATACAGACGCTTTTAATTGAAATCTTTGCAGTAGACTTTGTGAGGGCGAAAGCTGAAAAGTTGCGACAGAGTACGGAGGGAGTGGAAAATCCCTTAGTTTAATTATACTAAGGGCGCACTTATACACCTTTAACACCCTGTCGGGCAAATGCTGACGCATTTGGTTTTGTCATTGACAAAACTGTTATAGGTGCGTTGCGTACTCCGTAGGCTCTTGCAGAGGGCATATACAAACAAACTTCTTGTTTGTATCGCAGGGAAAAGGCATTTTCCCCGCACCCCTTTTGCGGACTTGATTTTTAGTGTCAAGATGAACTTGACACTAAAAATACAAGTGTAAATTTATCGCATATTGAATTTATGAATAATATGTGATATAATAATTTCATAGATAAATTGGAATTTGTGCAAGTATTGAATTAGGAGTTGACAAAATGACAATAGAAAAAATTGAACAAGATAACAAAATACTTGCATTGGTAACTGGGAATGAAAAAATCATTACAGATGTGCAGTCGGCATTAGATGTGGCAATGTCTGTCAAATATGATATTAACACTAATAAAATTATAATTGATAAAAAGGTTATTGCAGAAGATTTCTTTATTTTAAGCACAGGTCTTGCAGGTGAGATTTTACAAAAGTATATAAATTATGATGTAAAAATAGCTATCTATGGAGATTATTCAAGATACACAAGTAAACCGTTAAAAGACTTTATCTATGAAAGCAACAACGGAAAAGATGTATTTTTTGTATCGTCAAAAGATGAAGCGGTAAAAAAATTGATAAACATATCTTAAAATAGCACAAATTCCTATTTATCATATTCAGAGCAATCGAAAGGTTGCTCTTTTTTGTTGCCCGAAAGGAGGGATTTTTATAGCAATCTATCATTGCAATATAAAAATAATCAGCAGAGGCAAGGGCAAATCCGCCGTTGCCGCAGCCGCATACCGAAGCGGCGAAAAGCTTACAAATCAATATGACGGTATCATTCACGATTACACAAGAAAAGGCGGAATTACACATACTGAAATTTTGTTGCCCTCGCACGCACCGCCTGAATTTTCAGACCGTAATACTTTGTGGAACTCGGTAGAAAAAATCGAGAAAGCAAAGAACTCACAGCTTGCAAGGGAAATTGAAATTGCTATCCCGAAAGAGTTATCGCCCGAACAGCAAATTGACCTTGTAAGGCAATATGTAAACGATAATTTTGTATCTGTTGGAATGTGCGCTGATTTCGCCATTCACGATAAAAAAGACGGAAATCCGCACGCTCATATTATGCTGACTATGCGACCTCTTGAACAAGACGGAACGTGGGGCGCAAAATCAAAAAAGGAATATATCGTTGATGAAAACGGCGAGCGTATCAAGCTGAAAAACGGTAATTTCAAAACTAAAAAAGTCAATACGGTTGATTGGAATGAACAGGACAAAGCGGAGTTGTGGCGGTCAGCGTGGGCAGAGCTTGCAAACGAATATTTAGAGCAAAATTCTATTGATGAACGCATAGACCACCGCTCTTTTGCAAGACAAGGG
>JAUNPN010000146.1 GCA_030536655.1 bacterium | reverse complement strand
TGCAAGTTCAATGCGTGCTAAGCCGTTAGGCATTAATTAATCAGTGGTTCCTTAATCAAGCATTTTGCTTAAAAATTCGCGTGTACGCTGATTGCGCGGGTTTAAAATTACATCGTCCGGCTTACCGTCCTCAAGAACCTTTCCGCCGTCCATGAAAATTATCCTGTCCGATACGTTTCTTGCGAACTCAATCTCATGAGTAACGATAATCATGGTCATGTTCTTTTCGGCAAGGCTTTTTATAACCTTGAGGATCTCTCCGGTAAGCTCCGGATCGAGCGCGGAAGTCGGCTCGTCAAAGAAAAGCACCTTCGGCTCAAGCGCGAGCGCTCTTGCGATGGAAACACGCTGCTGCTGACCTCCGGAAAGCTCACACGGATAATTGTCCATCTTGTCGGAAAGTCCTACTCTTGTCAGCAGGCTGCACGCATCCTTTTCTATCCTGTCAAGAATTTCAGCTTTGTGCGGCTTGAAATCCGGGTTTTCCTTTGCCAGAAGCTTCGGCGCGAGCATTACGTTCTGCTTGGCGGTATACTGCGGGAAAAGGTTAAACTGCTGGAATACAAGTCCAAAATTCAGCTGTCTGCGGCGGATTTCAGCAGGTGACGGCTTCTTTTCGGAGCCGTCAAATATTTTTTCTCCGTCAACGAAAATGGAGCCTCGGTCAGCGGTTTCAAGGAAGTTGATGCAGCGCAGAAGCGTTGTCTTGCCGCTTCCGGAGGAGCCGAGGATTGAGATAATCTCGCCCTTTTCCATTGAGAAATCAACGCCCTTTAAAACCTCGGTTCTGCCGAAGCTTTTATGTATATTTTTAACTTTAAGTATTGGCATTGTTCTTCCTCCTTAACCCTTGTAGTAATTGAGCTTCTTTTCAACAAAACCTAAAAGAAGCGTGAGTATTCCGCACATTGCAAGGAAGAAAAGACCTGTTGAGAATAACGGCGTGATAAGTCCCTGTTTTGCAAAACGCTCTGCCGACATGATAATTTCACCCACACCGATTATTCTTGCAAGGGAGGTATCCTTTGCAAGGGTCATAATCTCGTTGCTTATAGGCGGCACGACGCGCTTGATAACCTGCATGAGAACAACCTTAAGAAATACCTGAACACGTGTAAGTCCCAGAACCTGACCGGCCTCATACTGACCCTTTGGGATAGATTCGATGCCGCCGCGGAAAATCTCGGAAAAGTACGCGGAGTAGTTGAGGATAAAGGCAACGAGCGTTGCACTCATTCGCGTACCAAAGTTCCAGCCCCACAGCAGTCCGGGGACGTAGAGCACAACGAACAGCTGAAGCATAAGAGGAGTTCCTCTTATAATCCAGACGTAGGTTTTCATCAGCCACTTGAGCGGCGGAAATTTGGACATTGTTCCAAATGTGATAAGCAGTCCCAAGGGCAGCGATGCAATAAGAGTTACTGCGAAAATGATAAGGTTCTCTTTAAAGCCCTCGCAGAGCTGCATAAAAATCTGTAAATTGTTCATAAATATCTCCTGTAAACACAAATGTAAACACATAAAGGGGCTGTATTAAAACTCAATGAGTTTTGATACAGCCCCTTTGCCTGATTACTGAACTGTAATAAGCTTGTCGAGATTGTACTTTGCGGCGATTTCGTCGAGAGTACCGTCCTTCTTAAGCTCCTTCATAGCCTCGTTTACCTTGGCGGTAACATCGGAATCCTTTCTGAACGCTACGCCGTAGTTTTCACTTGGATAATTCTTATCAATGATTTCAAGATTTGCATAATCTGTACCTTCACCGACTGAGCCAAGCGACATTACGTAGTCAATAACAGCAACGTCACTTACACCCGAAGCAACATCCATGAGTGCCTTAGCCTGTGAATCAACAGGTGTGAAGATTGAGCCGGCGAAGCTTTCATCTTCTGATTCAGCTAATTCTTCGCCTGCCGAGCCTGACTCTGCAACAACGTTAGCGCCGTCAAGTGAAGCGGTGTACTTGTCAACATCCTCAGACTTAACAATAAGAACCTGTCTGTTTTCCATATACGGAAGTGAAATTGATAAATTGCTCTTAAGGTCGTCTGTAATTGTCATACCATTCCAGATACAGTCAATCTTCTTTGAACTAAGCTCAATTTCCTTGGCGTCCCAGTTAATTTCCTGGAAGTCGGGAGTAACGCCGAGCTTTTCACATACAGCCTTGGCAAAGTCTGTTTCAAAGCCGATAAGCTCATCGCCCTCCATATAGTTCATCGGTGCGAACAATGTATAACCGATTGTTAACGAACCTTTTTCCTTGATATATTCCATATCTGATGCGGCAGCTGAATCTGTGCTGTCAGCGGTCTGCGGACCGCAGCCTGCCATAGCAGCCATTGATGCAGCGGCAAGTGTAACCGCAAGAAGCTTTCTGAGTTTCATAAATATAACTCCCCTTTATGTAAATTTAATAACATATGATATTTTATCATGATAAATCAATAAAGTCAAGAGCTAAATTGAAATTTTATGAATTATTGCAGAGAAGTTAACTATTTTATTTCCTGTTCCAGTGATGTAAAAAGCTCATCGTCAAAAAATTCCGCAAGCGTGATTTCCAAGCCGTCACATATTTTTTTGATTGTTGAAACAGTTGGATTTTTGCTTCCTGTATTTATAATATTATTTATTGTTGACTGAGTCATACCTGCCATTGTATAGAGTTTATTGGGAGTTATTTGATGCTGCCCGCATAAGTTAATAATTCTTTGAGCTATAGCTTCACCGCATGTCATTGTCATGAATTCACCGCATCGGCAAACACAGTGAGCAGGTGTTTTGCGCTTTCTTTTTTATTATCAGGTATTGAGTTAAGAATGTCCGTAATATCGCATTCGTTATTTTTGTTTCCAAACAGTAAATAATCACTTGATACACATAAGGCTTTGCTGAGTTTATAAAGTGTTGCGGCGGACATTCCCTTGTATCCCGATTCCAAATCCGCAAGAAATTGTGTAGATATTTCAGCTTTTTCGGCAAGACGTTCACGAGTTAGTTTTTTTTCTGTTCTTAAAGATCTTATTCTGCTTCCTATGTCAGTGTTAAGATTATCAAACATTGTATCATCTCCTTATAGATATAGTATATATACAACTATTGATATTTTAAATCATCTATAGATATTGACAAAAAACAATTATTGATATATAATAAAAATATTACTAATTGATTCGGAGGTTTATCATGGATATAAAACTTAAATTATTAAGCCGTTATATAGCAGAGCTTGTTGTAAGCAGATTAGATAATCTGAATATAGACGCTGACGAAATTGCCGACAGCACAGCGATAGAAATAGTTTACAAAATTCAACAGGTGTTGCTGAATGAAGATTATGATGATTTTGAAATAGTAGATGAAATTGTTGATATATTTTACAAATATAACCTTGATACAGGCAGTGTGCATGATTTTCGGCTGATAAACATAAAATCCCCTCAGATAAGCCAAAAAGCTTTTCCGAGGGGATTACCTTTAATTCAATTCAATGTCCGAAAGCGCAACGGCGTCGCTCAGATTTTCGGAATATCCTGCTTCGACAACGTCAACCAGAGCGCTGAATGTGTCAAGGCTTGTCATCATTGAAATATCACTTTCAATAGAAACACGTCTTATCTTAAAGCCGTCGGAATTTACATCATTGCCTTTGACAGGGATGTCTATTACCAAATCCACAATTCCGCTTCTGATTACATCAAGAATATTCGGAACACCGTCTGCGATCTTCTTGACCGAATCACAAGCAATTCCGTTTGCATTAAGGAAATCGGCGGTTCCCTGGGTTCCTATAAACTTAATTCCGCAGTCAAACAAACGCTTTGCAAGCGGGAGAAAATCCTCCTTGTCAAGGTCTCTTACCGTTGCAAGCACGGTTGAACCCTTTGCCGGGATAGTGGTATGAGCTGCGGTAAAGCCCTTGTACATTGCTTCTGTAAAGCTGTGACCTACACCGAGAACCTCTCCTGTCGAACGCATTTCAGGTCCGAGCATGACCTCAACCTGCGGCAGCTTTTCTGTCGAGAATACCGGTACCTTTATTGCGACAGTGTTTGTTACCGGCGCGATTCCTGTCGAATAGCCCTGCTCCTTTAAGCTGTGACCGAGCATTATTCTTGTCGCAATGTCGATTACCGGAACGGTGGTCACTTTTGTTATATACGGAACGGTTCTTGACGAACGCGGATTAACCTCAATTATATAAAGCTCGTTCTTGAATTCGATGAACTGAATGTTAATCATACCGATAACCTTAAGCTCAATGGCAATTCTATATGTTACGTCCTTAATCTTTTCTATAATATGCTCCGGAATATGCTGCGGCGGATAGATTGATATGGAGTCGCCGCTGTGTATACCGGCTCTCTCAAGATGCTCCATTATACCCGGAATAAGCACGTCCGTACCATCGCATATAGCGTCAACTTCAATCTCGCGTCCTCCGAGATAACGGTCGATGAGCACCGGATTTTCCTTATCCTTTTGGAATGCGTCCGTGAGATATCTTACGAGGTCAAGTTCATTTCTCGTGATTTCCATACCCTGACCGCCCAGTACGTAAGACGGACGTACAAGCAGCGGATATTCAAGCTTGGCGGCTTCTTCAACACCTTCCTTAACGCTCCATACAGCCTTGCCCTTAGGACGCTTGATGTCAAGCTTTTCAAGCATTTCATCAAACTTTTCCCTGTCCTCGGCTTCATCAATGTACTTCGGCTGTGTGCCCAAAACCGGAACGCCCATTTTATCGAGAAAGTTTGCAAGCTTGATTGCCGTCTGACCTCCGAACTGAAGAACTACGCCCATCGGCTTTTCAAGCTGAATAATGTTGTAGACATCTTCTTCCGTAAGCGGCTCAAAATATAGCTTGTCCGAGGTATCAAAGTCGGTTGAAACGGTTTCCGGGTTGTTGTTTATGATAATTGTTTCAATTCCCGCCTTGCGCAGTGATTTTACACAGTGAACCGAGCAGTAGTCGAACTCAATTCCCTGGCCTATTCTTATCGGACCGGAGCCGATAACTATAACCTTCTTATTGTCGGAGGGATTCGATTCCGTAACCTCGTCATAGGTTGAATAATAGTACGGTGAAACGGCCTCAAACTCACCCGCGCAGGTGTCAACCATTTTGTATACCGGAGTGATGTTAAGCTCCGTTCTGCGGCTGCGAACCTCTGCGGCGGTGCAGCCGATAAGCTGAGCGATACCCTCGTCAGCAAAGCCGAGCTTCTTATAAGACTTCAACTCGTCCGCGGTTAAATCGGCAAGAACGCGTTTCTTTAAAGCTTCCTCCGCGTCAACGATATTCTTAATTTTTTTCAGGAAGAACGGAATCATTCCGGTTATTTCCGCGATATGCTCAAGATTGTAATTGCGGCGGATTAATTCCGCAAGATCAAATAATCTCTCATCATCGGGAATCTGAACTCTGCGTCTTAATTCCTTTGTAGTACGTTTTTTGGAGGACTCTCTTTCAAGCGTGAACTGCTTGATTTCGAGTGAGCGTATACCCTTTAACAGAGATGCCTCAAAGCTGCTGCCTATTGCCATGATTTCGCCGGTAGCCATCATTTTTGTACCGAGCACGCGTCTTGCGCCGAAGAATTTGTCAAACGGCCACTTCGGAATTTTTGTTACAATATAGTCGATTGCAGGCTCAAAGCAGGCGTATGTCTGACCCGTAACCGCGTTTCTGATTTCATCAAGATTGTAGCCGAGTGCAATCTTTGCCGCAATTTTTGCGATAGGATAGCCGGTAGCCTTTGAAGCGAGCGCCGATGAGCGTGAAACTCTCGGATTGATTTCTATAACGGCATAGTTAAAGCTGTTTGGGTCAAGCGCAAACTGCACATTGCAGCCGCCTTTTATCTCTATAGAGTTGATAATGTCTATAGCCGCTTTTCGCAGCATCTGAAATTCCTTGTCGGCAAGCGTCAGAGTAGGAGCGACAACGATTGAGTCGCCGGTATGCACGCCTACAGGGTCAACGTTTTCCATCGGGCAGACTGTGATACAGTTGCCCGCGCCGTCACGCATAACCTCGAACTCGATTTCCTTCCAGCCCTTGATGGACTTTTCAAGAAGAACTTGACCTACTCTTGAAAGGTGAAGTCCCTGAGAAAGAATTTTTTCGAGTTCTTCAGGATTTTCGGCAATACCGCCGCCGGTGCCGCCGAGGGTGTATGCCGGGCGCACGATTACCGGGTAGCCGGTGGCTTTTGCCCATGCAAGCCCCGACTGTAAATCGGTTACAATTTCCGAAGGCGCGACAGGCTGATTCGTTCGTTCCATAAGCCTCTTGAAGGAATCTCTGTCCTCTCCCTCCTTGATTGATTCGATAGAGGTTCCGATGACCCTTACGCCGTACTTGTCAAATATACCCTTGTCGTACATTTCGCAGCAAAGGTTAAGACCTGTTTGACCGCCCATTCCCGCGATTACCGAGTCGGGACGCTCGCGCGCGATTATTTTCTCAATATGCTCAGCTGTAAGCGGCTCAATATATGTCTGTGAAGCCATTCCGGGGTCTGTCATAATTGTTGCCGGGTTGGAGTTTACGAGAACAACCTCGATACCTTCCTCTTTGATAGCCTGACACGCCTGGGTGCCGGAATAGTCAAACTCGGCTGCCTGTCCGATTACGATAGGACCTGAGCCGATAACCAAAACTTTTTTTATAGATTTATCTAAAGGCATTTTCTTGTCCTCCCTTATTTAATCAGCTTTAAAAATCTGTCGAATAACCAGCCCGAATCGAGCGGTCCCGGTGAAGCCTCCGGGTGGAACTGCACACTCATGATGGGGAGCGATTTATGCATAATTCCCTCGCAGGTTCCGTCGTTTACATTTACAAACATATTCTCAACTCCCTCCGGCAAATCGGAAATGATGTAGTTGTGATTCTGTGAGGTTATATAGCAGGTACCTGTTATCAAATCCTTTACCGGGTGGTTTCCGCCGTGATGACCGAACTTAAGCTTTGAAGTCTTTGCGCCAAGCGCAAGTCCGATAATCTGATGTCCCATACAAATACCGCAGATAGCGAACTCCCCGATAAGTGCACGGATAGTATCGACTGTGCCGGGAGCGTCCTCCGGGTTGCCCGGACCGTTTGAAAGAAATATAAGGTCGGGATTTACGCTGCGGATTTCCTCCGGCGAAGTATTTGCCGGGAAAACCGTGATTTTTGCACCGCGCTTTTTAAGGTCGCGCAGAATACCGGATTTTGCGCCCATGTCTATAAATGCGATATGCTTCTGACCGTTCGGATTTATTGTATAGGATTTATCCGAGGTACATTCCATGATAACTCCCGAATTGTCAAGCGTGTCCATAAGCGTTTTTACAGCCTCGTCCGACGGCTCACCGCGCATAATAACGGCCTTCATACAGCCGTAGTCGCGGATAATGCGCGTAAGCGCCCTTGTATCAATTCCTTCAAGTCCGACAACTCCCTCGTCCAAGAGATAGTCGTCAAGGTTCATTTCGTTTCTGAAATTGGACGGAAAACTGCATTTCTCCCGCACGACAAATGCCCGGAGGCGCGGATGCTCCGCCTCTCCGTCGTCCAGATTGATTCCATAGTTACCGATAAGCGGGAATGTCATAACGACAATCTGACCGCAGTATGACGGATCGGTCAGTGTTTCCTGATAGCCTGTCATATTGGTTGTGAAAACAATTTCACCGACAATGTCTTTGCAGGCGCCGAACATTTCACCTGTAAAGCGTGTACCGTTTTCAAGAATAAGCTGTGCTTTCATATGTTTATGACTCCTTCTTTGTATTGCAAACTGCAAAAAGCCGCAAGGCTTTTGACAGCTGCCTAATTAACTCAAAAAAAAAGACAATGACCAAAAATCATGTCTTTTACAAAAATAAAAATATTAAAGGAAAAATAAAAAACAACGGGTAAGACTGTTCGCATACCTTAACAAATGAAGTTTTTTTCATAAGATAAAGCTGGTTTGTAAGCATTGTTCATTCTCCCTTCGTCTGAGCCGGAAAAGAAAAGTATACCAAAACTGTGTGAGTATTTATCCAATCCCATGCATATTTTCATCTTTTCTATTGTAACACGTTTAAGTTTGTTTGTCAAGAAGCTTATACAAAAAAATTGGAATAATATAAATGCATAAAATGAGTATAAATTTCGTATAAAATAACCATTGACAAAAAAACTCGGGAATTACTGTTAAGGAAGCACTGATTAAATATAGTACGCAGTGAACACAGTCAGATTTTTC
>JAUNPN010000011.1 GCA_030536655.1 bacterium | reverse complement strand
GTACGCTGTACTTCAAGCCACGAATGACGGCAAGATGCGCTGCTTATCTTTTTCCAAACTTCAAATTTCAATCTTCTCTGCCTCTATTATTCTGTAGCTGTCATGCTTCTCATAATCCTTGGTTATGGTGATGCTGTAATGACTTCGGGGAAGAATCTCATCTATCAGCTGCGGCCATTCAATGACGCACACACCGTCCCCGTAAACATACTCATCATAACCTATCTCATACATTTCGTCCGGGTCTGCAATCCTGTATACATCAAAATGATACAGAGGAAGCCTGCCGCAGTATTCATTCACAATCGTAAAGGTCGGGCTTGTTATATGTCCCTCAATGCCCAGTCCCTTTGCCAGTCCCTGCACAAAAGCAGTTTTCCCCACGCCAAGATCACCATACATACACAGCACATCACCCGGCTCAAGCTTTTCAGCAATTTCCTGTGCAATACGCTTTGTTTCATCGGGACTTTCAGAAATGTATCGCTTATTTTCCAACATATTTCTACCAATCAGAACAGACCGGAAATAACTCCGTTCTCGTCCACGTCTATCCTTTCGGCTGCGGGAAGCTTCGGAAGTCCCGGCATTACCATGATGTCGCCTGCCTCAGCAACAATAAAGCCCGCGCCGTTTGAAACTCTTATTGTTTTTATATTTACAGTAAAGCCTGACGGTCTGCCCAGCAGCGCCGGGTCGTCTGAAAACGAATACTGCGTTTTCGCAACGCATACCGGCTTCTTGTCAAGTCCGAACTTTTCAAGATTTGCAATCTGCTTTAATGCTTTCTTTGAGTATGTAACTCTGTCACCGCCGTAAATCTTTGTTACAATTGCATTCAGCTTATTCTTTATGCTGTCATTCACATCATATGCAGGCTTGTACTCTGTCACCGGGTGCATCTCAATCGCCTTGATAACCTTATGCGCCAAATCAATTCCGCCTTCGCCGCCCTTTGCGAACACCTCACTCAGCGAACATTCCGCGCCCCATTCGTTACACAAATCTATAACAGTCTGCAACTCCTCGTCAGTATCAGTATCAAAGCGGTTTACCGCCACAACGACCGGCACACCGAAGCTCTGCATATTTTCAATATGCTTGCGAAGGTTTACAATACCCCTCTTAAGCGCCTCAACATTCGGAATCTTTAAATCAGCCTTTGCAATGCCGCCGTTGTATTTAAGCGCTCTTACTGTTGCAACTATTACAACCGCGTCCGGGTTAATTCCGGCGAAACGGCACTTAATATCCATAAATTTCTCCGCGCCCAAATCCGCTCCGAAGCCCGCCTCGGTTATGGCATAATCGCCCATCTTCATTGCAAGCCTTGTTGCCTGAATACTGTTGCATCCATGCGCTATATTTGCAAACGGACCGCCGTGAATAAGCGCCGGAGTATGCTCCAAGGTCTGAACAAGATTCGGTTTTATCGCGTCCTTCATAAGAGCCGTCATTGCGCCCTGCGCGTTAAGCTGCTTTGCATAAACCGGCTCGCCGCTTCTGTTGTATGCAACAATAATTTCTCCGAAACGCTTTTTTAAATCCGAAATATCATTCGCAAGACATAAAATCGCCATAATCTCCGATGCAACCGTAATCATAAAGCCGTCCTGACGAGGAACACCGTTAAGCTTGCCTCCCAGTCCGACAAGAACATCTCTCAACGCGCGGTCGTTCATGTCAAGAACGCGCTTCCAGGCAATATTCGTAACATCAATATCAAGAGCATTGCCCTGCTTTATGTGATTGTCAATCAATGCCGAAAGCAGATTGTTTGCAGCGGTAATCGCGTGCATATCGCCGGTAAAATGAAGGTTTATATCCTCCATAGGCACTACCTGGCTGTAGCCGCCGCCCGCTGCGCCGCCCTTTACACCCATCACCGGGCCGAGCGACGGCTCGCGAAGCGCAAGTACGCACTTCTTGCCCAGTCTTGACATGGCGTCCCCAAGACCGATTGTTGTTGTCGTCTTTCCCTCCCCCGCCGGAGTAGGATTGATTGCCGTTACAAGAACAAGCTTTCCGTCCTTTGCGTCCTTAAAGCTCTGCTGTACCTCAGCGCCAAGCTTTGCCTTATATTTTCCGTAATATTCAAGCTCATCCGCATCTATTCCCAAAACCGCAGCAATATCTCTTATATGCTTCATTTCTGCGCTCTGAGCGATTTCAATATCTGATAACATTTGTAATTCCCTCCATATCCGTATCCCCTAAGAAATCAATAAGAGCTGAAAATACATTCTTTTCCAGCTCCCGGTACTATCTTTATTTATGAGTTCTGGAACGAAGCCTTATCATCTCTTACCTTCTGAAGAATTAGGCTTATTGATTCCTCAAGCCTTTCAATTCTTTCAAGCACATATTCATCTGCATTCTGCTTTGTATCCATTGCTTCCTGACGAACCTGCTCAATCATTTCATTTGCCTGCTCCTCTGCGCAGCGATAGATTTCATGCTCATTGATGAGCTGCATCTGAGTTTCCGCGGCATTCTTCTGAATTGTTTCCGCTCTCGCCTCTGCTTCGCTTAAAATTCTTGCTCTCTCCGACTTAACCCACTTTGCTTCCTTAAGCTCCTCCGGGTAAACAAGTCTTATTTCCTGGATATAATCCATAAGCTCGTCCTTGTCAAGCATAATTTTACCGGTTAACGGAACGCTTGAAGCCTTGTCAATAGTATCTTCCATCATGTTCAATATTTCCATGATATCCATATCCTGTTGCTGCTGGTCCATTTTATCAATTCCTTTCAATATACTGATATTTTTCATCAGACTTTCATTCTGATTTTTGCTATTACTTCCTCGGGTACAAGTCCCGTAAGATCTCCTTTAAAGCCTGCAAGCTCCTTGACCATGCTTGAGCTTATGTAGGAATACTTTGTATCCGTCATAAGAAATACTGTTTCATACTCGGGATTTAATGCTTTGTTTAACAGCGCCATCTGAAACTCGTACTCAAAATCCGCAACTGTCCTCAGTCCCTTTACAATCACCTGCGCCCCCTTTGCCTTTGCAAAGTCAACTAAAAGTCCTGTAAAGCTGTCTACCTCGACATTTTCAATATCATCCGTTACTCCGCGTATAAGTTCAATACGTTCCTCAACAGAAAACATAGGCGACCTTTTGCTCGGATTATTAAGCACACCGACAATAAGCCTGTCATAAATGCGGCTTGCACGTCGTATTATATCAAGATGACCGTTGGTTACCGGGTCAAAGCTTCCCGGATAAACTGCAATTCTCATTATTGCTCATCCTTTTTGTATACTGTTATATACGTACGTCCGTACCTGCGCTGCCGGTAAACCGTCAGTCCCTCAACTTCACCGCGAAAATCCGTGCTGTCGCTTTCAAGCACTACTATTCCATCGTTACTCAGCACATCATTTTTTACAATTGCTTCAAGCACCGGCTCAATCAAGCCCTTATTATACGGCGGATCGAGAAAAATTATATCAAACTTAATCCTGCCCTTTTCCCGGCTGATATAATCAAAGCACGAGATATTCAGTATCTCACACCGGTCACCGAATTTCAAAGCCGCCGCGTTTTTCCTTATAATATCAATACTCCGTGCATCAATATCAAGGCACACCGCCCCGGCTGCTCCGCGGGATAATGCTTCAAAGCTCAAAGCGCCGCTTCCGCAGAACATATCCAGAACCCTTGCCTCCGGCACAAAGCCCTGTATTATATTAAATATCGATTCCTTCACACGGTCTGTTGTCGGGCGCACATCCTGTCCCGAAAATTCAAGGAGCTTATGTCCGCGTCTTGACCCTGAAATAATTCTCATTTAATGACCTCTCTTCCGGCAGTCTGCCGGAGCCGCGCAGCTCCGGTAAGCGTCCGGACAAGGCTCGGCAACACCACACCTTGTCCGACACACTGTTACACATATATTCTATCGTAAAATTGCCAAAAGGTCAATAATGTTTTTATTTTTTCTCATAAATTGTATAAAATATCAATATGCCCGTAACTATTTTGTAATATTCGCCCTAATATTACTGTTATTTTACAAGTACTGAGCCGAATTTTCCTAAAATAATCAGTCAATATCCTCTGTGAAATCCGGCAGCGGAGAACCGTTTACATACTCGTTTGCCGGAACCGGAGGCATTTCCTTCATATCCGGTCCTATATAGAAGCTTGTCTGAGTGCACTGGTTATACGCGGTATTCTGGAATGCTACCGAGCAGCGGTATAAGCTGTCATGCATCAGAGTATAGAATTTATGCTCCGTAAGATCTGTTGTTGTATAAATTCTAAGCTCAGTATCATCAGCATTTCTCCATACAGCCTCCTCGCGCCAGTCGCCGAGGATGTCCGCCTGGATACATGGATGACCCTTCTTCCAGTTATTTGACAGAGTTCCTGCCGGGTCAAGAATTGTAACGAGTTTGTTATTCTCGTAATCCCACTTATAAATTTTGGGGTAGCCGTATCCCTTTTCATCGTCAAATTCATGGTCAAGCAGCTCTCTCAAAAGGTCACCGTCCCACCAAATTGCAAAGTCAATGCTTTCAGGACCGTGTTCATTGATTAACTCACCCTTCATCGTATAAATGCCGTCGTCCATTGCCCAGCACTGGTTTCCCGGGTATCTCGGATCAACCTTTGCGCACAGACCTCTTGTTGTGTCGCGTCCGGTCCATCTTCCCCATATAATCTCTCCGGTTGCCGGGTCGCGCGATTCAAAGCCATACTTTGCAAAATATTCCTCGTGAATCTGGAAGAAATCGAGGTTAGGCGTTTCCGGCGTGAAATTACCGAGGTTAAGCGTATCGCCGTGGCAAAGTCTTGTTGAATAAATGCCTGTTCCGTCGTCATCGACCGCCATTGCGCCGTATACAATCTCGTCCTTGCCGTCGCCGTCAACATCTCCGACGCCGAGGTTGTGATTGCCCTGATAAGTGTATTCTATATTCTGATCCTTATCCGCAAGGAACTTCCATCTCTTTACAAGACGCTTGTCTATTACATCGTAAGCAACAAGGTTTGTCGGTCTGCCATGGTCATAGTAGCCTCTGCACATTACCGCGCTCGGATTTACTCCGTCCAAATATGCCACGCAGGCAAGGAAACGGTCAACTCTGTTTCCCCATGAATCTCCCCAGTCAGCAACATTGCCTCTCGGCGGGTCATAATCCACCGTATCAACAGCGGCGCCGGTTTCACCGTCAAACAGCGTAAGGAATTCCGGACCTTCGATTATAAAGCCGTCGTTATTCACATAATCCGCAGCTGCGTCACCGATTACCTTGCCCACTCCGTCAACAGTTCCGTCAGCCGTTTTCAGAATAATTTCAGCCTTTCCATCGCTGTCAAAGTCATATACCACCAGCTGTGTATAATGCTGACCCGCGCGGATATTTCTGCCCATATCGATTCGCCAGAGCTTTTTTCCGTTGAGCTTATACGCGTCAATATAAACATTTCCCGTAAAGCCCTTCTTAGAATTATCTTTTCCGTTGCAGTCCCAGCGGAGGATTATCTCATACTCACCGTCACCGTCAAGGTCTGCCACCGAAGCGTCATTAGCCGTATACTCATAAGTATTGCCGTCTCTCAAGGTAACCGGCGCAGGCTTGTCAAGCGGGATTGAAAGATACGGTGCATCAACGACCTTTACCTCTGTGCCCTTCTTTTCAGCCTTTCTGTCCTTTACAGCCTTGATTGTATACACATCATCGGCTGTACCGTCCTTATCAAGATAATTTGTCGAATTCGTTACAAGCTCAAGCTTTTTACCGTTTCTGTAAAGCATAAAGTCTATATCGGCCTCATATTCCCATGCGTTCAAGCGCCAGCTGAGGAATACGCCGTTTTCGGTTTTCATCGCTACCGCGCCCCTGCCGAGAGTTTCCATTTTACGCTTGAACGGCTTTGCCTCCATGTCAATCGTAACCTCTTCACGATTCGATACTCCGCCCGGAGTAACAGCCTCTACTGCGTATACAAACGGTACGTTTGTAACAACTCTGTCGTGAATATATTCTGTCTTTGTAGTTTTTGCTATAAGCTTGTAAATACCGTACGGCGCTTTCTGATAAACATTGTACCATGCCGCCTTATCCGTGCCGTTCCATACAAGAGCGACTGTATTCGGCGTTTCCTTCGCGTCAAGCCCGGTTATTTCTCCGGTTTCTCCGGTTCCGTCCTCTATTGTGACGTCAATTACGGTTCTCTGCTTTGCCGTAAAATGCTGCGCATACAGGCAGTATACCGAATAAGTGTACTTTTCTGAAAGGTCAACATCTTTATCAATATATTCCTCAGCCGGCACGGTAACGTGTCTGTCGAACTCGCCGTTCTGCTTGTTATATCTCTTTACATAATAAGCGTAAACGTTTTCAACCGGTTTCCAGCTGAGCTTTACCTGCTGCTCCTTTTTCTCCGCAGTAACATCAACTGTCACCTCAGGCGCCGGAAGATCCTGAATCATGGCTATATTAATGCTGTTCACCGCAGTATGACGGCTGTTGTTAAATGAAAATTCCATAATGCCGTCCGTTACTTCAACCTCCATATAGGTTTCAATAACCGTTCCGTCATAAACCCATGCATGGTCATTGACGCCGTTTACCGTAAACTTAATCGTATTGTCACCCTCGTCCACATAGTCTCCTGTGCAAAGGCGGACTATGTACTTACCGTTTTCCAGCTTAACGAAAAACTTATTATCAGGAAGCAGAAGGAAATCTCGGTTCAGTTCCTTTTCGCCGACCTCCCGCTCGACCGCCTCCGCAGTACGCATCAAGCCGTACTCCGCATCATTCTTAAACAGCATCTGCCCTGTAATTTTTATATAGCCCTCTGTAACAGGCTTTTTTCCAAAATCAAAACTAACCTCTCTCATAATTCTCTCCTTTCGGGAACTCTCTGCCTGAAGCAGTCATAAAGTATCTTTCAGGCTGCCTTATATGTATTCATTATATATTATACTACATTTTACCGTAAATTAAAAGAGGTAATTTGAAAAAAAGAGAAATTTTTTTATTATTGAAAAATTGCGTAGTTTATGTTATACTAAATATATAAATATTATGAAGAACGAGGTGTTTTTTATGTCAACCGATAGAATACAATTACAATCCCAGGGTATAAAAAGAGTACTTAAGCGTTACAAGCTTTATGACGCGGCGGCGGAATATATATGGAACAGCTTTGACGCTCAGGCAACGAAAACCGAAGTCATATTTGAGAGAAATATACTCGGCGCCATAGAAAAAATTACAGTCCGTGACAACGGCTTCGGCATTGATCTGGAGGAGCTTCCGGAAAAATTCCGCCCCATCTTTTTATCGAAGAAATACAGCTCCGATAAGAACAACACCTCAAAATATCACGGCAAAAACGGGATAGGCAGACTTACCTTCTTCACCTTTGCCTCGCACGCGGAATGGATCACGGTCTACCGCAGGAACGGCAAGCATTTCCGATACAGCATTGATATTGACGCTGAGCAGCTTGAAATCTACACTGTTTCAAAACGTGAGTTAACCGAGGCTCAGCCCGGTACAACCGTTGTATTTACAAATATCTCTCCGAAATTCAGCGCTGAAGATTTTATCTCGTATCTGGAAACTGAATTTTCATGGTATATCGAGCTGAAAAGCCTTCAGGGATGCGGACTTTACATCGACAACATGCTTTTCGACTGCAAAGAGGTCATTGCCGAAAAGAGTATTCACGAATACTCCTACAACGGAATCAATTTTACGGTCATTTTCTGCCGCTGGAGAAAAAAGCTTAACAAGGAGTTTTCAAAGTTTTACTATATTGATTCCTTCGGCGAGGAAGTTTTTAAGGAAAATACAACACTGAACAACAAAAGCGACGACTTCTTCCACAGCGTGTACATCAAGAGTTCTCTGTTTGACCAGTTTTATTTTGACGCTGAGCCTAACCAACTGACGCTTGAAAGCTATACGAAATCCTCGCCGGAATTTAAGTTTATCAAAAATGAGGTTGAAAAGCTGCTTATCGAAAAGCGTGCGCCGTTTGTGAAGCAGAATACCGAAAAGCTGCTTACGGAGCTGCGCATAAACAAAGCTTACCCGCCGCTCGGACATTCGCCGGAGGATGAGTCACGGCGCGGGCGTCTTGACAATCTGATTTCCGCGCTTTACTATGCGGAGCCAAGGATATTTACAAAGCTGAGCATACTACAGCAAAAGCTGCTTGTGCGTATGCTCGACAACACCCTCGAAAACGGCAGACTTGAACAGCTGATTGATATTATAGCCGGAATTGTGGAGCTGACTCCGAGCGAAAAACGGGAACTTGAAAAGCTGCTATAGGCAGTTCATGCTCTTTTGTTGGCAGTTCATGCTGAAAAGCTTGTTTTTTTACAGCGATTTGATATAATAATTACAACAAAGAAAAAAACGAAAGGAGTTTTTCACTATGAAAAAATTATTATTCACGACAGCGGCAGCATCGGTTATGCTTTTCAGTGCGGCATCAGTTTCAGCCGCAGTCGGAGACATTGCCGGAACGATTTATACCACCGACATACTGACACAGATTGACGGACGTGCAATTCCGAGCTACAGCATTGACGGCGAAACCCTGATTGCATTGGAGGATTTAGAGCCGTACGGCTTTACCCTCTATTACAACGACAATATCAGAACGGTATTTTTAACCAAAACGGGCGAGCCGTCAAGCTCATTTTATCCCTATGTTTCCCGCGGCACTGTAGGTGAAACAGCAGGATACTATTACGATACAGATATAACGGCAGTTGTAAACGGTCAATCTGTAACCGCATATGCGATTAACGGAAAAATGGTTGCAAAGGTTGAGGAGCTTGGTCAGACAGGAAGTCTTTCGAACTTCGGCAGATACCCGTATCTCATGAGCTTTAATTATGATAATTCAAAGCGCCTCTTATCGCTGAACACATCGCAGCGTCAGTTCGGCAGCTCTGCGGACGCGCAAAAAGTTATTCTTGATTATCGTTTATGGCAGCCAAATTACAACCGGATAATTCACAGCAATAACAAAATGCTTACAGCAAGGCAGTACGGCGGACTTTCTCACGGCGGCACAGCATACGAATATTATGTAACCCTTGACAACGGGCTTATATATAATGCGTACAGCATCGCCCGCCGATATGACATTTGTATGAGCGACCCGGTTTTCTCCGAGAACGGAAATTATCTGTATTTCAAGAACACGGATATTTCGGGAAATTTCCGCGATTATAAGCAGCTGGAGCTGAACAGTATGCACGTTATGCCCCTTGACGCCTCTGCCTACAATCAAGCTGCTGCGCGTTTTGTACGAAGCGACTATACATTTACGCTTGACGGTAAAACGCTTACGCTTTACTCCATCGGCTCGGCTGATTACATAAAGGCGTCTGACCTTAGGAAAAACGGTTACTCCGTAAACAACGTCAGCACCGACATATTCAATTCCGAGGAATATATTCCCCTTTCGGAATATGAGTATTACTTCGGTAATGATACAAATTCCGGCATAAAATACAGTTATGACCCGTATAAAAAGCATATAACCGCTTTTTCGGTTAAATAACCGGCTTAGCTTGATAGAATAAAAGGGTATTATATAGTTAAAAGGTATATCGCATTTAACTGTGATATACCTTTTGCTTTATATGCAACACTTTATGTATCAATTCTTATCATCTCTGCAAGAGATTTGTTTCGGTATACTAAATCTTCCCGCACAGTAAAACCTTGTTTTTCCCAAAAAGCATTACCGTTTTCATTTTTGTTAAATACAACTAATGCAGCTTTATTTATGCCTTGATTTTTTAACGCATTTATTGCAGTATCAACTAATTTTGAACCAATACCTTGATTTCGATATTTAGAATTTACCGATGTGTGATATATGTAACCTCTGCGACCGTCATTTCCTGCCATTATTACTCCAACTACCCTGTTTTCATATTCCGATACAAAACAAGTATCAGGATTTCTTTTCAAAAACCTGCCAATTCCGTCTTTTGAATCGTCAATGTTATTTAATCCCATACCAACACAAGATACCCACAAATTATATACATCATCATAATCGTATAATGTCATTTTTCTTATTTTAAGCATATACTTATTTCCTCATTCTAATTTTTATGTTATAATTCAAACAGCGGCTTATTTTCCTTATCGGTAATAGACTTACTGTAAAAGCCCAAAAATTCTTTTTCCTTCCAGCCGCGATTTATCCAAAAGTTTTTACCGTCTTCATTTGTTTTCATAACATTTAAGCAAACCCTTGTTATATTTTCTTTTTGCAAAGCCTTAACGGCTGTGTTTATGAGTTGTGTTGCTATTCCTTGATTGCGTACATCTTTACGAACTACCGTATGATAAATATATCCCCGTCTGCCATCATTTCCGCATAGGATTACACCTATTATCTTATTATCCATAACAGCAATGAAATTTGTATGTGGGTTTCTTTTCAGAAAATAATCAATACCTTCTTTTGAGTCGTCGAGGCTTCTTAATCCCATATTGTCTGTACTTATCCACAATGCATACACATCATCATAATCATCTATTGTCATTTCTCTTATCTGCATATTAACACCTTTTTAAACTCTGATTTATATTTTAATATTATTTTATCACAGACAGGACAAACAGTCAATAAATCAAGCAATAAATTTTTTCCGTATATTTTTACGGCAGCTGCACATTATACTAATAAATAATATATTAGGAGTGTACGCCATGTTTAAACACGAAAAAATTTTATTTCACCCTGTGAGAATAGAAAAGCCCAATCCACAGTATGCTGTGCTGCTTCAGGAGCAGCTCGGAGGTGCGAACGGCGAGCTTAAGGCTGCAATGCAGTATCTTTCACAGAGCTTCCGAATCAAAGACCCGGAAATCAAGGATTTATTTCAGGATATTGCCGCTGAGGAGTTAAGCCATATGGAAATGGTTTCCGCAGCCATAAATATGCTTAACGGGCATGATGTCGATTATGAGGGAGTTACCGCCGGAGAAATTGAAACGCACGTATTAACCGGCTTAAATCCGGGGCTTATCAATTCTTCAGGATATTCATGGACTGCCGATTATGTAAGCGTGACAGGTGACTTATGCGCCGATCTGCTTTCCAATATAGCCTCCGAGCAGCGCGCCAAGGTTGTTTACGAGTATTTATATCGTCAGATTAATGACAAGTATGTAAGAGAAACAATTGATTTTCTTCTTAACCGCGAAGAAGCGCATAATGCAATGTTCCGCGCGGCATTCAACAAGGTACAGAATACCGGCTCTAACCGTGATTTCGGCACAACCAAGGCTGCAAAAATGTATTTCAGCCTTTCCGAGCCGTCACCGGAGGATAATCCATTCAAAAAATCCGATTTCAGCCATCCTTCATTTAAGGATTAACATACTGCTGTTTTAAATTCAAATCAGGAAATACCGCTTAAAACCTATCCGTAATTAAAGAAGCACATATTGCAAAGTCGGATTTTTCGTCAGATTATCCCCAAAATCCGATGTATACCGGCGTATGCCGAAGATTTTTAGGGCAATATTACGGAAAATCTTCAAGCAAGATGCTCTTATTTTCATTTACGGATAGGTTCTTATATTATTGAAATAAGAAACGGAGGGTTAATGCCCTCCGTATTCCATATTAAATCAAGGGTGCAACAAGCTTTACTAACTTCCCGACAAATTTCGAAACGATATTGAATTTCTTGTATTCTCTCATCGTAATTCTCTGACAAAGATAGAGTGTATCCGAAAAATCCTCAGTTATATCCGCGATTTCCGGAACGTTATACAGAAATGCGGCACATTCATGATGCAGGAACAAGCTTCTGTAATCAAAATTCACAGTTCCGACAACCGCACTCTTCCCATCACATTCAAGCATTTTAGCATGTATAAAGCCCGGAGTATATTCATAAATTTTTACACCGCTGTTTATCAGCTGCGGATAGTAAGTCCTTGCCAGCCAAAATGCGTATTTCTTATCAGGTATATGCGGAAGTATGATTTTTACCTTAACTCCGCGCTGAACCGCGTATCGAAGCGCGTTGTAAAGCTCATCGTCAAGCACAAGATAGGGCGTCGCTATATTAATATGCCTGTTTGCGCGGTTAATCATGTCAATATATACTCTCAGCCCCACATTGGTATCATCAAGCGGAGAATCGGTATACGGAATGACTATTCCCTCTGTCTTTACAGGCTCCGCAGCCGCCATGTAGCTGCGGCATTGCACAGGCGTGTCATATTTTTCAATTCCATTCCACATTTGCAGAAACAGCCCCGTAAAGCCCGCCGCTGCACTTCCCCTTAAACGCACGCCGGTGTCTTTCCAGTGTCCGAAGCGTTCAATAAGATTTGCATATTCGTCGGCAAGGTTTACACCGCCGGTAAAGGCCGTTTTGCCGTCAATCACCAAAATTTTTCTATGGTCACGGTTATTTTGGTAGGTGGATAAAAGCGGCTGAACCGGGAGATATGTTCTGCATTTTATATTTGCGGCATTCAGCTCCTCCTCGTAATATTTAGGAAGAGTCGTAAGACAGCCCATTCCGTCATAAATGACCCGCACCTCTACTCCGCTGCGCACTTTTTGCTTCAAAACCGAAAGTATTTCGGGCCATATCTTTCCTTCACGGTTAATTATGAAAAATTCGAGAAATATAAAATGCTCGGCTTTTTTAAGCTCTTTCAGCATATCCTCAAACATATAGTCACCGAGAGAATAATATTTAACCGCCGTATCCTTAAAAACCGGGGACGCACCGTATTTTGACAGAAAATTTGCAATTCCGGTAACCTCTGAATGTTCCTTATTAAGAGTATCAATAAGCTCTGAATCATCAGGGGCTTCTGCGCGGACGTATTCCAGCGCCTTGTCAAGCGTATCGCGAACTGCTTTTGTGCTTATATCAAGCCGCGTATAAAGATACAGCAGCGCTCCGAAAACCGGAACAAGCGCTATAATCAGCAGCCACGTCATTTTGAACGTTGGGTTTTCAGCTCTGTTTATTTCATAAATAATCAGTACGGCTGTAAAGATTATATAAACTGTATGAAAATATATCTGATAATCTGTCAGCCACCATATACCGAATACGAGTATTGCAAGCTGAACTGCAAGCATCAGTATTGCAAACAGCTTGTTTGAATAGATCAAACGTATGATACGTTTCATTATCAATAATCGCCTTTCATATTACGTATGTGTTTGAAGGTTTTTGTTTCACCCTCCTGTTGAAGCATTAAGAGCCAGCTCTCAAGCAACGCCGCCGTTTCCGGATGCATTGACGTCTTGGCACAGCCCTTTCTGTAGTAATCAATGGGATTATCGTTTGTATAATTTTTTCCGTTATAGATTTTACCGGCGGCAACTCTGTCGCAAAACATTTCCTTTACATATTTCAACGGCATTTTAACAGGCTCCTGCTTTTTTGTTGAATTTGAGTAATCTGTCCAGTACTCAAAATGATGCCTGTTTCTGCCCTTGTGATGCAGCCATGCATCGGAATAGCCTTTGTCAAGACGCTCTGCGACTGTAGGACTTTTCGTGCCGAGGTAATATCTTGCGCCGTTAAAAAATTCAATCGGACTGTATTTGGATAAATCATGCATCAGTCCGCGCCACAGAATTCCCGCCTTGAAGCAATGGCGGATAACCATATGGCGGTGTTTTGTAATCGTCATAAAATGACGTATAAGATGAATCATCATTTGTCACCTCTTGTAGAACAAGGCTGCAGCAAAGCTGCAGCCTCGTTTATTTTAATCATACATATGCTCGAGAATGAGGCAAACCTCAGCTTTTGACGGAACTCTCGGATTTGTCGCCGTGCATCCGTCCGCAATGGCTTTTTCAGCCATGCCCTCAACAGCGTTCATATATGTACTCTTGTCAATACCAAGCTGCGAGATTGAAAGCGGAATATTCATTTCTTTCATCATAAACTGAATCCAGCCTACCAAAGCGCGGATTGTTGTAATCTCATTGAAATTGTTTACTCCGAGCAGCTTTGCAACATTGCAGTACTTCTCAACGCATTTCGGGTACTCCTTCTTGCTCTTGGAATGCTTTGAAATGTCCGAATTATACTCAATTACATGAGGAAGCACCATAGCATTGGCGCGTCCGTGCGGAATATGGAATTTCGCGCCCAGCGCATGAGCAATACCATGATTCAGTCCCAATGACGCCGAGTTAAATGCCAGTCCCGCCAAGCATGATGCAACGTGCATTTTCTGCCTTGCGTGCGTATCATTGTTGTCGAGATATGAACGAAGCAGGAAACCTGAACAGATTTCAATCGCTTTTTCTGCAAGCGCGGCACTGAATTCGTTATTGTTTATGCTTACATATGCCTCGATAGCATGCGTAAGAACGTCCATTCCCGTGTCTGCCGTTACATTGGCAGGAACACTTTTTACAAGCGCCGCGTCAAGAATTGCTTCTGTCGGAAGCATCGACTCCGAAACAAGCGGATATTTAACATCGTTTTCCTTATCGGTAACAACCGCGAAGCTTGTTACCTCCGATCCGGTTCCTGACGTTGTCGGGATAGCAATCAGCGCAATCTCCTTCTGAGATGAACGTGCTGAAAATTCGCGGATAGACTTTGCAGAGTCAATCGCACTTCCGCCGCCGATTGCAATAACCACGTCCGGATCATATTCAAGAAGAACCTTAACGCCCTTTGCAATCTTATCAAGCGGAGGATCCGGTACAACATCGCTGAATACCTGATATTCTGTGAAGCCCTCCTGCAAACGCGATGTAATCATAAGCAGCATACCGCTTTTTTCTACGAACGGATCTGTTATTATAAGAGCTTTTTTATATGGAATATCGGCAAGACGATCAAGTGAATTCTCGCCGAAATATATTTTTGTGCGGATGTCAAAGCTTTTCATTATGTGCCTCCTGATAATATTATTACCTCTATTATACTACAATGTGTCCCGATTTGCAAGAGGTTTTTATTTATTTTTCATCAGTTCTGTGAATAGCTGTAGTTCGGAGCTTCCTTTGTTATATAAATATCATGCGGATGGCTTTCCTTAAGACCCGCTCCCGTAATTCTGATAAACTTGCCGTTCTCCTTAAGAGATTTGATATCCGGTGTGCCGCAGTAACCCATACCTGAGCGCAGACCGCCGACCAACTGGAATATTGTATCCGATAATGAGCCCTTATACGGAACACGGCCCTCTACGCCTTCCGGAACAAGCTTCTTGGAGCCGGTCTGGAAATAACGGTCCTTTGAACCCTTTTCCATAGCCGCAAGCGAACCCATGCCTCGGTATACCTTAAAGCGCCTGCCCTGGAAAATTTCTTCCTCTCCCGGACTCTCTGTACAGCCTGCGAGGAGACTTCCCATCATAATAACATCCGCACCTGCCGCAATAGCCTTTACGCAGTCACCGCTGTATTTGATACCACCGTCGGCAATACAAGGAACACCATGCTTCTTCGCTGCCTGGCATGCGTCATAGATAGCTGTAACCTGCGGAACTCCGATACCCGATACAACTCTTGTTGTACAGATGGAACCCGGTCCGATACCAATTTTGATACAGTCGGCGCCGGCCTCAATTAATGCTTCGGCAGCCTCTGCTGTAGCAATATTTCCGGCAATTACCGGAAGCTCCGGATAAGCGGACTTGATTTCTTTCAGCTTATTAATGATATTCTTTGAATGACCGTGTGCGCTGTCTAAGCATACTACATCAACCCCTGCCTCAACAAGAGCCTTAACTCTGTCCAGGCAGTCTGCCGTTACACCTATTGCCGCACCAGCAAGAAGGCGGCCGTGCTTGTCCTTTGCACTGTGCGGATAACGGATAGCCTTTTCTATATCTTTAATTGTAATAAGTCCCTTTAAACGATTGTCGGAATCAACAATCGGAAGTTTTTCAACCTTGTATTTTGCAAGAATTTCCTGTGCGCGCGCAAGGGTTGTACCCTCAGGTGCGGTAACCAAATCTGATGTGGTCATGACGTCTTTAATCGGCTTTGAATAATCTGTTTCAAAACGGAGGTCACGGTTTGTTATAATACCTATGAGAACATTATCATCATCAACAATCGGAACACCTGAAATTTTATAACGGCTCATAAGATTATCCGCATCCTGGAGAGTGTGTTCCTTTGAAAGGCTGAACGGATTGGCAATAACACCGTTTTCCGAACGCTTTACCTTGTCTACCTCTGCCGCCTGCTCGGCAATCGTCATATTTTTGTGAATAATACCGATACCGCCCTCACGAGCAATAGCGATAGCCATTTCAGCTTCTGTAACTGTATCCATAGCTGATGACATAAACGGGATATTGAGCTTAATATCCTTTGTTAAGTGAGTGGAAAGGTCAACCATATCCGGAGTAACCTCTGAAGCCTGCGGTACGAGAAGTACATCATCAAAGGTAAGCCCTTCCTTAGCAAATTTATCAACCATTGTAGTTTCTCCTTTCAGTGTATAATATTTGACACTATTTTACCACAAATTACGAGCCATTTCAAGTGATTTAAAAAATAAAATTAAATTTATTGTAATTGCTCAACATAGTCATTTAAAAGCCGTTCCAATATATCAAATTCGCTGATTGTAAAAATTTTGCTTTTTAAAGCCGAGGCGCCCTTCAGACCCTTGATATACCATGCAATGTGCTTTCTCGCTTCTTTTATTCCGCGGCTTTCCCCCTTTTCAGATACAAGCATACGCGTATGCTCCAATGCCTGTTTTGCCTTGTCGGCAGGCGAAGGGCTAAAGCTTACCGTGCCGGTTTCCAGAAGCTCAAGCGTCTGCCGGAAGATGAACGGATTGCCTTCCGCGCCGCGCGCAATCATTACCGCGTCACAGCCGGTGTAGTCAAGCATTGCCCCGGCATCCTCAGCGCTCCAAATATCTCCGTTTCCGATAACCGGTATTGAGAGCGCCTTCTTGATTTCTTTTATTATTTCCCAATCCGCATTGCCGCTGTAAAACTGTTGGCGCGTTCGTCCATGGACGGTAACAGCCGAGGCGCCGTTAGCTTCAAGAATCTTTGCGCATTCAAGCGCATTCACGCTGTCACTGTCCCAGCCCTTGCGGAATTTAACCGTGACCGGAACGGGCGAAACATCTGATACCGCACGGACAATCCTGCCCATCAGCTTGGGATTTTTCATGAGTGCGCTCCCGTCGCCGTTATTTACGATTTTCGGGGCGGGACATCCCATATTGACGTCAATTATATCAGGATTAAATTCCATGACCTGCGGAATCACAGCAGCCATTATATCAGGCTCGGAGCCGAAAATCTGGATTGCCGTCGGACGCTCGTCGGGAGCAATCCGCATAAGCGAAGCTGTTTTCTTGTCCTTGTACCAAAGTCCCTTTGCGCTTACCATTTCCGAGTAGGTCATGCCCGCGCCGTAACGCGCACATATCCGGCGAAATGACAAATCTGTTACGCCTGCCATCGGCGCAAGAAATATGTTGTTTTTTGTTTCAAAGTTTCCTATCCTCATGTATCGGGCTCCCTTTTTGTAATAAAAAGCAGCAGCCGCAAAAGCTCGGGAAAGGTTCTAACCTTTCCCTTGTTTTACTGCTGCTGTTATTTTCTGAAACCATTCAGCAATTATTCAGCGTACTTGTCTTCCTTGCTCCATGCATAGAACTTTCTGATTTCCTCGCCGACCTTTTCAAGCTGGTGCTCCTTCTTAAGCTGTCTTGTAGCAGTGAAGTGTGCCCTGCCGTTCTTGTTCTCAGCAATCCACTTTGAAGCGAATGTACCATCCTGAATTTCCTCAAGAACCTTCTTCATCTCAGCCTTTGTTTCCGGTGTGACCATTCTCTTGCCTGTCTCATAGTCGCCGAATTCAGCTGTATCTGAAATTGAATATCTCATCTTGCTGAAGCCGCCTGCGTAGATAAGGTCTACGATTAACTTCATCTCGTGAATACACTCGAAGTAAGCGTTTCTCGGGTCATAGCCCGCTTCAACCAATGTTTCGAAGCCTGCCTGCATTAAGGCTGTAACGCCGCCGCAGAGAACTGCCTGCTCACCAAAAAGGTCTGTTTCTGTTTCGCACTGGAAGGTTGTTTCGAGAATAGCCGCTCTTGCGCCGCCGATACCTGCGCCGTAAGCTAAAGCCAAGTCAAGAGCCTTGCCTGTAGCGTCCTGCTCAACAGCCACGAGACACGGAACACCCTTGCCTTCTTCGTACTCTGAACGAACTGTATGACCCGGTCCCTTCGGAGCAATCATTGTTACGTCAACGCCTGCCGGCGGAACAATCTGCTTAAAGTGAATGTTGAAGCCGTGCGCAAACATAAGCATATTGCCTTCCTCAAGGTTCGGCTCAATGCTGTTCTTATAAATATCAGCCTGCTTCTCATCCGGTGTAAGAATCATGATGATATCTGCTTTCTTTGCAGCCTCAGCTGTCTCGTATACCGGGATACCGTATGCTTCTGCCTTTGCAGCGCTCTTTGAGCCTGCTCTTAAACCAACTATTACGTTAACGCCGCTGTCCTTTAAGTTCTTTGCGTGCGCATGACCCTGTGAGCCGTAGCCGATAATTGCAACTGTCTTGCCCTGTAAGAGCTTTAAGTCACAATCTGACTCATAGAATACCTTTGCCTCACGGCCTAATGTTTTTGCCATTGGAATTACCTCTTTCCGTAAAATTTATATTATTGCAGCCGGTAAAAACCGGGAGCTTTGTATCCCTTAAGAGGGGATATAGCGTATGTTATTTGTCAAGCTTTAACGTATTCGTGCCTCTTTCTATGGCTGTAACGCCCGTACGTGAAATTTCTTCAATACCGTACGGCTCCACCATTGACAGAAACGCGTTAAGCTTCTTTCTGTTTCCGCTCAGCTCTATTGTAAGAGTATTTTGAGAAACGTCAACTATGTTGGAGCGGAATATGGATGTTATTTCCATGATTTCGCCTCGTGTCTTAGGGGTTGACTTAACCTTGATTAAAGCAAGCTCACGGCATACAAGCTCGTCCTCTCTGAGAACCTTGATCTTGAGAACCTCAACCATCTTTGAAACCTGCTTTGAAATCTGCTCGATAATCTGCTCGTCACCCTTAACCGCAATTGTTATTCTAGATATGCTTTCGTCCTGGGTTGTTCCAACCGAAAGCGAGTTGATATTATAGCCTCGTCTGGTGAAAAGTCCGACAACTCTTGAAAGTACACCGGCATGGTTTTCAACCAGTACGGATAAAATATAATTTCCTTCCATTACTGAACCTCCTGTGTCAAGCCTTTCTGCTTTCGTCAAATTTTTCGAGCGTAGGCTCGAACGGGTCAACCTCAACGACAAGAATATATGCCTTGTCGTCAGCCATCATCTCATCAATTGCCGCGTCAACCTCACTGTTTTTGCAGGCATGTCCGTTTCTGACGCCGTATGCGTCCGCAAGTATATTAAAGTTCGGACTTCCGTCAATATGTACTGCCTGATAATTTGACTTATAAAGGTTATGCTGCAGCTCATGAACCATGCCTAGACGATCATTCTTAAAAATGATAATTTTAACCGGTGTTCCATGCTGGCACATTGTGCCAAGCTCAGGAAGATCCATTTGGAATGAGCCGTCACCCGCCACCGCAATAACCGGGAGCTTCGGAGCAACTCCGTCTTTAACTGCCTTTGACGCGCCGATTGCTGCCGGAAGTCCGTATCCCATTGTGCCGAAGCCGCCGCTTGTGAGGAAACGGCGCGGCTCCTTAACGGTGAAATGCTGCGCACACCAAATCTGATTCTGACCAACCTCTGTGGTAAGTATACATTCCGAGCCGATTTTCTTTGAAAGCATTTCAAGGAAGTAACGCGGATTGACTGCGCCCTTGTCATCCGAAACGGCTGTCATCGTAAATTTCGAACGTATATCCTTTGCCTCCTTGACCCATGCGCTGTCAGCCTTGTATCCGCGGAGTAGCGGGATAAGCTGTGCGATAACATCCTTAATGTCACCGACAACCGGGATAAGCGGCTGAATATTTTTACCGATTTCTGCCGGATCAATATCTATATGAATAACCTTCTGTGCTGCTTCAAGTCCCTGTGCATTTGCGATTGTTCTGTCGCCGAGACGCGATCCCATAACAATCACAAGATCAGAACTGTTGAATATTTTATTCGCCCATTTTGCACCGTGAGAGCCAATCATTCCGAAATTCTTTTCGGAATCTGACGGCAGCACTCCGAGCCCCATGAGAGTATGTACCGATGGAATATCCGTCATTCTGATAAGACGTCTGAAATCCTCAACCGCGTCTGAAACAACAATACCGCCGCCCGCGAGGATAACAGGCTTTTTGGAAGCCTTGAGTGCTTCCGCAACTTTTCTGAGCTGTGATTCGTTTGCTTTTCCGATAAGCTTATAGCCTCTTGCGTCCGCCTTTACATCTCTTTCGGGATAATTATATTCCTGAAGCTGAACATCAACCGGAATATCAATAAGAACCGGACCCGGTCTGCCTGTTGAAGCAATGTAGAACGCTTCATCAATAACCCGTTGAATCTGTGAAACATCCTTTACGAGATAGCTGTACTTTGTGAACGGCAGAGTAGCTCCCGTAATATCAACCTCCTGAAACGCATCCTTACCGACAAGGTTTGTGGAAACCTGACCCGTTATCGCAACCATCGGAACCGAATCCATGTAAGCGGTTGCGATACCTGTGATAAGATTTGTCGCTCCCGGACCGGAGGTTGCGGTGCATACGCCTACACGGCCTGTCGCCTTTGAATAGCCGGACGCCATGTGTGCCGCTCCCTGCTCGTTACGGGTGAGGCAATGCTGTATCGATGAAAATGAAAGCTTGTCGATAAACGGAGCGTTTGACGCACCCGGATAACCGAAGATTACGCTTACACCGTTCTTTTCCAGTGTTCTGACTGCCATTTCGGCGCCGGTCATTTTCAAGTGTGATTCCCCCTTATATAATTATCTTGATTTACTAATATACTATTATATTTTAACAGAATTAAAGGAAAATGTCAATAGATACTTTTTACAGATTGGGATTTTCGCATTTTTAACAGTATTTTGGCTTGTGAACGACTTCATTTTTTAATAATATTACAAAATGATATTTTTGTTATGAAAACCATTTACAATGATTAAATTTCGTGATAGAATATGAAAGAATATCTTTATAGGGAAAAGGAATGTATTATGAATATGTATAGTGATGAAACAAATTTCCGCAATCCGCTCGTGTTAAGACGCGCGGATCCGTGGGTATATAATCATAACGGAAAGTATTATTTTACAGGTTCTGTTCCTCAGTATGACTGCATTGAGTTAAGATGTGCCGATACGCTTGACAGTCTCCGCGACGCACCCCGCACAGTTATCTGGAGAGCGCACAAAGAGGGTGAAATGAGCGAGCATATCTGGGCTCCGGAGCTTCACAGGATTAACGAAAAGTGGTATATATACTTTACGTCGGCTCCGAAGGATGATAAGTGGAATATACGTCCGTATGTGCTTGAATGCACGGACGAGGATCCGATTACCGGAGCATGGACTGAGAAGGGAAGAATAATTCTTCCGGAGGACAGCTTTTCGCTTGATATGACGAGTGTTGTACACAACGGCATGCAGTATGTATTCTGGGCGCAGAAGCCGAATGAGGAGATAGGTTCATGTATTTATGTGGCAAGGATGAAAAATCCATGGACTCTTGACAGTAATGCCGTTATGATTACAAAGCCGGAATACTTATGGGAAAAGCAGGGTTTTGCAGTAAACGAAGGGCCGGCAGTTCTCATGCACGGCGACAAAGTAATAATGACATTTTCCGCATCGGATACGGGCTGGCGTTATTGCATGGGAATGCTCTGGGCTTATAAGGATTCAGACTGGCTTGATGCAAAAAGCTGGCATAAAATCAGCCACCCGGTATTCAAGAGCAGTGCGGGACAGGAAATGTTCGGACCGGGACACAATTGCTTTACAACAGAGAACGGCAGAGACGTTTTAATCTACCATTGCAGAAGCTATAAGGAAATTGACGGAGACCCGTTATACGATCCGAACCGTCATGCAAGGGCACAGATATTTGAGTATGATGAAAACGGTCTGCCGGTATTCGGCGAGCCTGAGGGCGAAAGATAATTTGAGGATAGATATATGAAAATAGAAGCGGGAAACGAGTACGAGCTTACAATAGAGAGCGTTTCATCGGACGGAAACGGCATTGGTCATATTGGTTCAATGGCTGTTTTTGTTCCGTTTACCGCTGCCGGGGACAGAGTACGTGTGCGCGTAACGACGGTAAGGAAGAGCTATGCCGCAGCTGAAGCGGCTGAGCTTCTCGAAGCGTCGCCTATGCGCATCGAGCCTAAATGCCCCCTTTTTTTTGTATGCGGAGGCTGTGCGCTGATGCATATGAGCTATGAAGCGCAGCTTGCGGCAAAGAAGGCGGTAATCGAAAATGCGATGAGGCGTATAGGCGGTTTCCGGGATTTTAAGATTAATGAAATGCTCGGAATGGATAAGCCTGAGAGATACAGGAACAAAATGGTATTCCATGCAGCTGAGCAGGACGGAAAAACGGTCTTTGGCTTTTACGCACCGAAAACACATAGGGTTATTCCGCTCGGTGACTGTCTGACGGGTGACGTAAGAAACAACAAAATAATCGCCGCAGTTACGGGATATATGGAGGAAGCAGGGCTTAAGCCTTATGATGAGCGCACGCACAAGGGTGCAGTGAGAATGCTGTTTACAAGAGTGTCTCGCGTAAGCGGAAATATGATGGCTGTGCTGTCGGTAAACGGAAACCGTCTGCCAAAGCCGGAACTGCTTGTCGAGAAGCTTAGGATGGCAGTGCCGGAGCTGCAGAGCATCATATTGAACGTAAATACCGCAAAGCGCAGTCATGGTCTTGGAACAAAGAATATAACTCTGTACGGAGCGGATTATATTGAGGACGAAATAAGCGGAATAAGCTTTAAAATTTCACCTAACAGCTTTTTTCAGGTAAACCCTGTGATGACAGAGCAGCTTTACGGCAAAGCAATGGAGTATGCCGATTTGGATGAAACGGATACGGTAATGGATATTTACTGTGGAATAGGTACGATCTCGCTTCTCGCCGCAAAGCGGGCTAAGCGTGTAACCGGAGTCGAAGCAGTGGAAAAAGCGATTGAGGACGCTCGGGATAATGCGGCAGCAAACGGAATAGAAAATGCAGAATTTTATGCGGCAAACGCGGAGGATATAGTGCCGAAGCTGATAAAGCACGGTGAACGTCCGAACGTGGTGATTCTTGATCCTCCGCGAAAAGGTTCGGACACGAAAATGCTGGAAGCGGTGCTTGCGGCGGCGCCGGAACGAATTGTGTATGTATCATGTAACCCGGCAACGCTCGCAAGAGATACAAAAATGCTGTGCAGCGGTGGATATAAGATAACAAGAACCGCCGGCTGTGATATGTTCCCGGATACCTGCCATGTGGAGACGGTATGTCAGTTAGTTCTGAGAACAAGTCAGGTGCATATCAATATTGATGTGGACGTGGAAGAATTAGTGCAGGATAAACGAGGTCAGGCAACATATGAGCAGATTAAGGATTATGTGTTGAAACACAACGGATTAAAAGTCAGCAGTCTTTATATTGCGCAGATTAAACGCAAGTGTGGGATAATTGAACGGGAAAATTATAATAAGCCGAAATCGGAGGACGCGAAGCAGCCGCAATGCTCTCCAGAGAAAGAAGCGGCGATTATGGAAGCATTGAAACACTTTCATATGGTATAATTGCATTCATTGTCTAAAAATATATTTGTAAGGCACATTTTCCTTAAGGGGAGATTTTCTCGGTTTAAATTTATACGATTTTCATGAAAATGAGAGGTAAATCCGAGCAAATAATTTGAGTGAACATGAAGAATAACCTTGTATTTTTGTCGCGATTATGATAAAATATGTTCGTGTAAATATTATTGGAAGTAACCTACTAACGAAGACAATGGGACTGCTATGGAAGTTGGTTACAAAAATTATGGAAAATACTGATAGACAAAGATGTGAAGAAAAGAACTTACAGATAGAGACCGGTATCAGTTGAGCTTCCGTTACAAAACTCTCTCGAGAAATCGTAAGTATGGAAGTCCTTATAAAGATATGTAAAATACCGAACTATGATATTGGCAATATTATGGAACTAATTCCTACAGAGGAAAATGACGAGACTAAAGGAGTGAGCGATAAGATGCCCGGTAGAAGGAAAAATGTAATCGATAAGGCCAGTCCTCATACGATTAAAAAGTTTGAACTGATTGAGGAATATATAAAATCGTGGGCACAGAAATTATTGCTGAATGAATCCTGCAACGGGCTGATCTTTATCGATTGCATGTGTAACAGCGGAATGTATACAGACGGTGCCGGACAATCGGTGAAAGGCACAGCAGTACGAGTATCCGAGGCACTTCAAGAAGCAGCAAGGACCTATACAGATAAAAACATTCATATTTATCTGAACGATAAAGACAAGGCCAGAGTGGATGAACTCAAAAAGCACCTCCCGCTGGATGAGAGAAATTTCAAGATCGTCACATCATGCAGCGATGCACATGAACTTCTCCGGACTATCGGACCACAGTTGTATGGGACTGGGCACCTGCATTATTTTCTGCTCTATGATCCATACGATGCAAACATTGATTGGGAGGCGCTTCTACCGTTTTTCCGTAACTGGGGAGAGGTCATGATAAATCATATGGTTTCTGATCCAGTTCGAGCAATTACGAGCACCAAGAGAAAGACGACGAAGGCAAAGTATGAGAATACCTATCTGGAGGATTTTGAGAAGCTGGTGCCTTACGGAAGCGATAAATCAGCTTATGAAGCAAGGGTGGAGGAAATTATTGATTCCCTCAAGGGTTCTCGCAGATATTACGTTTCTGCAGTTCCTTTCTACAACACACAGAACACACTTGTATATAACCTGATCCATTGCACAAGCAATAAAGAAGGTTTCAAGTTATGTAAGAAAAGTGCGTGGAAAGTATTCGGTGCACAGTCCTCTACCAAACGATCAGCTGAAAACCGGCAGCTGTCCTTTGACTTTTTTGGCGAGATTACGATAGACGAGGATGAGTCATGTCTTCATGTGATTGATATCGCAAGGTATTTGAGTCGGTCTTTGAAAGGTCATAAGCAGGTGCCTCTGGATGAAATGTGGAAACTTCTGGACAACCATCCAATCTTTCCATCTGAGGGATTTCGGAATGAAATAAAACACGATCTAACAAGTTGCTTTGGAGCAAAGATTGAGCAGATTGTAAATGATATAACTGGGAATAAGGAAACAGTAATCTCTTTCTCTTCATGAGACTGAGTTTTATATAGAAGAGGTGTAGGAATTAATGACGGCGTCACAGAAATTCGGCGGTAACTGGACAGAGGAGAAACTGAATATCTTCGCGAGCTATTTGGATGCGTATCTTATCGCTTTACAAAACAAGAAGTTCAAGAAGATTTATATTGACGCCTTCGCTGGAACAGGTGAGATAGAAACCAGTGATGGTGGGCAGTATCTTGTGGGTTCTGCCAAGAGAGCATTGTCGGCGGATAAAAAATTTGACCATTACTTCTTTATCGAAAAAGATGAGGACAAAGCGGCAGAACTATGGGCAATGGTGAAATCAGAGTTTCCAGAATTGAAATGGAACGTCAGCGTTTACTGTGGTGACGCCAATGAGAAACTTGAGCAGATCATTCGTGAGCAGGACTGGCGGTATAATAGAGGGCTTCTGTTTTTAGATCCATATGCAACTCAGGTCAATTGGACCACGCTTGAAACAGTAGCAAAAACGAAGTCTATTGACGTTTGGTATCTGTTTCCGTTTTCTGCTCTTGAACGAATGTTGCCGAAGAATGGGAAATATGAAAAATGGGAGGACTGCATAGACCGCTTACTCGGAGATACCGGATGGCGTGAGGAGTTTTACAAAAAAGATCCACAGATGACACTTTTCGATCTGTTTCCGGATGAATCTGGTCAGAACGATGGTGAGCGCAAAATTAAGGACGCTAATCCGGATCATATAAAAGAATACATCCTCTCCCGACTCAAGACTATCTTTCCCTGTGTTTCCAAACACGCTCGGATTTTCAGAAATAGCAGGAACTCGCCGATGTTCCTATTCTGCTTTGCCATTTCGAGCGAGAGCCCAAAAGCGCAAGGACTCGCTCTACGAATAGCAGATCATATTTTAAAGAACAAATAGGCGGAGGATGAAATAGGCTTGAAAACTATAACACGAAAATCCATGCTTTACCAAACAGGCGTAGAGTATGGTGACTACACAATGAATCATGTGCAGGGATGTGCGCATGGATGTCGATATCCATGTTATGCATTTCTGATGAAAAAGCGGTTCGGCAAAATAAAAGACTATGACACTTGGCTTGAGCCGGTGCTGGTCTCAAATACGCTTGAATTGCTCAACAAAGAAATACCTAAGCTGAGAGATAAAATTCAGTCGGTACACCTTTGCTTTACAACAGATCCATTCATGAATGGATATCCGGAAGTCGCTACTATGAGCATAGCGGCTATCCGAAAACTGAATGACGCAGGTATAAAATGCACAACACTTACAAAAGGTCTGTTGCCAATAGAGCTTGCAGAGCTTTCCAAGAAGAATGAATATGGCATCACATTGATTACGCTTGATGAGACTTACCGAGAGCAAATGGAGCCGGGAGCTGTTCCTTGTGCGGAACGATTGGCAGCCTTGAGAGCATTACATGATGCAGGTTGCAGGACGTGGGTGAGCATTGAGCCTTACCCAACGCCGAATATGGTCGAACAGGATCTACATGAAATATTGGAAGCTGTATCTTTTGTAGACTGGATTGTTTTTGGGAGGACAAACTACAGCAAGGTAGCGAATGCCTATGAAGGACATAAGCATTTTTACAATGAGAGTGCGGCAGAGGTGATCAAATTCTGCCAAGAGCATGGAATTGATTATCATATCAAAGAAAAAACGATAACGGAAGAATGAGGTGGCATTATGGCATTGTTACAAGACCTGATCCAGCAGATTGACGATCCTGCGCTTAAGGAGAGAATACTGCAGGAGACAAATAAATTGCTCAAACAGAAGAAGTTCGGATTGGTGTTTGAAGAGCACTTACCGGAATGCACACCGCTTTATGATGTACCGATTCGTGCCGGCTCAAAGGTCGCACTGAAGACCGGATATGTAAGTGATATATATACTGTCATAAAAATTGACGACGATGAGGTACTCTGTGATCGCCGCGAAACGCATGAGCAGAAAACTTTCAAATTGGATGAGATCGTTGCTGTAGCTGAATTTGGTGAGCCGATCTATCCGACACTGAAACCGATTGATATTGTGGAGAACGCTCCGGACAGCGGCCTTTGGCATACGCTGATCGAGGCAGACAATTACCATGCGCTGCAGCTTCTGGAGTATCTGTATGCGGAGAAGGTGGATTGCATCTACATCGATCCGCCGTATAACACTGGTGCAAAGGACTGGAAATACAATAACGACTATGTGGATAGCTCTGATGCTTATCGTCACAGCAAGTGGCTTTCCATGATGGAAAAACGCCTTAAAATTGCGAAGAAACTGTTGAATCCGAATGATTCTGTCCTTATTGTAACTATTGATGAAAAGGAATATTTACACTTGGGTTGCTTACTGGAGGAAATTTTTCCAGAAGCACGTATGCAAATGATAACCTCTCGAATTAACAAAAAGGCATCTACCAGAGTTGGCCAGTTCGCCAGATGTGATGAATATTTATTCTTGTTACAGTTTGGCAGTATGAACATACAAAAGTCAAAGTATTCCATGTTAGACGTTACGGATAATAGTAATCCTGACGCTAAGGAATCGAAGACGGATACTATATGGAATAGTATGTTGCGGCGAGGCTCAAAAGGTTCTTCGCGGAGAGAGTCGCCGAATTTGTTTTATCCAGTCTGGATTGACGTGAAAAAGAAAAAAATAGAATTCGTCGGAGAACCGCTTCCACTTGAAACGGATAGACATGATGTGGAAAAAAGACCGCCTGCTGCGGGATTAAAAGCGGTGTGGCCAATTAGAACTGATGATAGCGAGGGCAGATGGCAACTCGGTCATGAAACATTACGAGCCTATTTGGAGCAGGGTATTGCAAAATTAGGTGCCTATAACAAGAAAAGAGATCAGTGGGCAGTTGTCTTTCTAAAAAAGAAGCAAAAAGAACAGCTGCGTGATGGAATTCTAATCGCAACAGGAAGGGATTCAGACGGCTCTCTGATATTAGAGTGGAATGAGGATGCTGAACAGGATAGGGAACCAAAAACAATGTGGGTACGGGATTGGCACGATGCCAGTACGTATGGAACGAATCTCATTGATAAGATTATTCCGAAAAGAAACTTCCCGTTTCCTAAGTCGCTATATGCTGTTGAGGATACATTACGCTTTTATGTAGGAAATAAGAAGGATGCTCTTGTAGTTGACTTCTTTTCTGGTTCAGGAACAACCTTACATGCTTTAAATCTTCTGAATATTGAAGATGGTGGGCACCGTAGATGTGTTATGGTTACTAATAATGAGGTTTCCGAAACTGAAATTAAATCACTAACAAAGAAAGGATTACATCCGGGAGACGAAGAATGGGAGAGATTCGGAATTGCCCGATATATCACATGGCCACGAACTGTATGTACAATTGAAGGCCATGACACGAATAATGTGCCACTAAAAGGTGATTATCTCGGTATAGAAAGGCCTATGTCTGCTGGCTTCCCGACAAACGCCGCCTTCTTCAAACTGAGCTTTCTTGACAAAACCTCGGTTGCCCTTGGCAGACAGTTCAAGGAGTTACTTCCGGTGCTTTGGATGAAGGCCGGAGCTATTGGAAAATATCCGACTCTTGAAAGTGACACGCTTCCAGATATGCTTATCTTGCCAGAGAATAAGATGGCAATCCTTATCGACGAGATATATTATTCCGAGTTTGATACGCAATTAGATCAGCATCCGGAAATTCAGACCGTGTTTATTGTGACGGATTCAGAGTCGGCTTATCGAACAATGATCCGAACGTATGAGGGTAAGGCCTGCTATCAGCTTTACAGAGATTATCTGGATAATTTCAGAATCAATACAGGGAGGTAACCATGAAAGTAGAATTATTCCCATTCCAGAAAAGAGCACTTGCTGATATTCGCATGAAGACTGCGGAGGCAATGGGCAGCTATCATAGAACACACGCGCCGCAGGTGGTTTCCTTCACTGCGCCGACTGGAGCAGGAAAAACCATCATTATGTCTGCACTGATTGAGGACATTCTCTTCGGTGATGAGCAATATGTGGAGCAACCGGATGCCATTATCATCTGGCTTTCGGATTCACCTCAACTGAATGAGCAATCAAAACAGAAGATTGATTCCAAGGCTGACAAGATCCGCCTTTCGCAGTGCGTCACGGTTTCAGAGGACTCATTCGACAAGGAAATGTTCGAGGACGGACACGTCTATTTCCTGAATACACAGAAACTGTCAGTCACGTCTAAACTCACAAAAAACGGCGATGGCCGCACTTATACTATATGGCAGACACTTGCTAATACCGTCCGCGAAAAAAGCGACCGGCTGTATTTCATTATCGACGAGGCGCACCGTGGCATGCAGGGCCGTGAAGCAAGCAAAGCCACGACTATTATGCAGAAGTTCATTAAAGGCAGCGATTCAGACGGTATCCCGCCTATGCCGGTAGTCATCGGCATGTCTGCTACCACTCAGAGATTCAATGCTCTGGTTGAGGGCACGTCTTCCACAATCCACAAATCAATCGTTACTACTGATGAGGTGCGCGCCTCCGGACTTTTGAAAGATAGGATCGTTATCACTTATCCGGAAGAAGGCACAGTTAATAACGATATGGCCATTCTGCAGGCTGCTGCAGATGACTGGAAGGAAAAATGGGAGCACTGGACGCAGTATTGCTTTGAGCAGCATTATGCCTATGTAAATCCGATACTGATCATTCAGGTTTTGAATGGGACCGGAGACGCTCTGACAGATACAAATCTTGACGACTGCATTTCCAAGATCAAGGAGCGGACAGGCTTCAAGCTGGAGAGTGGTCAAGTGGTACATACCTTTGGTGGTACAACTGCGACGTTGACAGTTAACGGACTCGAAGTTCGTTATGAGGAGCCATCCAATATTGCAGAAGACAGAAATATTCGTGTGGTGTTATTCAAAGAGAATCTATCCACGGGATGGGATTGTCCGCGTGCAGAAACTATGATGTCTTTCAAGCATGCCAGTGATGCTACATACATTGCGCAGCTTCTCGGTCGAATGATCCGGACGCCTATGCAGATGCATATTCAGGTGGACGATGTCTTGAACGATGTCCATCTCTATTTGCCGTACTTTAATGAAAACACTGTCAAGGACGTTGTAGAAGCCCTTCAGAGCACAGAAGGCGGGGACATTCCAACCGATATTTATGGAGAGTCTCTTTCCGGCAGACATTTTGAAACATTGACTGTTAGGCCGAAAAAGAAAAAAGAGGAACAGCCAATTCAGGGACAGATGACCTTGTTTGATGTTTTCTCTGGGCAGACATCTGATCCACAGATAGCAAGTGTGCCTACAGAGACAGACGGCGCTGATAGTTTTACGGCTCAACCTCAAAGCGTCGTAGAGCAGACAAATTTCTCTGAATCAACCGAACATGACCAGCAGCCGGGAGCTGAAAATACAGCGTCAGCGCCGAGTACAGCTGCCACGACTCAGACACCGGAAGCAACACCGTCCTCCGGTGGCGGCAATATGTCCGGTGCGCCGGAAAATCAACCGGAGGTCTCTGAAGAGGAAGATCTGTTTGACCGCGAAGCCGTTATGAAATTTATAAACGATGCAGGCCTGCTTTCTTATAATGTCAGGGCTCTTCGTATCAATGATTATCTGAAATCACTGTACAGAATGGCTCATCTGCTTACAATGTCCAAACTGCATCGGAAAGCGATCCGCGAGGTGCAGGACGAGATTGTTGAGATGATTCACAGTTATGTGGAGAGTCTGAAGGTAGCTGGTAAGTATGATGACCTTGTTCAGCAGGTCAAGCAGTTCAAGCTGGCAACTCAGATTTTTGATGCCTTTGGGGAGACTGTGGACAATTATTCAGTGCACGATATGTTCACGACAACTGATACCGATATCGAGCGTCAGTTCCAGGTTGCAGACATTAAGCTCGGTAGAGAAGGCATTGGCATGGCTTATGGAAACAAATACATGGATATGGCTGACCTGACAGCTTTTAAGGTCGATGTCATTCTCTTTGTTGCTGATGACGAATGCATGAATCGCCTGCATTCCTATGCTGAGGATCGTTTCCATGGCTTGAATGATGATTACAGAAGATACATCGCAACTATCGATTCAGAAAAAATCCGTAAGGAATACGACAGTATTGTTTCTGACGGTGATCCTGTCAGCAAACATAATTTCCGTTTGCCGGAAACTATACAGGTTCCTCATGAAACAGGCGGTAAGGAATATCGAGACCATCTATTTGTCAGCGAAGCGACAGGAACCGCAAAGTTGAAATTAAATGGTTGGGAGGCCAATCTTATTGAGACAGAAGAAAAGCGTTCTGATTTTGTCTGCTGGATTCGCAATCCCTCCAGAGGATCGTGGGCACTTTGTATCCCCTATGAAATCGATGGAGAAATTAAACCTACATATCCGGATTTTATTATAGTCCGTAAAGACGAGCGTGTTGGATATGTGATTGATATTCTTGAGCCACATAGTCCTGATTTCAAAGATAATCTTGGCAAGGCTAAGGGTCTTGCAGAATATGCACGCCAAAATCCGGGTGTTGGCAGGATTCAGCTTATTCGCATGAGCAAGGACGCGGCAGGAAAGAACCAGTTCAAGAGACTCGATATGAACCGGACAGCAATCCGAGACAAGGTCTCTTATGCAATAAACACAGACGAGCTCGACCATATCTTTGATACGGACGGAGTTATTGAGTAAGGAGAAGCACCATGTACGAGAAGATTAAAAAGGACATAGCACAGGAATACTATGTAAAGAACTATCCTAACGACGGACAGAGGTTTGTCGCTTTGGTATCTGCGTAACATACATAACCTTGATACTTTTGAGGCCAAGGCTTGCATTACCGATGGAGCCGGTGATAAGCAGATTGATGCTGTTTATATTGATGACCAATCTTCAACCATATACATTATTCAAGGCAAGTTTTACAAGGGAGAAACTGTAGATGCGGAGCCTCTTCGTGAGGTCACATCGTCGTGGATTCAAATTAAGAATCTTGCGAAGTTACAGGAGGCAGCTAATGAAAAACTGCAGGCAAAAATCAACGAAATTGCCACAGCCTTGGAGGATGACTACGAGGTTTGTTTTGAACTGATTACTACATCTGGTTTAACGGATTCTGCAAAGTCCGATTTGGCTGCTTTTCAGGCTGAGCTTGCGGAAAGCGATACGTTGAGCGCAAACCTTGTACTTGTTGACAATGGGATGCTTCAGGCACGGTATGATGAGGCGCTGAATCGCAATCGTCCTTATATCAATTATGAGTTTTCCATCGAGCAAGGGAAGTATATGGAGATGCAGATCGGCGCTACCAGAGCGGTTATTGCGGCAATTCCGCTGAAGGAGTGCATAAAGATTCCCGGAATCAAGGACGGGACGCTTTTCCGGAGAAATGTGCGTCAGTCGCTTGGTACCGGAAACAAGATTAATAAGGGAATCGCACGCACATTGAGGAACAATCCGGAGGAGTTTTTCTTCCTACACAACGGCATAACAGCAATATGTTCGTCTATCAAGATTGCCAACGGAACCATGAGTGTAAAGGAATTGAATGTCGTAAATGGCTGCCAGTCTCTGAGCACAATTTTCAACTGTAGTGAATCTGTCCGTAATGTCAGTGACGCTTATATAATGTTCCGATTCTATGAAATCAGCAATGCAGAGCGTGCAGATGAAATCAGCACCTGCACGAACTCCCAGAGCGCTGTAAAGGCTCGTGATCTGCGGAGCAATGAAAAGTATGTTCTGGCAATGAAGAAGGCTTACGAACAACACTTTACAGATGGATACTTTATTACGAAACGTGGAGAGAATGCTGACCTGGTCAAGTACAACACAGCTCATATTGTTGACTTGACGTCACTCGGAAAGCAGCTGATCGCTTGGCATTCTCAGAGGCCTACCATTTCCTATAGTGAGAGCAGAATATTCGATAAATGTTTCGAGCAGTTGTTCCACAGGGAGTATAGCTCTGAAAAGATTCAAGCTCTTTCTGACTTGTACAAAGAGGTTTATAAAAACTGGGGCAATGATAATCCGCTCGGATTGAACGAGGCTTTGATAGCTCTTAAGGCCTATGCTCCTTACCACCATCTTTTTGCGGTTTCGGTTCTGTTCTGCGAAATAAATAAAATGCAGGATCTTGTTCCGAATCCAGCGGTTGCGATGCAAAAACTAAAGGATAACGATTTGCTTGACACAGTTATTGAGCTTGCAGGGCAGTGCTTGAATATGGGATTTGAAATTGCCCTTGATGATGCTAATCAAAATAATAAAGTATTCAGTCCTCCGAATTGGACTAAGGCAAAAGCATCCCTGCGGGATATCCGTACTGCTGTAAAGCAATACTTAATGTCAGCAAGAATGATGCCGGGCGGCAAGGAAATGCTTGATAAATTGAATAATGGGCTCAAAATGTCTAATGATGAGTTTGAATCAAGATGGAGTGCCGATTAAACCTTTTAATACAGGTTATACTTTGTGTACTATTTCAATTGAAAACATAGGGTTAGTTTAAAAGCGTTTAAATAGGAGTAATGCTCCTGCTAAGCTTGCGACAGATTTCAAGTAAGCGCAGGTGGGAGTTAGCTCCTTAGAATTTCAGCGAAAGATTATAATTCCCGCTGAAATTCCAAAATGGAACCCGCCGCCCATACGGCGGAGTGTATCTGCGCTTAGGTTACAGCAACATTCGCGTCGTTTTCAAGCACTGTTAAGGATGCTTACCGTTCAAATTCAGTATAGAAAGAGGATAAACCATGAGTAAAATTAATAGTACTAACAACAGCGTACATAACAATAGGGATAATGAAATACTGCAAATGATGAATGACACATCTCTATGCCCTATGTTGCAGGAGTCGGAGGTTGGTATTTCAAACTACACACCGTTACCGCTTTCACGGCTTGCGGCATACGGGACCGCATTTCAACCGCTTGCTGCAGCGGTTCAGACAGCAGCCGGCGGAAGCGGAATATACTATGTCAATACCGCAGGGAAAACAATGTTTCAAATGAAAGGAACAAAGAACTACATCGGCTCATTGCAGACTCCTACCGGTATGGTCGGAGGCGGACAGGCGCAGATGACCCCTATTGCCTTTGACCCGACAATGCTGTTTATGGCGGCGGTGTTGGCTAATATTGACAAGAAACTCAGTGCAATTCAGGATATGCAGCAAGAGATGATGGATTTTCTTATACAAAAAGAGAAAGCGGAACTAAAAGGCGATCTGAATTTTTTGTTTGATGTGTTCAACAACTACAAGTACAACTGGAATAATGCAATGTTTAAGAACAGTAACCATATTAAGGTTCTTGACATAAGGCAGGAAGCGGAAAAGAAAATAGCTTTCTACCGTGAGCAGATTATCGCAAAGGTCAATAAAAAATCTTTTATTCACAGCGACCAAACGGTAAACAGACAGCTTCAAGCTGTGCAAGACCAATTCAAGGACTATCAGCTTGCGTTGTATCTATTGGGCTTCTCATCTTTCTTGGAAGTAGTGCTTTTGGAAAATTACGGTGCCTGTTATCTGTCGGGCATTTCTGTAAAATTAGCCGATTATTCCTTGAAATACAGAGAGCTATATACGAAATGCTATAACGAAATCGAAGGATATTCATCAACTTCGGTTCAGTCATCAGTATTAAAGGGAATTGCCAAAGCAAACACTGCGGTCGGAAAATTCTTAGAAAAAATACCGGTCATAATCAAAGGTCAGGCTGATGAAGCGCTTATTGCTGCAGGCGGTAAATTAGAAAAAATAAGCGATGAAAAACTTAAAAAGCAAATGGGTGCTTTAATTGAACATCAAAGCAATTCAATCAGACCGTTTATAGAGAATATTGATACTGTGAATGAATTATATAATAAACCTGTTCGGCTATTTGTCGATAAGGAAAACCTTTATATAGCTACAGTAAAATAGATTTTCTGAGTGCGTAATTATATATTCTCGGCTTTACTGGGAGTGTTGGAGACTATTTCACAATATAGCAAAGAAATACAATCGCTAACGAGAAATAAACCGCTGCAATCTTTACCACGTATAGGTGTGAAAATTGCAGCAGTTTTATATTTTCGGAGCATAGGTGTCAAACTGCGCTTTTACAGTTTGGGTACTCACCGACGAAGAAAATACGGGAGTTTCCAAAGAGGACTGCCCTCTTTGGCTCGGGGTCATCCAATAGGGGCGAGAGCAGCCCTATTGGCAAAGGGCATCCAAAGGGAAACTGAGTTGCCCTTGGCAGGAGTTTCCAAAGGGGACAGCGTTCCATTTTGGCACACGATTTTGCTTGCAAAGTCTAGTGTGTTATACCTTTGCTTCCAGCTGACGCCGGCAAGGGGGCGGTTGCGGCATCTGCGCTGTGTGGGTAGATTGCGGCAGACGGACACTTTCGGGCGGCAGTAGGGTGGGCGGATTTTGTGACAGCGGCGGTGACACAAAAGTTGGGTTTTTCAGTGATAAATCCGCCTGACCGGAAAAGGAAGCAAAGGTATATACAGCCCTCCGCAGGAGAAGTCACTTTCATAAAAGCATCAGCTTTCGCATTTTGTTTATCGCCACCTTTTCTATAGATTTAGCGCGGCTCACGCTTAAAGAAAATTGAAAAGCCGTGTCCGCAACAGTATGCTCTCTGCCGTCTTTAAAGCCGAACCGATAAAGAAGATATGTACGCTCCCTGTTTTCCAAGCTATTAAGAGCGGCATACATTTCACGAATTGTCTCAGCGGTTATCACGAGTTGTTCAGGCGATTTTGAATAAAAGCCTTTCTTTAATACCGATAGTAACTGCCGTTCGACGTTCCCGATATATTCATCTAAACTAATGCTTTCCGTCTGCGTTAATGTCAAGTGTTTTCGCACCAAGTCCGTCATTACATTTTTAATTGCTGGCTTTGCGTAAGTAAGGAATGTCACGCCGGAGTTTTCATCGTACTTGCCGATACATTTCCAAAATGCAATCATACCTTCTTGAACAAAGTCGTCAAATTCAATTCCCGAAACGTTCCCGAAATTTTGAAACGCTTCTGTTGCAATCGTCTTAATAAATCCGATATTGTTCTCTGTCAATCTATTCCCGGCTTCGCTGTCTCCGCTTTTGGCTAGCCGGCAAAGCTCCTCGTTTGTTAAATCAAGCAGTTTCACTTAAATCACCGCCTGCCATCCGTATAAAGAGCCTCTTTATTTGCTCCTGTGTCTGCTCATCAATTCCCAAAACAGCGTTTGCGACCTGTTCGGCAATATCTTCAACCGTGATTTTGCACTCGGGGACATTTTGACCGCGAGTAAGCTCCAATACCATTTTATCGAAAATATCTTTTTGCATTTTCTGCGCCTGTTCAATTTCCGAACCGGCGCCTTTTTTTATTTCCTTAACGGCTGTCATAAGTAGCCGGCTGTATCGCGGACAAATCGGCCTGATACACAGGGATTTTCAACGTTGATACATCATGGGCAATGTGTTTGTCCCCGCTCATCAGCGAAACAACAGCATCATATAACTGATTTTGCGCCGCAAAGCCTTTGGCGAGTTCATCGTTTAAGTAGCGGGAGATTAAATATGTAGCTTCGGCAAAGTGTGGGTTTACTAGAAGCCGGTTCATAACATCGGCGTTGACCCTGCCGGCATAAAGATTTCTTGCGGCATCCACTGATAAGCCAAGCTCCGAAATATCGTAATTCTTGCGGTCGGGTTCATCAACAGCTCCGAGCAGAAAGTCGGTCGATACATTGAATATCTCCGCAATTCGTATCACGCTCTCGTCTCCGAGCTTATCTGTTCTGCCGCTGATAAATCTACTCAGTGTACTTTCGGCGACATCAATTTTTTGGGCAAGCTCCGATTGCGTCAGCTTGTGCTGTTTCATTAAATCTTGCAATCGTTCCCTAACTGTACCCGGCAAATAGGTTTGTTTCATTTTCATCAGTCCTTTCCTGTTTTACGGCAAATAAAAAACGCCACACACAGCAAAAGAAAGATAGGGTGTCACTATCATTCTCAAAGCGTAAATACCGCGCGGAAGCTGAACAGCAGATAGCCGCCGCAGGCTGCCGTACGCGCTCCGACAGTGTTCGGGTGGTTGAAGCCCTCATTACCGCAAGCCCGGAGTTTTTCGAGGGCAAAAAACGAGCCGAAGTAAATGAGTATTTCAGCTATGCCCTTGAATTTATCAAGGCACATCAAAACGAAAGCACAATAATCTCTGCCGTGGTGCATATGGACGAGAAAACGCCGCATATGCACCTTTGTTTTATCCCGATCACCGAGGACGGCAGACTGTCGGCGAAAGATATTGTCGGAAACAAGAAAAAACTGACATGGTGGCAGGATGAATTTTGGAAGCACATGGTAAAGAAATATCCGGATTTGGAACGCGGCGAGAGTGCATCAAAAACCGGACGTGATCATATCCCGCCAAGAGTGTTCAAGGAAATGGCACACCTTAACAAGCAGAGAGAAAAACTTGAAACGCTTATCGGCGGCATCAATCCATTGAACAAGAAATCACGGATTGGCGATATTGCAAAGGTTCTTGATAAATTCATTCCCGCAGCGGAGAAAATGCGCGGAGACATAAAGCGGTATCAATCCGCGTTTAAGGAATTGGAAGCCGAAAATACGGAACTCTCAAAGAAAAATAAGGCTCTTTCTGACAAGTCAAAGGAGAGCCTTTTACGTAAACTTGAAATCGCACAGCTTGAACGAGATTACGCCGCCGCGACAGAACTTATCGGGCGGATACCGCCGGAGGTGCTTATGGAGTACAAAAGAGAGCCGCCTGCGGTTCGGAAAGTCGAGGAACGCCTATGAACAAGGAATTAATGCTTAACAAAGACTTTATTCGTTGTTCCGTTGTTATTGCGGAGCTTCTGATTAAGTATAAGAGTAAAGAGGAATTTAATAATTCCGAGGAGTCCGACAAGGACTCCGACATACATATTTTTTATATAAATTTTGTATTTAGGCTTGCATTTTCTCTTATCATCGTATATAATAGATAATATAGATGTGTCCTACTGATAAATTAACGATATATAGGAGTGAACAATATGGATAATGCCTATATTTATACGCGAGTTTCAACCGTCATCCAGGTTGACGGATTTTCTCTTGATGCCCAGGAGGAGGAAATCAGAACGTTTGCCAAGATGCGAGGCATCAACATTATCGGCAAATATTCCGATGAGGGCAAGTCGGGCAAGAATGTGGAGCACAGACCCGCATTTATTCGGATGATGGATGATATAAAAAGCAAAAAGGATAATGTAAAATATGTTCTTGTTTTCAAACTGTCTCGTTTTGCGCGAAATACAAGCGATACGGCTAAATACCTACAGGAGCTTGCCAATTTTGGCGTCGGACTTATCGGAGTAAAGGACGGTATTGATACGTCAACGGCAACCGGAAAGATGATTGCCAATATCATGGGCGCGGTTGCTGAAATGGAGCTTGAAAACATTCACGAACAGACGCTTGCGGGCAGACAGCAGAAAGCAAGGAGCGGTCTTTGGAACGGTGCGCAGGCTCCTTACGGATATATGCTCGAAAACAAGGAGCTGAAAATAAACCCACCGGAAGCGGAGATTGTCAAAGAAATCTTTCATCTCTATGCGAACGAGGGACAGAGCATTCGATATATTACAAAAAAGCTGAATGACGAGAATGTGCAAAGAGAACAGCGGGGAAACACTCGGTTTTCGTTGTTCACCGAACGAAACGTCAGAGCAATTCTGAAAAACCCTGTTTATGCGGGGAAGATAGCCTACGGTCGCCGCCATACGGTCAAGGTTGAGGGGACGAACAACGAAACCAAGGTCGTAAAACAGGATGACGAGAGCAAAATAATTGTCGTAAACGGAGTGCATGAAGCCATTGTTTCCGAAGAAGTGTTTTCCAAAGCGGAGGCTCAATTAAAGGAAAATGTTGCCCACAGAAAGACAAGGAGCGACAGCACAACGGTATATCCGTTGACGGGACTTATCAGATGTCCTGATTGCGGCAAAAACATTTATGGGTACACCGCTCCACCCAGACCGAGGAAAAACGGAAAAGAGGGTTTTTATCCGCGATATATTTCCTATCGCTGCATTTCGGGAAGAGACAGAAACGGAATAAGCTGCTCTCTCGCAAACAAGTATTACAGTGGCGCAAAACTTGAAAAAGAAGTAAAAGAGGTCATTTCATCAATGGTGACAATACCCGAATTTGCCGAGCTGGTGACTAAGAAAATAGATTGTGAAACGGATATAGATACTCTCAGGAATAAGCGTGAATCCATTGAAAATGAACTGAATAAATACGGCGGTAATCTTGTTCAGACCGAAAAAAGACTTGCGGAGCTTGATGCCAGTGACAAGCACTATGAAAAACGCGTTGAAAGCTTGAATCGAATTATGGATGAAATATATGATAATCTGGATAATACGCAAAGCAGACTTGATGAAGTGAACAGCGAGATTGCTATGGCGGAAAAATCATGCATGACAAAGCAATCGATATTTGAAATGCTGGAGGGGTTTAGCAAATACTACGATATGATGTCTCCGGAGGACAGAAAGTCTCTTTTGCAGGCGATGGTATCATATATTGAGCTGTATACCCTCAAACGCGCTGACGGTAATATGATTAAATCAATACACTTCACATTCCCGGTAACCTATGACGGCGAAAGTGGAGCGTTATTTATCAGAACTAATGAACAACACGTTGAGACGGTTTGTTTGATGTCAAGAAAATAAAATCACATGACCGAAAGTGGCGTATTTACAGTCTTTTTCGGAAGTTGGGACAAGAAGCCCGACTTCTGAAAAAGCTCGATTATTTTATATGGAAACATATCTACTGTGAAAATGTGTGTCAGGTTGTGACCTCGGATTAGATAACGCAAATTGAGTTAGTGGATTAGATGTCAGGGATTTTGAGCAAGTGCTGAAAACTGACAACAAATCCAGCAACTCGATACTAAAGGCATTTTCGGGCAGTGGATTAGATGTTGTGGAGAGGACTGTTGGTAGATGGAACAAAAATGTATATATTGTGGGAAAAATCACGATTTATCTGAATCAGATATAATTCCTGATGCATTGACAAATGCACGAATTTTTAATAATAACGTATGTAGAATCGAACACAATAATAGATTTAGTGATATGTTTGAAAGTAAGGTGATAGAAGCATTAGCTTTTATTACGAATGAACTTGATATTAAATCAAGTAAAGGAAAAAATTACGCCTCTTACGATGCAGTTATTACTATAGAGGGTACAGATTACAATTTGAAACTACATGGAGATAATGAAATTATTCAACGGAAGAGTTATTAAATCATCAGATAATACGCAGATGATTAGTTCTTATGATAAAGCTGTAAAAATAGCAAAAGATGAAAGTAAGGTGCATCCTCTTGATGTTAACACTATTGAATTAGAGAAAAAGGTCAAGATAAATAATCACTATCCACAACTTAAGCGCATCACAGATTTCGTCTTTTATTATGAT
>JAUNPN010000145.1 GCA_030536655.1 bacterium | reverse complement strand
AAGTTCAATGCGTGCTAAGCCGTTAGGCGTTAATTAATCAGTGGTTCCTTAATTATATATAGGCTCTTAATTTATCGTCTTATGTACGCTTGTGCCAATCGGTTTTATACCGGAGCTGCTTTTATTCACTGCAAATACACTCAATTCCGCGGAATCCGCCGGTATTTCATCGCTGACGCTTGCTTCGGCAGTTCCGTCATGCTCAATCATATTTGCTCCGATAAAACGACCGTCCGAACCAAAGAACGCAAAACAGATATTATTCGCTCCGTCAATGCCGGTCAAGGTTACATTTGCTGTTCCATCTTTAACTTCAAGCATATTCCCCTCACCGCTGCTCGGCAGCGTTATTGTATGCTCGTACGTCGTCGCCTCGGTTCCCGGATAATTACCCGCCGTCGTATATATAAGCTGATTTCCTGACAGCTTTATTTCATATATACACTGCGAATTTTTCACAACTCCCTCGGGGCTTGCCTTATAAATACTTGATTTTCCGGTAGACGGATCAAAAACGTATATATTTGACGCGTCATTATAATAAAGCTTATTATTATATGCCACCGCATTTGACCAGTAATACCCCTCGTAAGCCCATCCTCCCGATCCCTCCGGAGTCCATGAAGCGCCGACGGTGACTACTCCTTCTTCCTTAAGGGTCGAAAAATCAAATGCTTTTATTGTATCGGCGGACGTCCAATCGTATTTATCCTTTCCGTAATACCACTTTCCGTTTCCATAGACCGCAGTACCCCCTACTTTCGTCAATGGCAAATTATCATAGGATTCATCTTCAGCCCAGCCATCCGGAGTATAATCATGATGCGGATATTCTACATCGTAGTAAGATACGTTTTTAATTCCATTATCACTCTTCATGAAAAAGATATACGGATTAACATTCGATTCGCCGCTCCATTGAGAGTTCCACGTGGAGTCAATATGATACCAGTTTTCACTGCCTTCCTTAGCCTGAACCAAATTCCATAAATGCCCCATCGCCTGTGACTGAACAGTGACACACGGAATATTCAGCTTCTCCATAACATACTGGAAGCCCAGTCCAAACCCCTGACAAACCGCTGTTTTATCAATAAACAGTGCCGGAATGGTATAATGTCTTACATAATCTCCCGGGTTATTATAATGCTCATGGTCGTATGTATAATGCTCTGCAAAATAGTTAGTCACGCTCGTAATCTGATCCATACGGTTCATACCCGGCTGTATCTGAGCAAGAATTTTATCAACCTCATCGTCAATCTCTGCCTGCGTCTGCGTCATTTCATCGGAGTCCATAGTATACTCCGGATAAAAAGCATCTATCAGTCCATCCTCAAAAATCGTGTATTTATACCTATTACTCGCATAATACATATCCGGCTTATTATTCATAACAGCCGAATAACAAACCGAAAGCTCTTCCGGGTTAATTTCATATTTTTCAAGCGGAACATTATCCTGATAAGCCTTTATTCCGTTATAAATGTCATTTATAACCTGACTCATTTTTTCATCATTCATTGCGGCAAGAACAGCTTCCTTGTCGCTCGCTTCCATGAGATTTCCGGAATGATATGAGCTTCTTATTTCTCCTGTATTTAAAGTAGTGGAATCCCCATGCTTACCGTTCAAATCAGCATAAGATATTTCCTCGCCCGATTCGTCCCGCGCATAATCAGCATTTTCATTCAAAGACAACGCAAAAACTGCTGAACCCGAGAAACAAATCATAAATATTATTAAAATTTCTGATATTATTTTTTTATAATTCTTCATAATTCTCCATCTCCGGTTATTTCCGGCTCATAAAACATATCATACCCTATCATATTCATTATACCATACTCTAAAAAAAAAATCAACAGTTCTTACATTATTTTTCAAATTATTTTTAACAATTATGTCTTTTATTTTTTATCTTTTTTGAATTATTATTACCAAATTACTTCATGATATATAATGAGCTATAATAAACCGTGGCAAGCTCTGTTGAACTTTGCCGCGGCTCATTATTCTCTTATCTTTTAACTATGTACGCGGAATTATTGCGTAACAGGCTCCGCAAGAGGCTTCATTCCGTCCATGCTGTCCCATAGCATAAACTTTACTGTTCCGGGCGTAAAATCGGTATCTGTCTGAATTACATCGTCAATGCTGTTTACCGGATACATATTGACTTTGTTTAATGAACCGTCCGAATTGTAAATCGCCTGCAAGAGAACGGTTCCTGTTTTTATGCGTGTTGTTCCGCTGAAGCGCAGTGTTCCGCCATGATAGTCCATTTCTATATCACTTTCAGGAATAACCGGTATTTCACCGCCGTCAACTGAAATCAGTTCGTCTTCCGTTGATACGACGGATTCCTCGCTGCCTGAAATATATATCCTTGCGAATGAAACATTTTTCATTTCCTCTTTGGAAAATTCCACTCTGTATTCAATGTCTTCCGCCGTTCTTGATTTTTTTACAACAAGCTCAGCATCGGCATCATAAAGCTCTATCATCAGAGTTCCTCTCATATTGTACGAGTCGGTTATATCAAACATATAAGAATTATCCGACAGAAGATCTACTGTTGTCGAGGTCTTTCGGACGTTAAGCTCCGACGAATCCACCACGTTAGTCCTTATTCCCTTGGCAACGGCGTATTTATACGCTGCAGAATCCTTTGAACAGGTAATTCCGCCGTGCTCATCCGCCATGAGGCTCGCTCGTTCCGCAGAAATCAGATTTGTTCCGATGAATATATCGTCCGCTATCTCGGTTACAGAATCAGGCATGGTAACATTCTTTAACGCTCTTGCATTGTAAAATGCGTTGCTGCCGATGGTTTTTACTCTGTTGGGAATATTCACCGTTTCCAGACTTTCGCATACCGCAAACGCCTGCTTGCCTATCGTCTGCATATCCGACGGCAGCGTTACGCTTTGCAGCGAGATGCATTCATTGAACGCATAATCACCGAGGGCAACTCCGGTTACAATCGATACATTCTCTATGAAATCACATTTCATAAATGCGCCGACGGGAATTTCCGTCTGATTTAAAACAGAAACGTTCTTAAGCGTGGACGGAATTTTATAATAATGATAATTCCCGTTTCCGTCATAATACTGCTTTGTTTCGTTCGCATCGTTATCATCGTATCCGAAGAAGCCTCCTACAACGGATGACGCGGTGTTCTTGTCAGCGCGATCCATTCCGATAAACGGAACAGTAAGCGTTTTAATGTTCGTACAGTCCTTTAAAATCGTATTGCCGATAATGCTTACGCTTTTCGGTATATACAGGTTCTTGAGGAATTTACAGTTTTCAAACGCGTTGTCCAAAACGCTGCGTCCTCCGTCAATTATAATATCCTCTATGTTCGCGCAGTTTTTAAACGCTTCCTTCGGGATATAATTATTTCTGTCCGTACCCGTAACCTCAACCTTTGTCACCGACGCGGGAATCTGTGTATTATCCGCAGTGCCGAACAAGTATCCGAATACACCCTCCGGTGTAACCGATGTTGATCCCGGATCGGCGTTCGCGCCCACAAACGGTGTCTTTACTGCGATAAGCTTTGTACAGTCCTCAAGAATTCCCTCTCCAATGCTGATAATCGACGTCGGAATTTCTATGGATGTCAGCGATGAGCAGCCACGGAAGGTATGAGCGTATATATACTTCACTCCGTGGGGTATATTAACGGATTTAAGTCTTGCGCAGCCATCGAACGCAGCTTCGCCTATTGACGCGACCGAATCGGGAACCGTGATTGTTTCAGCCGACGCGCAGCCTCTGAACATATTATCACCGAGATTCTTCACTCCGTTAGGCACCTCAAAAGCTTTAAGCGATGAACAGCCGTCAAACGCGCCGCTTCCTATGGTTTTTACTCCGGCATTTATCGATATGTTTGAAATATTTGTCAAATCCTTAAATGCATTCTGCGGTACATCTGTTTCGCCCGTAATGTTAACCTTTTTCAGAGAGGAAGGCACATTGCCGCCGAATATATACGCAAACGTATCCTTATTGTTCGAGCTTCCAACAGCTGAGCCGATAAATGGCAGAGTAATTTCGCTGATTGACGAACAACCCTCAAACGCTCCCAATCCTATTGAAATCACACCGTTCGGAACTGTGACTGAACCGAGCGTCTTACAATCCTTAAACGCTCCGTTTCCTATTCCGGCATTCATTCCTTCCGGGAGGGCAATATTTCTTAAAGCTCCGCAGCCTTCAAACGCTCCGCCGTTTATCTGCCTTACAGTTGAAGCAAGCGATACCGACGAAACACGGTTCATACCATAGAACGCATTTGCGCCGATGGTATCTATTCCGTCCTTTACCGTGATTTTTGTTATTTCATCTGCAAGGTCATACCATGGCGCCGCTCCGGCGGTATAATCCGGAATTGCCTCGCTGCCGCTTATAACAAGCTCTCCGTTCAGGAAATTCCAGGTTACCGCTCTGTCTGTTCCGCTGGTTATTTTCTCCACTGTATAGCTGTATTCCGCAGCGTCGCTTTTCAGACTACCGCTTTCCACAGCGTATGCGCGTATTATCATATCTGCGTCCGCGATAATCGAACCGCTGTAAACCTTTTCTTCACCGTTGTTTACAGTATAGTATATTGTACCTGAACCGGAAAGCTCTATAGCCGTTCCCTTTTTCACTCTGCCGGAATTAACGGATGCTGTCGGCTTCTGTGTTTTCGTTACAGATACGTCCTTTGATACAACATCGCTGTCGTCGCTTCCGCTTCTCACCGCAATTGCCTTTACCGTGCAGCTTATCGGCGAGTCAAACACAATCGGAGCCGTATATCTGCTGCTGTTCTTTGTCGGATTGCTTCCGTCCGTTGTGTAACGGATTTCAGCCCCTTCCGTACTGCATGACAGCTCAACAGTGCTTACACCGTTATTCTTCGTAATATTTATTACCGGTGCGGTGCATTTTTCGTATACCTCATAATTTAACTCTGTAACATCACTGTTTTCATACCCCTCTCGTACAGCTACAGCTTTAATTGAAACAGACTGATTCAGTACAATGGCATCAGTGTATACTGTTCCGGATTCAGACGGATTGCTTCCGTCCGTCGTGTAGTATACAGTCGACTGTCCGCCGTCCGAGCTAAGGTTCACAAGCGTCCCCTTCGGAACTCTGCCGCTTTGCGGTGCAGCGTTGGGAGTGGAGAGCTTTCTTACAACGATAATATTGCTTGTTTCCTCACTCGGCAGGCTGCCGTCAGCCATGGCAACAGCCCTTATCTGAACAGTCCCCGCAGCCGTTATATTTATCGGAGCGGTATATACTGTGCTTGATTCGGACGGCGCCGAGCCGTCGGTTGTGTAGTAAATCCTTGCTCCGGCAGTTGTGCAGGATAATACCGCACTCTTTCCTCCCGCTATATCGGATACATTGATTACCGGTGCCGCTGTTATACCCATACGGGTATAACTAAATACTGCCGTCTCACTGTTTACGCATCCATTTTCTTTTACATATGCCTTTATTGTTACAGATTCATTCAGCGTTATATCCCCATTATAACGCTTTCCGTTTGTCTTCGGATCGCTTCCGTCCGTTGTGTAGTAAATTGTTCCGCCATCGCTTGTAAGCGAAAGAGACGCTCCCGGCTCAAACGTTGAACCCGACGGCAGCGACGCCTGCGGCGCGCTCAGCTTTCTCACCGTAAAACTCAATTCCGCCGCATCACTGTCAATACATCCGTTTTTAACAGCAACCGCCCTTATGGTATACGTTCCCGCAGATTTAATTTCAAGCGTCTTGCTGTATTTCATACTTGAAACAGTCGGCTCACTTCCGTCCGTTGTATAATATATTTCCGCTCCGCTTTCGGACGTAATTGAAACATTTTTTCCTCCGTCAGTATCCTCTGCTGAAATATTCGGAGTCTGCGCGCGCGGAATGGTATACTTAAATTCCGCCGCACTGCTTGCGGAATATCCGTTTCCGACTGCGAACGCCCTGATTGTCGTATTGTTTTCCAGACTTATCGGCGAAGAATACGTCAAGCTGTTCATATCCGGCGAACTGCCGTCTGTGGTGTAGCGGATTGACGTGCCCGGCGTGCCGCAGCTCAGTGCAACGCTTGTTCCCTTTGCGGTTTCACCCGAAGGTACGGACGCCTGCGGCGCCGCAGCTGCCGGAAGCGTGATCGTCTGAGACGACGCCGCTGAATTTTCATATCCCTGCTTCACCGCAATTGCCTTAATCGTGTAATTTCCGGCTGAAGTTAATTCAATCGCTCCTGTATATTTACTACTGTTCGTGCCGGGAGCCTGACCGTTTGTCGTATAGTAAATATCCGCTCCCGCCGTATCGCTGTACATTGACACTGATTTTCCGCCAAGAATATCGCTTACGCTGATTACCGGCATATTCGCCAAGGGCTTTGTATAGCTGTATTCCGCGGCGGTGCTTGTAATATAGCCGTCTGCCGATACAATTGCCTTTACCGTCATCGGCGGAGTTATTGTAAGCTCCCCGGTATATAATGCAGATGACGCTGTGGGTGTGCTGCCGTTTGTCGTATAGTAAATCTTTGCGTTTGCAATGCTGCTTGTCAGTCTTAGCACTGTACCCGGATCTACAGCGCCCGACTGCACCGATGCGCCCGGAGCCTGCGCACGTGAAAGCGTTACGCTCCTTGAGTTTACAATACTGTCCGTATATCCGTTCTTTACTGATTTTGCCTTAACGGTTACGCTTCCCTCCGAGGTAATCTTAATCGGAGAGCTGTAAACTGCGCTTGACGTTGTCGGACTGCTGCCGTCAAGAGTATAGTAAATTACCGCTCCGTTTGTCGGACAGGATATTGAAACTGTTTTGGATTCCGCGGTATCACTCACCGTTATTATCGGTGCATCTGCTGCGGGATACTGTGCCCATACTGCGTAAAGCGTGAGGTTCTTGTTTTCCGTACAGCTGCTTCCCGGCGCGTATGCTGCCGACGATGCCCCCGAGGACAATGCCCAGCCGAGGAAGTTATATCCCGTCCTTGAAGGTACCGTTTCGCTTAATGTCAGCGGTTCACCGTACAGCTTTGTCTGTGACGAGGGTGCGCCGCTTCCTCCGTTCGCACTGTATTGAACCGTATATTCTCTTGTGACCCGTACATTAAAGCTTCCTGTCGAACTTCCGCTGTAGTACTTTACCCCCAGGTAGTATGACGTGCCGGAGCCTGCGGAGAAGGAAATCCTGAAATTGGCTCCTGTTCCGCTGTCATCATCGGAGTACAGCAATGAGCCGGATGATGAGTAAACAGAGCCGTAGGTATCGGAATTTCCGGTTGATTCAAGCACATACGTTCCGCTCTCGAACGGAGTGAACTTAAAGTATCTTACCGCTCCGCCGAACGGTATATTTGCAGACGCGCTTGTCTGTGTGGCTGTTCTCAGCGCCGCCGCCTCCTGCCATATCGCATACAGCGTGCAGCCGCTGTTGTCGGAATAGCTTGCCCCCGGATTATACTCCGACGCCGCCGCCGAGGACGAGGTTCCCCATCCGGCAAAGGTATATCCTAATCTTGTCGGGATTGTGCCGGAAAGAGTCAGCGTTTCTCCGTAGGTCTTTGTCTGCGCGGCAGGCGCTCCGCTTCCTCCGTTAGCATTGTAGCTTACGGTATATTTCGGCACGTACCACACTGCGTAAAGCGTTGCGTCAGCATTTGATGTAAATTCCGCTCCCGGCATATATGCCGCCGTTGACGCAGTCGACGAGGACGACCATCCAAGGAAGGTACAGCCCGCGCGAGTCGGCTGTTCATTGGACAGAGTAAGCGTTTCGCCGTACAGCTTTGTCTGTGCGGCAGGCGCGCCGCTTCCCCCGTTCGCGCTGTAGCTTAAGGTGTAGCGTCTGCTCAGCTTTATCGGTATACTGCCGGTTGTCGAGCTGCCGTACCAGCGCGAACCAAGATAATAGGTTCTTCCCGCCTCCGCGTTAAAGGTTATAAGGAAATTACTGTTTTCTCCTCCGTCATCGTTCGAGTACATCATATTGAAGCTGCTGTCGTAAACATAGCCTACGCTGTCGCCTCTTGAAAGCGTTGACTGAAACACATATGTTCCCGATGCGGCCGGCGTAAATTCCCAATAATGGTATTCGCCGTTGTATGTATGGTTCCACGTACTCTCCGCGATTGTCGATGACGTAATTACTGCGTCATCGACAAGATAATGCATACTTGCGTTTGTCAGCCTGCCATTGCCTGAATTGACTGTTACGCTTTGCCACTGCCCGCTGCGTCCCATGTAGTATACATCTGTTAGTCCGCTGCAATACTCAAATGCATAGCTATCTATGCTCGTTACGCTGTTCGGGATTGTTACACTCGTCAGTCCGCTGCAATAGCTGAATGCACCGCTTCCTATGCTCGTTACGCTCGTCGGTATCGTTACGCTCGTCAGTCCTCTGCAA
>JAUNPN010000144.1 GCA_030536655.1 bacterium | reverse complement strand
CATCATCATAATAAAAGACGAAATCTGTGATGCGCTTAAGTTGTGGATAGTGATAAAATAATAGAAAAATAACATAAAAAAACTGCCGCAGAAGCTCGTCCTGCGGCAGTTTTTATGTTATTTTATTTTCCTATTTTACAGATTACCTTCTTATACATATGTACAAAGAAAAGAATTGTTGCTGTCAGCGATACGATTTCGGCTATATTGTATGACCACCATACATTATCCACATTGCCTGTGAGTGACAGCAGATATGCCGATGGAAGCAGAATTATAATCTGTCTTGTAAATGAGATTACCATGCTGAAAATTCCGTTTCCGAGTGCCTGGAATGCGGAGCCGAGTACGATACATACACCGGCAAAGGTAAAGCTGAGGCAGATAATTCTAAGCGCCGGAACGCCGATTGCAAGCATATTATCTGACGCATTAAAGAGAAGCAGCAGCTTGTCCGGAATTGTTTCAAAAATTATAATGCCTATAAACATAAGTATCACAGCATAAATGACACTGTATTTGATGGTTTTTAAAAGCCTGTCGCGGTGACCTGCGCCGTAATTGTATGCAACAATAGGAACCATACCGTTGTTCAGACCGAATATAGGCATGAAAATAAAGCTGTTCAGCTTAAAGTATACGCCGAATACGGCAACCGCAGTTGACGAGAAGGCAATTAGAATTTTGTTCATTCCTACAGTCATAACCGAGCCTACAGCCTGCATGAGCAGCGATGGAATACCTATTGACAGAATAGTGCCTATAATCTTGCCGTTGGGACGGAAGCCCCTGAATGAGATATGTACATCATGATTAAGCTTTATATTCATGATTATCGCCATTACACCGGCAACTATCTGACCGAATACAGTTGCAATTGCGGCGCCTCTTATACCCAATGCCGGAAATCCCAAAAGACCGAAAATAAGAATCGGATCCATAATGATATTTATAACCGCGCCTGTCATTTGTGTAATCATTGTACAGACGGTTCTTCCTGTTGCCTGGAGCAGCCGTTCAAAGGACATCTGCATAAATACGCCTATTGAGCATACAAGAACGGTTGAAAGGTATTCAACACCAAGCTCTGTAATATCGGCGGGCGAGGACTGGAGATTATAGAACGGACGTACAAGCGTCAGACCGATAATCAGAAATACCACATACCAGCAAGCCCAAAGAAAAATTCCGTTTGATGCCGCTTTGTTTACTGTTTTGTAATCCTTTTGACCAAGCGAGCGTGAAAGCAGCGCATTAACGCCGACTCCCGTTCCTGTAGCTGAGGCTATCATAAGTGACTGCATTGGAAAAGCAAGTGAAACAGCGGTCAAAGCATTTTCTGAAAGCTGTGCCACGAATATACTGTCAACGATATTATACATTGCCTGGACAAGCATGGATACCATCATAGGCAGTGACATAGAAATCAAAAGCTTATTAACGGGCATTACACCCATTTTGTTTTCTTTGTGTTGTTCCATAAAACAAAAAATCCTCCTTAAGTTAAATAATCCTATTCTATATTATAGCATTGTTAGGTAATGGTGTCAATACCGTAAAGAAAAAATTTCACACAACACTGTTTATGCGCATAGTATAAATTAAAGGAAGCTGTATGCGGCCGCCCGGGCGCACATACCGTACATATAATAGAAGGGAGGAAACTGTAAATGTATATTGTAACAGGCTCTGTAACATCAGCAGTGCGGTTAAAGCGGGTACTTGAAGGCGCGTCCGGCTATCCGGCGGAGGTAGTGCATACTCCGGCGCAAATCAAGCGCGGCGGCTGCTCATATTCTGTTCTTGCTGACGACAGGCTTCGTGATTTTGTCCGCCCCTTCTGCGCCGAAAAGGATATTCCGGTCAAAGGGATTTATGTGCGTGAGGGGGATGAGTTCTATGCTGTACCTTGATAACGCTGCGACTACCGTAAGGAAACCCGCAGCCGTTTATTGGTCGCTTATATATAATACGCTGTTCCGAAGCTTTAACGCAGGACGCGGCGCGCATGGGAACAGCCTGAGAGCATCGGAAACTGTAATTGATACTCAGGAGCTTATTGCGCGGCTTCTTAACGTAAATAATCCGCAGAATATTGCGTTTATGCCGAATGCCACCTACGCTCTGAATGCGGCGATTCTCGGAGCGCATGGCGGCAGGCATATTGCGGTGTCGCAGATGGAGCATAACAGTGTTTTAAGACCTGTTCACCGTTTGGGAAACTATAGTGTTGCCGCAGCGGATACCGAGGGATATGTAAGTACGGAGAGCTTCAAAAAAGTCATTACCGCCGATACGGGATTGGTAATATGCACGCATGCTTCAAATGTATGCGGAACAATAGAACCGGTTTCGGAGATTGCAGCGGCCGCGCATGAGGCGGGCGCGCTGTTTTTGCTTGACGCATCTCAGACAATCGGAGCGGAAGAGGTTGACAATTCAAAAATAAACGCGGACTTTATAGCGTTTCCGGGACATAAGGGGCTTATGGGACCTTTGGGAACGGGGGTGCTTTATGTTAAGGATATAAAGACCATAAATCCGGTGATAACGGGAGGAACAGGCAGCATTTCCGACAGCCTTGAACAGCCTCGGATAATGCCGGATATGCTTCATTCGGGAACGCTTAATACTCCTGCAATTGCAGCTCTTGGAAGTGCGGTAAAATATATTCTTAAGCACAGGGAGGAAATACGCGGACGTGAAGCTGCCGCTGTCCGTGCATTTGAGGAGCGTCTGAAGGGGATAAAGGGTGTAAAACTTTACGGAAACAAAGACAAAACGGGGATAAGTGCCTTTAATATAGGAAATTATACGAGTGATGAAGCGGAGGAACTTCTGAGGGGCAGAATTGCGCTGCGTTCCGGCTTCCATTGCGCGCCTCTGGCGCACAGGGCGCTGGGAACAGAGGATACCGGACTGCTGCGAATATCATTTGGTGCTTTTGATAGCATAAATAAGGCAAAAGGGGCGGCTGAAATTGTGGCTGCTCTTTTGCTTTTATAAAGCTTTGGTTAAAATGCACAAAAAATACCGGACTATTTTGTAAAAAAACACGAAAACAAAAATTCAGTAAACGCTTGTCAATTTCTCGTTATTGTGTTACAATTATAATATATAATACCATGCGGAATGTGTGGGATTTGACGAAAACCGCTGTTTTGCCGGAGCTGAAGCGGACAGCAGTGAAAGTGAAATGTATGCGGTGAAGTGTCAAGTATATAGAAAGGGAGAATAGAAAAATGAACATGAAAAAGTTTATTTCTTTGATGAGCGCTACAGCAATGGTATCGTCATTGGTGGTAGTTCCGATGTCGGTTCATGCTGAGGGTGAAACTGTTATCTGGTCAGATACATTTAATACATATGCTGTACCGGAAGAAACATATCAGGATTGGCTTGCGGGTATTTTGATTTCGGGCGCTGGGAAAGACGGTGAAATATACAGCGGAATACCGGGCATAGGTTTAAAAGTAGGCTCCAGAAGTGGAGGCGACGACAGTACATACTGGACGTTAAACGAAAAAGCCGACAATGCGGAGGATAAGTATCTTGTAACGGCGACAGGCCGTTTTTCTACAGCGTCAAGGGGCGGCAAGCTTATATTTGATGAACCCCAGACAGCAACAGCGGACAAGGACATTGTATTGGCATTTGACGTTGCCGGTATTAATTGCAGAGATTCGGGCGTTACATACGACAAAGCGTTTGCTGTTTACGGAAACGATGGAAACACCGTAATAAATCTTGATACTGCGGGTTTAATGGGTGTTGAGTGGGATTCAAGAGCTGCGATTGATGAAAATTATTGGGCGACCTTGAAGGTTGTAGTTTCAACAAGCGGAACAAAGGTATTTTATGAAGATACGGAAGTCGCATCATCGTCAGCCACAACAATTACGGGTCTTGACTTCAGTGTTTATATTGGCGGAGCAGCAGCTGCGAGCGGTTCTGAGTACAGAATTGACGGTAATGGACGTGGATATCCGGCATATGCGTTTGATAATGTTATAATGTACAGTACGGCGGCAGGAGCTGGTGAAGCTTCGACAATTCCGGAGGTTACGGATAATACATCTACGCCGCAGCCGACGCATACTCCGCCGCCGCCGGCAGCAGAAATTACAGAAACAACAACGGTTGACTTTGATGACAACACTCTTGAAAAGGCGGGAATTACCGTAACAAGTCATGCTGATTATGCAACTGTAAACGAGGCAAGCAAGGATGTTTCGGACACAAATGCGATGTCGGTTGCTCAGACATCAGAAAAGGATAATTCGTACAGCTATGCTACGCTTGATTTATCAGCAATCACAGAGGGTAAGTCACACGTAATTGTAGATTATGATTTATATGTAGAAGACAGCGGTCGTTTAAAGGTTATCTTACAGGACGGCGCTCTTTCGGGAAGCAAGGCGACAGAACTTAGCGGAGGACTTATTAACCAGGGTATCACAAGCTCAAGTGCAGCTCCGGCTGTAGTTAAGGGGGCGTGGGCTCACACAACTGTAGATGTTGACTTTGCGAGCGGCACAGGTACATATGCAGTAACAAAGCTCGATGACGGTTCGGAAGTTGCATCGGGCAGCATCACTACAGACCTTACAGCAGTTACAACAATGAGTCTTGTTTCATGGTCACCGAACACATCATACATTGATAACCTTGTTATCAAGACAGGCGGTGAGATGGAAGGTCCGACACTGGCAACTCCGGAGCCGGCTTCAACAGTTGAAGGCAGCGGCGTTGACCTTATGCCGACGGATGCATTATACGTTGGCGATTTGACTGAAGCTTCAACGGGCAACGATGTAGCTAAGCTTAACCATACTCAGGCGCAGGCAATCGTTTCGAAGGAAGGTATTAATGCGTACACGACTAAGGCAAGAGGCAAGTCAATCTTTGCGGCTTACGACGTATATCTTACGCCGGGCTCATCGACAAGCATTATTGCAACGGGCGATGAAGGCAAGGCTATTTCATCAACAATGAAGCTGACGACAAATAAGGATAGCACAGTGACTGTATCCGCCGATACAAATAAGGGTACTGTTACAGCGGAGCAGAAGCTCGTTGCCGATACATGGTACAGAGTATTGGTAGAGGTTCCGCAGTCGGGCACTGCAGAGGCAACAACAACAGATTCTCTTACATACACAATTTACAGAATTAACGCCGATGATCCTTCACAGGTGACGGAGATTGCTGCTCAGCTGAAGGAGCTTTCAGCGAGAGGTCTTGCAACCAAAGGCGTTACGGCGTTTAATTTAAGCGCAGACGGAGACGTATATTTTGACAACTCGTCGGTATTCGCTTATACAACGGGTTACTCGTATCTCAGCGAACCGGCGGCGGAGGTAACTCCGGAGCCTGCCGGTACGGAAGAAGGCAGCGATATTACTCTTGTCCCGGACGGCGTTGCATCGTCAGACCTTTCGGCTGCAGAGGGCGATCCGACAAAGATATTGAATCACTCGTCGGCTAAGCCGGTTGTAGATGCGGCAAATATTGACGCTTACTTCGATAAGGCAAGAGGCAAGTCGGTATATGTTGCATACGACGCTCTCGTTGAAAAGGGTTCTTCAATTTCGTTAATTGCTCACGGCGACAGCGGTAAGGCGGCGGGTCCGACTCTTCAGCTGACCGCTGACGATAACGGTGCGGTAACCGTTTCGGCTGTTACGGGAAGCGATAAGACAGAAACTGCCAAGCAGACTTTAGCGGCAGGCACATGGTACAGAATCGTGGCGGAGTTCCCGCAGACGGGTACAGCCGAAGCTACTTCAACAGGCAATGTTACATACACAGTATACAGAATTGACGGCTCGGATCCGACAAAGACAATCGGCGTTGCGGCTCAGTTAAAGGATCTCTCCGCAAGAGGTCTTGCAAACAAGTCAACATCATCAATGGAGCTTACTTCAACAGGCACAGCGTACATTGATAACGGTGTAGTTTATCTTGACGCAACAACAGAGCCGGAGGTTGTAACTTATACAAAGTATACAGCTACATATGCAGATGACGGCAGACTTACAAATGTTACAATGGAAGCTATTGACAATCCGACAGCTGACGATGTTGTTCTTACGGGCACAACAAAGACTTTTGTATGGGCAAGTACAGGTGAGCCGTTTGTTGGTTAATTAATTTTATATTGAGAGGCGCACATGAGTGTGTCTCTCAATTTTTTTGTGCTGATTTTACTGAAAAATTGACAAAATATCAGTTGCATTATCTTTCACGATATTGTATAATAAAATTAGTAATTTGTCTTTTAGGGAGAGAAAACCGATGAAATCAAAGAAATTTATTGCTTTGTTATGCTCTGCGGCAATCGTGGCGGCAGCTGTTCCTTATATGGGTTATGCGGCTGTTACGATGAATGATACGGCAGTGCTTGCGGCGGCGGATACTATGAGAATAACAAAGCAGGGCGGAAGCCTTGAGAACGCATATGTTGAGTGGGAAAATACCGCTCAGACTTCGGACTACACTGTAACCTACAGGTCAACGGATGAAACGGCTGAAAAAACGGCTGATAAGCAGCTTGTGCGCCGTTATGGGGATCATTACAGGGTGGATATACCCGGATTGAAAGCGGGAACGTATACAGTAACGATTACGGACGGAGAAGGAAGCTCGGTATCTGCGGAAAATATAAGCGTTAAAGCGCATACAAGAGAGGGCTTTGCTTTTTCTGCCGCTTCGCCGAACGGAGGAAATGCATCCGGCGGATATAACCGGGACGGAACAGTGCCGTCTGATGCCGTGATAGTTTACATAACGCAGGAAAATGTTGATTCGGTACAGGCATCAATCGAAGGTAAGTCCTATACAGGTCTTTGTGATATTCTTGTCGGGATCTCAAACGCAACTAAAAAGGCTTCAAATCCGGCGCACTATATTATAAGAATTATAGGAGAGCTTGACGGAAGCGGTATTACATTCGGAAACAATTCCAATGCTGCAAAGCACGTTTTCTATGTTCAGGACTTGAAGAATCTTACGATTGAAGGAATCGGAGAGGATGCGGTTCTTAACGGCTGTGCGTTCCTGATTAAGGGATGCTCTAACGTTGAAATGCGCAACCTCGGAGAAATGCTTTTTCTGGACGACGGCATTGCGATAGAGAGCGATAACAGCAATATATGGATTCATAATAATGATATTTTCTACGGTAAGGATCTGTCTCCGGAAACAGGCGACGGAACCGGTGATTCCGATCAGGTAAAGGGAGACGGTTCGCTGGACATCAAGGATAATTCGCAGTACTGTACCTTTTCATACAACCATTTTTGGGACAGCGGAAAAGCTTCGCTTGTTATTTCCTCGGCAAAGAACGTTGACGATACAACAAGCTTTCTGACCTATCAGCATAACTGGTTTGACCATTCGGACTCACGCCACCCGCGTATTCGTATGGCGTCGGTACATATGTATAACAACTACTTTGACGGCAATTCCAAATATTGTACGGGTGTGACCTCAGGAGCTTCTGCTTTTGTTGAGGCAAACTATTACCGCGGCTTTGTGCATCCGATGATGTCTTCCATGCAAGGATCGGATGAAGGAACATTTTCCAAAGAGGCGGGAGGTATTATAAAAGCTTACAATAACTATTTTGACGGTGAGGATAATACAATTTATTACAGTGAATCAACAGGGGCGGATTTTGACGCTTACCTTGCGTTGAGCAGAACAGAAACAGTTCCGGGCACTGTAACGACAAAGCAGAGTACCTTCACAACAGGAGGAAAAACTTATACCTATAGTAATACTTATAATAATTTTGATACCGCAGAATCAATGTACAGCTATACCCCGGATAATCCTGAGAATGTAAAGGATATTGTAACAAGCTATGCGGGACGAATTAACGGAGGAGATATAAAATTTACCTTTGGAGCAGATGATGATAATGACCATGATGTTAATGCAGAGCTTAAGAGCAGGCTCAATAATTATAAATCATCTATTGTTCAAAAGTATAGCGGTACGGCAGGGGAGCTGTATCCGGCAACGGACGGAAACGTGCCTGTAGTGACAAATCCTCCGTCAACCGCTGAACCGACTTCAACGCCGGGAACAACGGCGGGACCGACAAATTCTCCGCTGTCGGAGCTTACTCCGGTTACAGAAAAGACAACTTGGACATTTGAGAATATTGCAGATGAATATACAGCTTCGGTTATTTATAATAACGCAAAGATTTACGCAGCGTCAGGCAAGACGGTTACCCGCGGAGAGTCAAAGTATACCGAGGATGCAGCAGTGCTTAATCTAAAGGGTGCCGCGGAACCGGGTGAATACAGATGCGTAGGTATTCTTCCGGGAGTCAGAGGAAAGCTTACGGTTAATTTTGAAAATACAAACTCGTCCGCTGAAAGAGCGATGAAGGTTTGGGGCAGCTCGGACAAAACTGATGTTTTAGGTGAGCGGGCGGCGGTTAACGGCAGTGCAGTGCTGACAGCCGATGTCAGCGGAGGTACGGAGGTTTATATCGGTTCGGGAAGCAGCAGTCTGAATATTGTTTCAATTTCATTTGAGCCGATAGCTCAGCCAACGGATCATCCGACAGACCATCCGACAGATCATCCATC
>JAUNPN010000143.1 GCA_030536655.1 bacterium | reverse complement strand
AATGCGTGCTAAGCCGTTAGGCGTTAATTAATCAGTGGTTCCTTAATTACGGATAAGCTTTAAGAGAGTCAATGTGGAAACCGGAGGATTGATATGTTAGAAGTAGAGTACAAGAGCCTCCTTACAGAGGACATATACAATAAAATAAAAAAATATTATAAATGGGACTGGATTAAACATCAGATAAATAACTATTATTTTGACAGCTCAGGCGAACTCGGAAAAAAACATATAATGGTGCGTGTTCGTGAAAAAGACGGCAGCTGCACCGTACAGGTCAAGGCTCATAAAAATCCCGGCGAAGCGCTTCAGATATGCGAGGAGAGCGAATTTCCTATAGACTGTGTTCCGGAAAAAATAAGTGCCGAAGATGGAGAGAAATACACAGGAATAAAAACCGGCGAGCTTAACCTTGCCGGAAACCTTGACACACTTCGCCACAGTCTTATGTGGTGTGAGGGTGTTGAGATTTGCCTGGACAAGAGCAAGTATCTTGACCGCTGTGATTATGAAATAGAGGTTGAATATACCGGCAGCCTTCCGCCGGAACTTATAGATGAGCTAAACAGTTTGGGTGTTAAATTTGAGGAAAAGTCAGTCGGTAAATATACTCGTTTTATTCGCCGTTTAATGGAAATACTGCGCGGAAATTAAACAATTTGTAATTAAGCGGGAGATGATTAAAAGAAGTATAACCCGCTTAATTATTGTTTGTAATGTAATAAGAGCTTATCTGCAAATTAAGCGCATCTTGCTTGCTGATTTTCCGTCATATTGCCACAAAAATCCTTGGCATACGCAGGTATGCATCAGATTTTTGGGTCAATATGACGGAATGACTTGTTTTGCAAGTCATAGGTGAGCTGTAAACAGCTCACCGCAGCAGAAAAAATGTGACTTTGCAATATGCAACTCTTTAATTGCGGATAGGCTCTAAACATTAATTTTATATTATTTTGGATTGACTATATCGCGCCAATCTAAATCGCCTCTTTCAAGACCGTGAATAAGAAGCTCCGCAGTTGCAGTATTTGAAGCAATAGGTATATTTTGTTTATCACATAAACGCAGCAATGAGAACATGTCCGGTTCATATGACGCCGCATCAAGAGGATCTCGGAAGAATAAAACCATATCAATTGAGTTATATGCTATTCTTGCTCCTATTTGCTGGTCGCCGCCTTGCGCCCCGGGCAAAAATGTATATACCTTAAGCCCTACAATTTCTCTAACAAGCTTTCCTGTTGTGCCTGTTGCATACAAAGTATGCTTCTCTAAAATGCCCTTATAAGCTATACAAAACTGTATCATGAGTTCTTTCTTTTTGTCGTGCGCTACCAACGCAATATTCATCAAGACTACCCCTTTCTTTTAAAAAATATACTTTTTATCCTGTCCCAAATACTTTTTCTTGAATTATCTTTAAATTCCATTATCGGCACATCATCACCAAGAATTCTTGCCGCTATGTTTCTTATTGCAGTTCCCGCATGTGAAAGCTCATTATTAACCGCAAGCTCTCCCTTAAGGGATGAACTGATAAGCTCCTCATCGTCACCGATAATGCCGAGTATAGGTATTTCAAGCATTTCTATGCATGTATCGATATTCATCATTATTCCCTTTGTAATCATATCGGGACGAATCCTGTTGATTACAAGATGCACATCTTCAATACCCGCGTCTTCAAAAACGTCCACAACCCTGTCTGCGTCCCGCAGCGCCGCCGTTTCGGCAAGCGTTACTATAATTGCCTCATCTGCACCATAAACTGCATATTTGAAGCCACCCTCAATGCCTGCCGGGGAGTCAATAATGCAGTAATCAAAGCGTTCAGCAAGTCTTGTCCAGAAATCGCGCCAGATCTGCTCTAATGTAACCGGTTCCTTACTATCTTTCTCTTCAGCAGCTTTGAATTCATCAGTATTTTCATCAGTGTTATCCTGATCATCTTTTTCGTCTGAATCGTATTCATCTTCATTTCTGTTATCATTCCTGTTAGCAGCAGTTTCGTCAGCTTCAGAATCCGAAAGCTTAGCAGGCTCATGAAAATCTTCATGTTTATGCTCAGGTTCGGACGGAGTGTTAAGAGCTATAACAGACGTTCCTATAGAAGACGCATCCCTTGTCTGCGGTGCGGGAATGAAAAATAGGCTGTCAAAGGAGCTGTGCTTAATCAATGCATCATCAAGCGTACATGTTCCTTCTATTACGTCTGCAACATCGTAAACAATACTGCTTTCAAGACCGAGAGCCACATCGAGGTTTCTCAGCCCCATATCCATATCAACAACCACAACGCTTTTCTCTTTCTTTGACAATGCAGCGCCAAGATTTGCAGTTAAGGTTGTTTTGCCGGTTCCTCCTTTTCCGGAGGCTATGACGATAACTTTTCCCATCAGTTATCATATTCCTTTCTATGCACACATTACTGTACAGCAATGCAAAATCACAACATAATTATACCACATTTTTCTTTGGTTGTCTACTAATATTTTTGAAATTTAAATTTTAATCTGCCAAAAAATCATATGCTTAATTGTGCATATTGACTAAAAATTATATCTAAAATGTCTGAACACACAGCATTTAAACTTATATGTGCTTAATTTACAGATAGACTCTTAATTTCGGTTCAGATAAAATAAATATCTGAGCCTTGACATATGTGACAAATATATGCTATAATTAAAACATAAAATATAGCAATTAAAAAAATTAATTTATTGAAATGACAGGAGTAAAGCGGGTATAATTATGAAGAAATTAATAAATATAGAACCTAAAGAAGTAATGGGATATTTTGAAGACATCTGCGCAATTCCGCACGGCTCCGGAAACACTAAAATGATTTCGGATTATCTTGTGGAATTTGCAAAAAAGAACGGCTTTGAATATCGACAGGATGAGCTTAACAATGTAATAATATTTGCTCCCGGATCAGCAGGCTATGAAAATTCACCGTCTGTAATTATTCAGGGTCACATGGATATGGTAGCCGAAAAAACAGAGGACTGTCCTATTGATATGGAAAAGGACGGACTTGATTTGTATGTAGAAGATGGCTTTGTGAAGGCGAGGGGAACCACTCTCGGCGGAGATGACGGTATAGCAATTGCGTATGCGCTTGCGGCAATGACGTCTGCGGAGGTAGTTCATCCGCCTATTGAGGCGGTTTTCACTGTTGATGAGGAAACAGGAATGAAAGGCGCTGCGGGAATTGATGTTTCCGAACTGAAAGGAAGAATCATGCTCAATATCGACAGCGAGCAGGAAAATGTGTTCACCGTAAGCTGCGCCGGCGGAGCAAATGCATATGTCACAATACCGACAGAGCGTGAGAATACGGAGGGTATTATTTTTGAAATTACGGTGAACGGCTTGAAGGGAGGTCACAGCGGCGTTGAAATCGACAAGGGCAGGGGAAACTCAAATATTCTTATGGGAAGGCTTCTCTATGCAATAAAGGACAAAATTAAGCTGTGCAGTATCAAGGGCGGCTCAAAGGGAAATGCAATTCCGTTAAGTACAACAGCGGTAATTGTTGCCTCAGAGGATATATCCGACATTGTTGCAGAGTATGAAAAAGCATTTAGGAATGAACTCCGTTCGTCAGATGAGAATGTAAGAATTGTCTGCACGAACAAGGGCAAGGGGACACAAAATACCGCATCGGCAACACAGAAAATTATAGCATATCTTATGACAGCGCCGAACGGAATATACGCATACAGTATGGAAATTGCCGGACTTGTTCAGACCTCGCTTAATCTTGGAATACTTGAGCTTAAGGAAGATAAAATGACCGCATTGTATGCGGTAAGAAGTTCTGTGGGAACACAGCGGATATGGCTTTGCAATATGCTTAAGGCTGTGGCAGAGAGCTTGGGAGGAACTGCGGAATTTGACGGAATATACTCGGAGTGGGAGTACAAGAAAGACTCAAGGCTGAGAGATCTCATGATTGAGGTATATAAGGAGCAGTACGGCAAGGAGCCTGTTATAGAGGCAATTCATGCCGGAGTAGAATGTGGAATATTTGCAGGAAAGCTGCCGGGGCTTGATTGTGTATCTTTCGGACCGGATTTGTTTGAAATTCACACCGTAAGAGAAAGAATGGGAATTGAGTCGGTACAGAGAACGTGGAAGCTGATTAAAGAAGTTCTTAGGAGATTGATTTGAAAATGAGAATAAATATAGATACAAAAAACGAGCTTGAGCCGCTTGGTGATCTGTTCGGAATATTTTTTGAGGATATTAATCACAGTGCAGACGGAGGCTTGTACGGTGAGCTTATAAGGAACCGCGGATTTGAATTTGATGAGCTTGATAATCCGGAATATAATCATTTCACTGCGTGGGAGAAAATTCTGCCTGCTGACTGCCGCGGAAGAATTATGATTCAGTCAGATCATCCGGTAAGCCGAAAAAATCCTCATTATCTTGTTATTGATGCAATGGATCCTGTTGATGGAATTGGTGTAAGAAATCTTGGTTACAACGGCGGAATTCCGATGGAAAAGAATGAGGAATACAGGCTTTCTGTGTATATCGCCTGTGACGGCAGACCTGCGGAAGTAAAGCTTAGCCTTGAATCGGCAGACGGGAGAGAGTACTGCTCGCAGACTTTAAAGGTTACGTCAAAGAAGTGGGAGAAAAAGCAGCTGAGGTTTACCGCGCAGGAAACAGATTACACAGCGCGTCTTGCCGTAAGGCTTATGACTTCAGGCAGAGTGTATGTTGATAATGTGTCCCTATTTCCAGGGGACACATTTAACGGCAGGGAAAATGGAATGAGAAAGGATTTGGCTCAGCTGCTTAAGGAGCTGAAGCCAAGGTTCATGCGTTTTCCGGGAGGATGCCTTGTTCATGACGGTTCAATAAATACTGAGGATCATGACAGTCTTTACCGTTGGAAAAATACAATAGGGGACACAATAGACAGGCCTTCAAGAAAAAGTAATTGGAATTATAATCAATCATTGGGATTGGGTTATTATGAATATTTTCTTCTTTGTGAGGATATAGGGGCAAAGCCGCTGCCGGTTCTTCCGGCAGGCTACGACCCGCACCATCAAAGGCTTGTTCCATTTGAACAGCTCGACGAATGGATAAATGACGCTCTGGATTTAATCGAATTTGCGAACGGTGACGCTTCGACAAAGTGGGGAAAAGTCAGATGTGATTTGGGACACGAAAAACCGTTTAATCTTGAATACCTCGGTATAGGCAATGAGGAGGCAGGCGATGGCTTCTTTGAACGCTATCCGTATTTTCATAAAGCGGTTAAGGCGCGTTATCCGGACATAAAGCTTATTAACAGTGCAGGTCCGTTTGTAAGCGGAGGAGAGTTTAAAAAGGGTTGGATGAGCGCAGTGAGAAACGGCTCTGATTTGATTGACGAACATTATTATCTTGCTCCGGAATGGTTTATTGCAAATCACCATCACTATGATAAAATACCGCCGTTTGCTAAAACGAAGATATTTCTTGGCGAATATGCCTCATGGGGCAATACATGGTATAATGCGCTTGCAGAGGCAAGCTATATGATAGGTCTTGAGCGTAATGCAAAGAATGTAGGACTTGCTTGCTATGCACCTCTGTTCTGCAATGTGGATTATGTGAACTGGAAACCGGATATGATTTGGTATGATAATCACAGGGTTATGACAACGCCGAATTATTGTGTACAGAAGCTGTTCATGAATCATCAGGGTGATGTTGGTGTGGAGTGTAACATTGAAACAGAAATCCGGAATGAGATACGCAGTTATCGGACGGGCAGAGAGATTTATCTTACACCGCAGCCGAATACAAAAGTTCTTTACAGTGATATAAAGATAATTGACGGTGATAATTTAATTACATATCCGGACGTCACTCTTGACTGCACAGATATGCCTGTAAAGCTCGGTGAGGTTAATACAGATTCATACCGTATAAGCATGAAGGCAGTTATGCTGAGCGGGATAAGGGGCTTTAAGCTTTTGTTTGATTATGCCGATGACGGAAACAAGCGTTCATGGGAGATAGGTGGATGGCAGAATATGGATTGTGCTGTGTGCGAGGATATAGACGGAAGAAACAGCTGCCTTGACCAGTACGGCTATACAGTAAAAAAGAATGTTGAGTATGAGCTTATGCTTGACTGCACCGGAAGAAAAATGACGTGTTATGTAACAGCTGAAAATGAGAGTATACTCACAAACAAAGCAAAGAAAACCGAGCTTGTTATTGAGCCTGTATATTGTACTGCTTCGGTTGATAAGAAAACAGGGGACACAATAGTAAAGACTGTAAATCTCAGAAAGAGCGGCTATGAAGCTGATATTATACTTGATAAGTCGATAAAGGAAGCAGCGGTTTATTACATGAGCGGATACCCTCTTGACGCAGAAAATACTCTTGATGAGCCTGATAGGGTAACGATTAGGGAAGAACATCTCACGCCGTACAATGGATATATAAAATATAATATTCCGGCAGAATCCGTATGTATATTCAGAATGAAATAATCAAGAACTCTCCTTAGACAGTTCTTGATAAAATCGTAGAGTTAAACAGGCTGTTAAAACGAACTGCTTAAAAAGATAGGCATACTGCTTTTGATAAGAGGTATGCCTATTTCTTTGTCGGTAAGATTGAGCATTCAGAGTCTTTGCACCCTTATTTTATGCAGCTTTCGAAGGTCAAAAATGCACTTCTAACTTGTCCCTTATGTTGTAAAAGAACAGACAATTTTTGAGCGGCGGGGGAACGGCAGCAGGGCAAAAGAAAGAGCCGATAGTTTGCTATTGCTCTGCAAATTATCGGCTCTGTGTCTTGCTGGTTTGTTATAAATTCTGCGTCATTCTAATAATAGTTTTGCAAAATCCTCAAAAGTATCGCCTGTTCGAGTTTCTGCATTATCTATCATATTAAAAAAACAATTTGGTATTTCTCTTAATTTTAAGTTCTTGCTGACGCAGGGGGCACAACCTTTATTGTGATTTGTAGGGTGCAACGCACAATTTAAGTTCTCACAAGTACAAAAATTACTTAAATTCATTTTGTCAATTCCTCAAACACAGAAACTACATATTCGGCTATCGTGCAATCCTCATCTTCCGTGCCGCCGCCTACGCCAATAGCACCAACAATTTTACCGTTTACAAACAACGGATAACCTCCCGCCACTAATGTAATTCGAGGGTCATTTGTCTGAATTGCCATAAGAGAGCCACCCTCTGCGGAACAAGCCGCAACATCTTTTGTTTTGCACTGTGAAACGGCTGATGTATATGCTTTGCCCGGTACAAGTGTAATACTTAAAACAAGTGCCTCACCGTAGCGTCTGTATACTCTCGGCAGACCGTTGTTATCACAAATTGCAAAACTGATGTCAACGCCTATCTCTCGGCTCTTTTGTTTTGCAGCTGCGCAAAGTTTGTCACACAATTCGTCTGTTAAAATCATAATCATTCTCCTTTCGATTTTTTATAATTTAATTATACAAAAATTAAAAGAAAAATGCTTGCCTATTTCTGCAAAAAAATTGCACATTCCTATTTTTTCATTCTTTCGCTGAGAGTTTGTATATCTTCTTTTGGGGAAGCGTTAAACATTTTTCGGTAATCCCGTATGAATTGCGATACACTTTCATATCCGACGTCAAGAGAAGTTTCCGTAACGCTCTTGTTTTCATCAAGCATTAAACGTCTTGCTTCCGTAAGTCGGAGCCTTTTCTGGCATTGTAGCGGACCCATACCTACTGCGCTCTTAAATTTCTGATGAAAAGCTGATACGCTCATATTTAGTTTAGACGCAAGTTCTCCTACAGTAAAGGCAATTTTATAGTTTTGTTTTATCCAACTGTTTATTTCGTATATTTCGCCTGCTTGCTGAATGTTGATAATTCTTTGTAAAAACTGTTTTCCGCACGAACCGCATAAAACATTAAAAAGTATTTCACGCTTTATATGCACACTCATAAAAGAAAGGCGTTCTGTTTCTGTAATCAATGACAGCAGCTTTTCTATTGATTGTATAACAGCATTATCTGAACGTATCATTGTTTGCGGTTGTATTTGTGAATTGATAATTCGTTCGGCAAAATCACCTTCCAAGTCAAGTACAATTGAAATTACATCATCTAATGTAAATTCAACAGACAAGGCAAGGAAGTCATTTTCTTCCGAAAAGTTAAGGACTTGTGCCGACTGTGGTGTATCTATTGCAGAAACCGAATATTGTCCCTGCATATAATCCATAATCCCCGATGGAGTATGCAACCGCATTGAGCCGTCTGTTACTATATACAAATATGGATTATTTATCTTTGGCATAGAAATTTTACTGTGGGTAAAACGATATGCGTAAAGATAAGGAACATCAGTCCGGCAACAGTTTTCGAGATATTTTAATTTGCGAAGTGTATTGTTTATATATGATATTGAAACTTGCATTTTTATTTCTCCTATTACTTAGAGCCTGAGCCTATTCGTAAATAAACACCGATTATAATTAGATATTCTTTATATCATATATACCCAGCATCTTTTCATCACGATTACGCTCCGGAATATATTCTTTAATTTTATTCTAAAATTCATCTGATATTGTCCATGCTTTCATTTCTCATCACCTGTATTTATTATA
>JAUNPN010000142.1 GCA_030536655.1 bacterium | reverse complement strand
CGAAAAATCTGACTGTGTTCACTGCGTACTATATTTAATCAGTGCTTCCTTAAGCTTTACTTTACCGATAACTGCAAATAATGTTACCGCATATACACTTACTGCTGTTATATTGGAGCAATAATATGTGTATTGGTTTGGTATGTAATGTAAAATCAAGAAAACACACAGACAAATAATTATAGTAATATGGCTTCTGCGTCTGAACACCTTGTGTTCAATTTCATCTAACGGCTTTTTCGGAGCTTCTATCGGAGCCAATATCCATAGCACCAACATAGAGCATGCCATAAGTACCGTTGTTGCCATGCTTGAAATCGGATAATATTTTATAAAAACAAGCACAGCGACATATGTCATACATGATGATATATAACAGCGCAGAGCCGTATCAGCATGACTTCCGCCTATATATTTTCTCAACGACCTGTAAACAAATATAAACAGCGCGGTTTCGATAAGCATATGAAATATAAGACCTATAAGCGCGGCGGACAAAACATTCACTGCGAGAGTAAGAAATGTATTTAATCCATATATGCTTTCTTCTTTATCTTCATTTTTTATTATATCCCTTTCGCACGCGCTGTTTACGATTGTTTCCGAAAAACGCTTGAACATGATTTAAAACTTACGATATTTTTTTACACCCTGTGGCAGTTCTTCTTGTCCATACACCCAGCAGGTGGTAGAGTTAACCATTGATGTCAGCATAAATACAGAGCATACAGGTACTGCCGCTAAGCATGCAATGTATAATTTCCTTAATATGTTTTTCATTTTGAAAACCTCCTTAAATTGTATAGTACAATTATATAATGTTTTTTTTATTAAATCAATACATCGTGCAATATTTGTCGCTATACTGCAACATTTGTATTTTTTAATCGATTCCTTTTAAGATGATAAGAATAGTCGTAACAAAAATATGTTTCTCCGCCTTATACTCCCATTGTAAGTGTCCGTTATAATTATTCAACGCTTGTTCAACACTCATAAGACCGATACCATGTTTATTTTTGTCATGTTTAAACGTTTTAAGCCTGCCGTTTTTTACTGTTGGCGCATTATCGGAACTATTCTCGAGATTTATAACAAGAAACTTATCATTCATTGTATGTATTTGCAAAAAAATCTTTTTTTCTTTGGATATCATACAGCTTTCAACAGCATTGTCTATCAAGTTGCCAAAAATCGCAATAACATCACTTTCTTCAATAAATGATAAATCCGTATTAGGTGCGCATATTTGAAAATCAATATTTTTACTGTTGCATTCTTTAATCTTCTGTGATAACAGTATATTCAGCGCCTTATTATCGGTATATTCCACTATTAAAAATTCTTTGTTTTTATCCCTTAGCTTTTTAGTAATGGCATGAACATCTTCTTGTCCTCCGGCAATTTTTCCGTCAATGTAGTTGCAGTATTTCTCAAAATCATGTACCAATATTTTTAATTCTGCATATTTTTCTTGAATCAGCTGATAGCTTCTTTCATTAATTGATTTTTTATATTCAAGCTGTTTTAGCTTATGTATCTGTATATTATTATCGATTATTCGTTCGCATACAATATATGCAATAAAATTGGAGATTATAAGCAATACGCTGAATACAATAAATAATACTTCCAATTTCACATCTAAAGAGCCGCTTATCTTGTTAAACAGCGTTAAAAACAGGCAGGTTGATATTGGCAGTATTATAAGGTAAATCATCTCCTTGGCTTTATAATTCTGCTCTTTTCTGCCGGATATATGCTTGAAAATTATCATTGACGTTATATACAGCAATTTTGATACAAAAGCAAATATTATACTTTCTACAATGCTAATGGCAGTTGCAAAATCATTATTCAACTCTGTATGAATTAACAATCCGGCCAACAACTCACTGAACATCATCAGGGCAGTACAAATAATCACTTTTATTGCAGCTCCTCTTGCTTTGATATTATACCCATGATAGATTATAAAAAAATTAATTATTACAAATCCACAAATATTTATAAAAGTATTTTCAAACAAACAAGCTACGCAATACAACAAATATCCCAAAGTTACGGTACATATACTTTTAGCTTTGGATTTTTTGTACTCCAATGTAGAGTTACAATAGTATAACATCACGAAATACTCGGCAAGCAGTGATATAATTATAAGTATTGAATTTATTCTCATTACAATAATTTTGCCATTTCAAACATTTTATCATTAAAGGCTTTATATCTTGTGCGCGACATAATGGCTGAAAATGTCTTTTGACCATAGGACATTTTTACTTCCTTTTTATTGTAATCGGAAACGAAGCGCGTATTTATATAATAACTCTGATGCGGCATGGCAAAATAGTCCACCTCGCTTTCTATTCTTTCTTTTACAACCGAAAATATTTCTTCGGCAACAAATGAAAGCCCCGATATCAAATGACATTCTGTATGACGGCCTGCATTTTCAATAAAGATTATTGATGATATAGGAACGTCATACTTCTTTTTGGTTTCTTTATCTGTTACCTTTATAAATTTGGTTGAATCAATTATTTTCTTTAATGCGCTGTCAATTCCGTTGCTCAGTCTGTCTCTGTCCACAGGCTTAGACAAATATCGGTGCGCATGTATATCGGAAGCCATATCCGAATATATAGAATAGTTCGTTATAAAGAATATGTAGGTGTCGCTTTTGGATTCCAACAGTTTCTTTGCCACGTTAATACCATTAACATCACCCATTTCCACATCGAGAAAAACCATGTCATATAAGTTTGCAGACAAAAGCTTATCAGCAGAGGTGTATTCATCAATATCATACAGAATACATTTTTCGTCAAGTAACTCCTTTATAAGACGGCTTTCTCTAGTCAAAGCTTCATTTTCATCGTCGCATACGGCAATCCTTAATTTCACAATATCCTCCCACTTCTCCACAAAAAAATATTTTGTCTATAATATTTTAATTTTTTTGAATATCTCGGCTAAAGTCATTACAATAAGCAATGAACACTTTTATTATTTCTTCAATATAACGTTTTTGCAATGGAGTAACATTGTTAAGTTCTATATTAAGAGGACTGCTTTGAGGTTCTTTACCGAGCAGCAAATAATCGGTTGAAACATTTAAATGTTTTGCAAACTCAATAATAATACCTACCGTACAACCGCTTATTCCGCGTTCGATTTGTGACATATGTTTTGAGCTTATGCCTATTTTACGAGCAAGACAATCTTGTGTAAGTCCGGCTTTATTTCGACTGTTAGCTATACGTTTTCCTATTAATTCTTTATCAACCTTTATTTTAGTATTCAGATACACAACAACTACAACTATATATATAATAGTATATTATAGAGAAATTGTCAAGTCAAATATCGAAATTGACAATCTTCTTTTTCTTATTATGTTACTATTACACGAGGATAAATAGGCTCGGCACATATAAGTACATCGCTGTGAACCCCCCGGTTTACAGCGATGTACTGCTTTACAAGTAAAATGTACCGTATAAATCAAATTTTCTGCTTTCGAGTACGGGAAAATCCCTTCTGACTTGACTTACATTATCGGAAATATCGCATAAAAGCAGCTGTTCCGTACCGGGAACGGCTTCGGCGAGTACATTTCCCATCGGGTCAATGACCATGCTGTCACCGCTGTAGTAAATATCTTTCTGCGTTCCCGTACAGTTTATCCCTATGATATATACCTGATTTTCAATTGCGCGGGCTTTTAAAAGCGTCCGCCAGTGGTTTCGGCGGGATGCCGGCCAGTTTGCGGCAACTGCAACAATATCCGTCCTGTCCGTAACCGCACGGAAAATTTCCGGAAAGCGTAAATCGTAACAGATAAAGGTTGAAATATTCATGCCGCAGATCGAGGCAGCGGACGGGAGCGTGTTTCCGCTGCGGAAATCCCCGCGTTCTCCGCCTATTGTGAAGGAGTGAATTTTTGTGTAGTCGCTCACTATATTTCCTTCTTTATCAGCGATGAGATAATGGTTTTCGCCCTTGCCGTCAAGCAGTCTGACAAAGCCAAAGCCTATCGCAATATTATGTTTTTCGGCGGCAGTGCGCATAAGTGAAATTGTATAACCGTCGGTTTCTCCGGTCAGACGTGTATTCATTGAGAAGCCGGTAAAACTCATTTCAGGGAAGAAAATAATGTCCGCTCCGGAATTTGCTGCATTCTGTATAAATTCATATGCTCTTTTTAGATTGAAAAATTTATCTTCAAATTTAATCTCTGATTGGACAATTGCTGCTTTCATAATGTAGTACCTCCGTAGAAAATCGATAACGCCGGTCATGTTTCTGAAACGGCGGGTTCTGTTTTTTTGAATGACGGCATATCGCCCCTTATTGAATTCATTTTATCATAAGACGGCTGAAAAATCAACACTTATTATTGAAATACGGAGCATTTTGAGTGAATGATTAAACGGCTTCCAAACATTTTTGAGGAAACCGTTCTCATGTTCCTTATAAATTACGTTGCAAAGCCTGCATATTGTGTCATATACAGCTCATAATATTTGCCTTTGCGTGAAAGCAGTTCATCGTGTGTACCGCATTCTGCGATTTCACCGTGGTTCATAACGACAATCATATCCGAATCGCGTATGGTAGACAGGCGGTGGGCGATAACAATGCTTGTGCGATTCCGCATAACAAGCTGCATAGCATCCTGGATTGCTTTTTCTGTACGGGTGTCAACATTTGAGGTGGCTTCGTCAAGAATAAGAATTTTTGGATCTGCTATAAACGCGCGGGCAATTGCGAGAAGCTGCCGCTGTCCCTGACTGATGTTTTCGCCGGAGCCTGTTAAAATTGTGTCATATCCGTTTGGCAGCATATCAATCATATCCCTGCATCTGCTCATTTCAACAGCCTTTTCGAGCTGCTCGCGGGTTGCGGCGGCATTGCCGTATTTAAGGTTGTCATGTACTGTTCCGCTGAACAGAACTGTATCCTGCAAAACGATTGCCGCGTTTTGACGAAGGCTTTCCCTTGAAATATTTTGTATGTTCTGGTTATTGATTTTGATTTCACCGCTGTCAATATCATAAAATCTCATAAGAAGATTTGCCACTGTTGTTTTGCCGCTTCCGGTCGAGCCTACAAGAGCAACTTTTTTTCCGGAGGGAACGGACAGAGTGAAGTTTTTGATAACCGGGTTATCAGGTATATATGAAAAACATACGTTGTTAAAGGTTATATTTGCTGCTTTTTCATCAGCAAGGATTTCGCCGGAGTTATCTTCGTTTATCTCATCGAGTACGGCAAATACGCGTTCTGCTCCTGCGACAGCGGTTTGCAGCTGACCGTAAATCTGGGCAATTTCATTAATCGGGCGGCTGAAATGCTTTGCATAAACAATAAATGCTGAAATAACGCCGACTGAAATTAGTCCGCGGACTGAAAAATATCCGCCGAAAGCCGCAATAATAACAAATCCAATATTTCCGATGCAGTTCATAACCGGTCCCATAACACCGCTGAAAATATCTGTTTTTATACCTGCTTTTGTGAGAGAATCCGCAGTATCACAGAAATCGCTGATAATCGTGTCCTGATGATTATACGCAACAACTGTTCGGTAGCCGGAAATCATTTCCTCTATAGTACCGTTCAGTTGTCCTAACAGTTTCTGACGCTTGCGTGAAAATTTACGTACCTTACCGGAGAGAAATTTTGTTGCAAGCAGTGTTAAAATCACAGCTGCAAAGCTTAGCAGGGCAAGCTGCCAGCAGTACCACAGCATGATGGAAACAGTTCCTATAACGGTAAGAACTCCGGAGAATAAGGATGGCAGAGACTGAGAAATAGTAGTAGATATGTTTTCAATATCGTTTGTCATGCGGCTCATAACATCGCCGTGCGAATGTGTGTCAAGGTAGCGTATGGGAAGATCGATTATTTTTCCGAACAGCTCTCCGCGCATCTGCTTTACAATACGCTGACTCAGTTTGGCACTGAAAAGTCCCTGCAAAAGCTGGCATACGCTGTAGAGCAGATAAACCGCAAGCATCATAATCAGTGTTTTATAAAGATTTCCTTCGTTTGTTCCTGCAATAATATCAATTGCGTTACTTTGCAGGCTTGGTGCATAAACTCCGCAAAGCGTACCGAAGATAACGGCTGCAAGCATACACAGCACAAGTGTTTTTTCGTGTATAAAATAGTGTACAATATGTCTCACTGCAGCTCCTGCGTTTTCTGCATGTTCAATCTCTCCGAACCGCTCGCGTGAGCGCATTCCGGGAATGTTCCGCATCGCAAGCTTTTCTTCCTTGTTTTCATTCATGTTAAGTATCCTCCTCTCCAATCTGGGAATGATAAATATCCTGATAAGCATGGCAGACTGAAAGCAGCTCATCATGGCTGCCTATAGCTGCAATTCTGCCGTTTTCCAATACAACAATCCTGTCAGCTCTGCGGACCGAGGCAATTCTCTGAGCCACAATGATTTTTGTGCTTTCGGGATTATTTTTTCTTAATGCGTCGTAAAGATTTGCTTCTGTTTTTAAATCCAGTGCGCTTGTAGAGTCATCAAAAATTAAAACTTCCGCATTCTTAATAACGGCACGTGCAATTGATAAACGCTGTTTCTGACCTCCGGATAGGCTCATACCGCGTTCCGCAACCATTGTGTCATAGCCGGCTTCTGTTGAGGAGATAAAGTCATCTGCCTGTGCTGTAATAGCCGCGCTTTTTATTCTGTCCAAGCCGGCTGAAGGAGCTCCCCATGCAATGTTTTCGCGTATAGTTGCGCTGAACAGCTCGCTTTTTTGCAGCGTTGAGGCAATTTTGCTGCGTAGTAATTTCTGAGAGTATTCACGCACATCTACACCATCTACAAGAACTTTACCTCGTACAGTGTCATAAAAGCGCGGGATAAGATTTACAAGTGAGGTTTTACCGCATCCTGTCGCGCCCATAATAGCAATAGTTTCACCCTTATGAATAGTAAGATTGATGTTTTCGAGTACCATTCTGTCAGAGCCGGGGTAAGCAAAAGAAACGCCGCGGAATTCAATTTCTCCATGCAATTCGGTATTTCCATCGAAGCTCCCGTCTGCAAGCTCAGGTTCGCTTTCAAGTGTTTCCTTAACTCGTTTCCACGAGGCAAGACCTCTTGAGATATTTTGAAACAGCATAACGAGCATTAATATACCGTTAAGCAGCTGAGTGGTATATGTAATAGCAGCCATGATTTCTCCGGGGGTTGCGCCGCCGCTGCGCACCTCAAATGAGCCTGTCAGCAGAATAACTGCAACAACTATGTACATAAGAGCGTTGATAATCGGATTCATAAATGCGAAGATTATGAGAACACGCAGCTGAGTTTTAATCAGCTCATCATTTGCTTTGCCGAAGCGAAGCTTTTCATAGGCTTCACGTACGCATGCTTTGATGATACGGATACCGGATACATCCTCCTGCATAATAGAATTTATGGAGTCAAGCTGTGACTGAAGCTTTGAAAACAGAGGGTTTGCTTTTGCAAGGCAGAAAGCAAGACAGCCTACAATAAAGGGAAAGGCGCACAGCACAATCAGTCCGAAATCCCTGTTCAGCTGAAACATGAACCATATACTGCCGAACATAAGAAAAGAGGTTCTTATCATACCGCGTACAAACTGTGATACAAAATTCTGTACCTGTGTTATGTCGTTTGCAACTCGTGTAACGAGCGACCCTGTTCCGAATCTGTCGATTTGCGGAAATGAAAAGGTCATAATCCTGCGAAAGCAGTCCTTGCGCATTTCATTGCCGATATTTTGTCCTGACATATGTACAAACATGTTATTCAGCGATCCGCATAAGCCGCCGAACAAAACAAGTCCAATCATTTGTACGCCCAGACGCCATATAATATTCAGGCTGCCAACGCCGCCGCTATTCAATCCAAGCACACCGTCGTCTACAATGCGGCTCATAATTCCGGGTTGTATTAAATCCATAAGCACCTCGCCAACCATAAACAAGGCTGCAAGAATAGCAAAATGCAAATATTTTTTTATATATTTCCACATAGATAAATCCTCCGTTTTTAAATATACGCTTTGCCTCAGTGACGATGGTCATTTTTAATGCCGGCATAGCGTGTTTCCCAGTCAGTGTTGATTTTTTCAAGTAATACAAGCAGATCTGATTTTTCTCTGTCAGATAGGCAGGTGAACATTTCTTCATGGCGTTTACCGCGTTGCTCCGATGCTTTAGCGGCAAGCCTTTTACCTTCTTCGGTAAGCGTTATGTCAGCGGTTCTCCTGTCTGCATTGCTGGGCGTCCGTTTAATTAATCCGGCATTTTCAAGCTTCATAAATACCTCGCTTGCTGAACCGGGCTGTATACCGAGCCGGGCAGTTAATGCCCGCTGCGTAATTGTACCGGTTTCATTGAGGATAATCATAATGCGCTTCTGGCTGCCTTTTCCCTCATACAGGGAACGCATTGTATGACTTAAATCGCGCAGACTTATAATCAGTCTGCCATTTATGTCCATTTTGTCGTAATGCTCCATACAGCGAATGTGTTTTTCTTTCGTTTGGATGTGATTCTTCATGCCTAAGACCTCCTTATTTTGTTTAGGTACCTTAATATTATAACTCAAAAATTCATAAATGTCAAGGTACCTTATAAAATATCAGAGATTTCGTTTTTAACGTGCAAATATTTCCCATTGTGTCAAATTCGTTAC
>JAUNPN010000141.1 GCA_030536655.1 bacterium | reverse complement strand
TTTACTGTCTTATTTTCCATAACACTTTCTCCTTGATTATAATATTTTTCTGCCCCCGCGGCATCATAGGAACGGCGGAAGGAGCGCTTTAACGTCCGCGCCGAATGACGATAAGTTAATTTTCCAAAACAAAACGAGGTTATTTCGATAAGGAATACAATCCGCCGCTCTTATGATGCCGCAAGGCATTTCAATAATTTTATTTGCTCACAGTATCCACTTATCCTTTCCAATTTTCCACAAATCTCCACGTTCCTTCACGACAGCGTATTCTTACATAAGCGTGCATATCACCTTCGGCTTCTTCTCGCGTTTCTCTGCTCCGGAACGCTACGGGCATCGTTTTAAATACCACATCGCCCGCCGCTCTGATATATACCTTGTATCCTCCTCTATCTGATGCAAACACCGCCAGAATATCCCCCTGTGCATTTATATATACATTCACAATACTCACCTATTTTCTTTCCATCTGCCGCAAAGTTCTTTCTATCTTTTGATCCATTACAGCTGAGATTTCCTGGTAAGAAATATTCATTATAAGCCTGACCTGTTCAAGCATTATACGAACATCCGCCATTTCCTCTATAATGCCTGCACGAATTTCAGCACCTGTCTTCCTGACCGATTTACCATGCCCATTCATACGTATTGCCTTACATATCACCTGCTGAAGCTCTGCAAGCTCTTCTACACATACATTAAGCTGCATTACTCCATAATGAGCTGCAATTCTTGCACAACATACTCCCTGTTCTTCATTCATCATGATTTTCTCCTTCCTTGTCTATGCCGGACTACCATCCGACATAGACAATACCTTTCTTTAATAAATCGCGAAACATCTTAGTGTCCTTTGTTCGAGTGATTTTCAGTAAATCCGGGCAATAATCATTCTTCGATATTGCTTCAAGATACTCTTTGCAGCCATATAACGAATGTGCATTATACCTTATTTCCCCAATATGACATTCGCCGGAAAATGTAAATATAGTAGGGTCAATTACTTCCTGCTCTTTTGTCACTATAAAGCAATGTCTTACTGCGAAACCTTCTTCATCCTCATACATTGCTCCATATGCTATTTTTATCTGACCGTCTGCAAATCTCTTGATTAACTTACTGCTTACAGCTACATTATATATATTCATATAGCACTGATTACGGTTTACACGTGTCTTATAAATATCATATATTTCTTTGCTTTTTCCAACATTAAGCTTCAATGGCATCATTTCTCCTTTTCGTCTTTACATCAACCCAAACTCGCCCATCCATCGTAATATGTATCTGATACTTATCTTCGAGCCACTTAATACATTCCCGGATTTTAAAACGCTCCAGATAGCTCGTAACCCTCTTGAATACTTCCTCAGCTATACGCTTCATTCGGATCGATTTCCACTTCCAGTTTGAATCATTGTAAACCGCATACATACACTCAACTATACCGCCAGGTGTATGCTTGATAATTTGCGCCGCCTCATCTTCTTTCAAACTAAGCTTTCTTCCTCCGTATGCCGCATAACCATTGTATATCTCCTTAACATCTATATTTGTATCGTTTCTGAGTTCGTCTGATAACTGATATATATTCCGCTCGTTGCATTCCAGTATCTTAATCACTTTTGCATATGTATTGAGAACCCTAACCAATCGGTCTTTTCCAAATCCATATATATCGTGCAGACATTCCAGTGTTATCGCCAAGCAGCTCATCCTTGCAGATACAATATTCTGTTTTTCAAGCTTCATACGAGCCTTATAGACCATTTCCTTGCCCTTAACACTTTCTACGATTCCCACATCTAATTGATGTTCTCTGCAAAATCGATTATACTCCTCACAATAAGCATCCCTTTCTCTTGCTCTTTCTTCTTCACGCTCAGCACGGCGCCTGCGTTTAAGTTTTTCTCTCTGCTTGTCCTTCATTTCCTTCTACCTCATTCATCCAATTCTCTCTCATCATCAATATGTACTCTGACCGCAGTCTTTACAAGCTCTCTGAACGGAGCTATTTCTTCCTCCGGAACATTGACAGCTACACACAGCACCTTTTTTGTTCCTGATACGTCCTTATTGCTCATTCTCGGCTGCGGGACATCCACATACTCCCCCGGCTTCACCTCAAAATCCGCAAAATACGAATACTCCCTGCCTCTCGGCTCTCCATCCTTATTTAAAAATTTACACTTTATAATATCCATTTTATACCGCCTTTCTGCTGAATATATGATTCAGCTCATTATTAAGATTTCTCACATTGAACACTATTCCCGTACAATACGGGGCATTGCCGTCATACAGAATGAAATTTTCAAAAGGTACAATTCCGCAAACCTTCCTATTACCGTCACCTGCTTCAACACCTACACCGCTTATTACCACAGCAGAATCAACCCTCTGTACTCCAAGCTTTATTTCTGCTTTTATATAACCTATATTCAAATCAATCCTGATACTGTTCTCTGTCACGGTAACACCGCCCGTTTCAGCCCCCATAGTGTAGAATGCACCCTCGTATTCAAAAGCCATTATAAACCCTTCACTGCATAAGCTTTTCCTCTCATCTTCCGTTATCACAGCGTTTATACTGCGTCCCGTAAATTCCTCTGCTATTGACTTCAAATTCATTATTCATTCCTCCTGCGTATCTCAATATCACCATCTGATACAAGCTTATCTGTAAGCATAAAGCAATCATCACAAAGATAAAACCACTGTTTCGCGCTTTCTCCCCGTTTATTCCTTTTCAGAACTGCTATCATTTCTTTAAGCTCACTTTCCTTTCCACACATCTTACAGCGCCCTCTGAACCTCTTTTTATTTGTTTCCGACATTTCATGAACCCTAAGCCGTTCCGGCATTTCCCGCAGCATCTTTCCTTTTCCGACAATTTCTTCAACGCTGTCCTTAAGAAATACCGGAAGGCCATATGTCATAGCATCCATAACAATGTTCGTGATCCATTCACTCTTTGGTATCACCTTTTTTCGATAAGTTCCTGTTTCCGCTCCTATGATAATCCAGTTCGTACGCTTTAAACCCCATATATGCTTCTCATCCGTTTCAACCTCATAAGCCCTTGGAAACGCCCCTTGTATCGGCTCAATCGAAACAAATGTATTATATTCACCGTTTACGAAAAATTTATTTTCCTGAGCAGTAACCGTCGTTCCGTACCAAAAGTTATCACGTTTCGGCAGCTTTCCAATCCGCATTAAATCCTCATATCTTTTAGGATTTTTCGTGAGGAATAAATAGTTGTGCCGCGGTGTATTAATGCAGGCTTCAAATATTTCGCTGATTACTTTATCCGGTACCCATTCACCAAATAAATCCGCCATGCTGCACACAAATATATTCGTTCCGTTTTTGAACTTACTTTCAAGTTCATTAAGCCTATATCTGTGATATGTCGGCGCAAATTCAAACGGATATACCACATCTTTTCCCTCATAATTTTTCATAGGTTTATCCAGTATGTATATACGCCCGCTACGTCTGTATTCCTCCGTGCGGCATTCATAAAGCCTGTGGTCATTACCAAATCTATGCGCTATTGCTGCTGCATAGCAGTATGTACACCCATGCAGACAGCCGGTCACCGGATTCCACGTTGCATCACACCAATCTATCTTTGTTTTATTCATCTTCATCACCGCCGTTCATGTAAAACTCGTGAGTACCATCTTTTAAAGCTTTTTCTTCATCTGACATTTTATATCCCAATTTGCACAAATATTTATAAATTAGATCCAACCGGTTATTTTTCTTATAGGACGGCATTTCTTCACCGTTGTTTGCTTCATAATATCCCATTTTCCCGGAATCGCCGCATACTGCATATAAAATAATGATATTGGCATTCTTTGGGTGTTCTTTTACAAACCTATCAAGATTTTCTCTTTTGCAGGAATACTTGTATTTTTCATACTCTTCACCTATCCGGTCACACAATATATCCCAGCTTGTATTACTGTATTGACCGCTCAAACGTCTATACTGCACTTCCCACAGCCAGTCATTTATTATCTCATTATCCTTTTGGATAATATAAAAATCCATTACAAATGACTTCCGGCACTCATACGCTCGTTCAGTAATGCTCTCTAATTCCTTGCGTCTTGATATTGCCTTAATTTCTTTATCTGATTTCTTAACTGCTTTTTTCTTTTCCACAGGCTTCAAACGATACACTTTTACTGCATTACCGAGTATGTTCCACCAGTATTTGATATTATTCTTGCATTTATTTGCCAAGCATCCTTCCTTGAAATCCTTAACCATTATTTCACAAACAACTTCATGTTTGCCGTCATAATTATAGATTTTATCATCTCTTTTTGCACCGATTTTTTTCATTTCGGCTTTTATAGACGGCATAGCTTCGTTCAGCTGCTGTTTCTCATGTGCTTTCCGCAGTTCCCATTCAAAGTTCTGTGTTCCTATGGCATCAGTGACCGCATTTCTTATCTTTTCATCTTTTATTTCAGCGACCTTTATATAATCCTCTAATGTTCCTCCCCTGTTATCAGCCTCCATAAACTTGTCCTTATCAAGATTGAGCAGCTTCAATCTCCTGCTGACAGTTGTTTTTGAAAAACCTGTCTGTTTCGCTATACTTGACTGAGTTTCGCCAAGATCCAGCATCATCTGAAATCCCTGGGCCTGCTCATATATGGTCAAATCGCTCCGCTGCATATTTTCAAGCAGCATTGTCGCAATCTGCTGTTTATCGTCCATCTGCACCACTGCACAAGGTAACTCTGTAAGCCCTGCAAGCTTTGCCGCCGCAAGTCTGCGGTGTCCTATTATCACAGTGTAATTGCCGTAATAATATCCTGTACACGGCACTACAGTTAAGTTCTGAAGTATTCCGTTTGCTTTGATACTCTCCGCCAACTCCGTAACATCTCCTACATTTCTTCTCGGATTATCAGGATGCTCACGCAGCTTTTCGATTGATATGTTTTCAACCATTGTTTTTCTCCTTTCAATCTCCGAGCCTTGAAGTCAAAATACACTTGATTTTATTGACATTTTATGCTATAATACAAATACAGCGGTAATATAGCATTTCAAGGCTCTTGTTATCGTTCAAAACAGGCTGTATTGCCCGTTTTGGTCTATTACAAAGGTCTCAGGCTTCGTTATGGGCATTTCGTGAGTCTGAGGCTCTTTTTTTAACTTGCCGGTGACTTTTACCAGTACCTTCTTCTTTTTGTTCTCTCAAATCCTCCCCTCCTTCTCAATATCTCTGCGTACATCTTCCGCTTCGGCTTCATCAGCTGTAGTTATACCGAGGTTTCTAAGCCTTTGTATTATTCCGTCAATATACCGCCAGTTACAAGCTTTGTAATAAGCTGATTGACGGAACGCATATTCCAACAAGCCAAGTGCGTCACTGTCGAGATACGTTTTTCTTTCCCTGCGGTCATATTTTGTAATCAACCCCAGAGCTTTTGTATAATCCTGTTCCGTTGGACTACAGCCCCAACACTCCCGTATCATCTTTTGAATTTCAGCAGTGAATAACTTTTTTTCTTTGTGCTCATCATACATACATTCACACATACCACCACTACCTAAATCTTTATATTTATTATTTATATTTATATAATGTTCACGGTTTTGTAACGGAATAGGTAACGGATTAGTAACAAATCCTTCAATATCATTTCCTGTCGAAACAGTTATCCACACTTTTTCCCCCTCCGCCTCTCCCTCTCTCACTCTGCCATCGAACGGAATCATCTTATATGTACCGCATTGAGATTTAGTCCCACAAGTATACTCTATACGTCCGGCTTCGATAAGCTCGTCCCTTGCTCTCTTTAACTGCATTTTATTGGTAAAGCCCAATACATTGTTAATCACAGTATTTGCAGCCGTGAAATATACCCTCCATGCCCTTCCGTTCTGCTGTACCCTGAGCGAACATCGGTTATTAATATTCATTAAAAGGTGCCACAGCGACTGAGCCTGAACCGATAACGGATTATACGCAATCCAGCTGTAGAAGCTGTTTATCTCTACTAAATAATTTATTATTCCCACCTCCTCCATGCTTGAGCCGGAGCTTCATGCACAGATACCTGTCAAGCTTTATTCCGTAAATGTGATTGTCCTTCATAAACTGCTGCCCCCTGCTGTGAGCTTCTATGTGATGTTTACGGCATAAGGCTACTGCTTCCATTCCTTCATGAACTATTTCTTCACGGTCACGTCCCATCCCCACAGTGTCAATATGATGCACTTCCGCACGACTGTTGCATACAGCACATTTTCTGTGTTCAAGGCACATATATAGATATTTAGAAATATCATCAGTTCGGTTGAGCATAGTATCTATAGTGGGAATATCGCACTCAAAGCAGAACTCAATGAGATATGTTATAAAATCCTTTGCAACACTCTTTTCCACATCTGATAGGCTGAAATATGGCATATCCCTTTCTTCGGCAAAATTCTGCATGAAATAGTACCTTAAATACTCTCTGTCATGTCCTGACCATTCCGAAATATCCCTGATTATTGCAAATATCTTTCTCCGTTGTTCTGCCGATATTTCCCTTCCATCAGTAAACCGTATCTCAACCGTTCTTATCTGCTTCCGGACAAGCTCTCGTGATAATGAGGTTTTCGGCAGAATGGTCATAGTTCGACCATCATAGGCTGTTATTTCAGCCGTTGTTGTTATCATAACATCCTCCTTTTTGGTAACGGAATTGGTAACAAATTATTAACGAAATAGGTAACACTATTGGTAACACGATTGGTAACATGATTGGTAACGGAATTAGTAACAAAGACTGCACTCATGATATTTTACCATGCAGATATACGAAATCACTGTTATCTCCCATGTTATTTGCAATCCACTTGTTAGCTTGTTCCCTTGAAAGATGAGCTTTTGCCTTACGATACTCGTAAACATATTTCCCTGCCGCTTTCTTTTCATCTATCCTCTTCTTTAACTCATCCTCTGTATAATTTGCTTCAATCATATACAGGTCATATTCCTTTGCATTAATTCCTTCAAGCGTAGATGTATCCGTTGCATAGAATACCTTCTCCCGCCCATAATAAACCCTGTAGCCGAAATTCGGCACATCATGATATAAACAGACAGGCGACACCTCAAAGCGCTTATAATCGTATTTCATCCCCTTCCTGTATACATCAATCTGCTTTTCCCTTACCCCGGCTTCTATAAGCTTGTCGCGCATCCATATTCCGCAGCCAAAACGCATAGTCGGTCTGTATTCAGATAACATCCGAAGCGTGGTAGGATTGAAGTGATCGCTGTGCTCGTGCGTTATAAGCACAAGCACAAGCTTTTTGCAGACCTTCTGCAGCGCCTTGAAGCTTACACCGCAGTCTATAAGTATATCACCATTAAGCACAACCGCATTGCCCTGAGAGCCGGTAGAGATAATTTTATAATTCATCGAAATCTATCTCCTCGTCATCTGCATATTCCTCAGAAATATCCGGTATATCAGAAACATCAGGGTCATCCTGAATTGGCAGCGGCGTCTTGGGTACATCATCAAGCCTTATAGGGCTGAACGAACCGTCATCTTTTCCTACGCAGTTATCATTCATGATAGCATCGGAGAGCTTGGTATCTGTAGTTGATGTAGGTCCCCATTTTTTCAGCAGTCGGCGCAGCATGGTTTTGCATCCCATCATATCAAAATCAGTGTACCACGGAGACGAGTATTTCCACATTTCCTTTTGAGGCATATCCCCGGACTGTATCTTTTCATAAGCGCTTGCCGAAAAAGCCGGAGAATATTTATCTGCGTGCTTAACCATTTTCTTATGTGACATATACATCACTTTACGATAGCCGTCTTTTGTTTCAAACCATGCCACATATCCGCACGTTGGAGCCGCATCTCTTTCGTCCTCATCATCAATGAAAGAAATAACCATATCCTCGGTCATGGGGTCAAGCTTCTTCTTAATTTCACCCTCTTTAACGGCAAAGGCGGAAATCTTTTTATAAACTCCGGAGCGTATGGCAAGCTGTATAAAGCCGGTATATCCCATAATAAACTGAGCCTTTTTCTCAGTTTTGAATTTCCATCTTTTGTTTTCGTCTAATATGTGATTCCCGTTTTGGTCAAGCAAATATATTTTCTTTCCGTCCGCTCCCTTAACCGCCTCGGTAAACGGAACAAGGTAACAGTAACCAAGCATGGGCGCCATCGAAAGACCGAGTGATTCAGCAAGCAATGCACCGGAAATGATGCTGCCGGGGTTAGCGTCCTGTAATGCAGGAGTATTCGCTACAACTGTTGTTATATTGGCAATAAACCTCTGACGAACCCTCGGCTCTGCAAGAGTGTCACGTATAAGCTTCTGATACTCGTCCTTTTGGATTGCCACCGAAAACCTTGATTCATTGTTTTTCTGTAATGCTGTACTCATAATTTACACCTCCGTCGCCTTATATTTTTTCAAGCTTAATTCCGTTTTCTGCCGCAAACTGTTTCAAGCTTTTAAGTAATGCTATACATTCCTGCCTGTCCTTCCCCTCGGCTATAGCTCTGAAATTCATACTTAAACGAACATAACCTCCTGATTGAGGTACATCTTCCTTATTCTCCGTTTTGGGAGCGATTATATGCTTAGGTTCTTCAATCACCGGAGTTTCTACCGCCGCAGATTCAGGTTCAATTTCGGTTTCCTCCTGCGCCGCCTGCTCCATTTCATATCTGCGAAGCTGCTCCTGTTCTATTCGTTCTCTTTCTTCTTCTC
>JAUNPN010000140.1 GCA_030536655.1 bacterium | reverse complement strand
TTTTTTACTTGATTTATCACTTGGTGTTATTACCTGTTGTCAATCTCGCTGACAATATAAGTTATTATACCACGTTTTCAGAAAAAGTCAATACTTTTTGTCGAAAAATGTCATACAAAACAAAATTAAATTCATGCTTATCTTTTGTTGATTTTTTTCTTGACAATTTTTGCAACATCTGTTATAATGTTTTATGTTGTTGAAGGATATATTTTACTTTGGCAAATGCCGATGTGGCGGAATAGGCAGACGCCCGGGATTTAAAATCCCGTGGGTAGTGATACCCGTGCCGGTTCGACCCCGGCCATCGGTATTCTGAATAAAGGGTTGGGCAAACAGTTCCAACCCTTTATTTTTTGTGCTGCGTTTTGCCGTCAATCATTGTTATAATCCGAACTCTTTTTCACCAATGCGTTGGAAAAAGAGAAGCGGTGCTTATCTTTTTCTAAACTTACAACTTTCTTACCTTTACTTTAATCTCACACATATCTTGTTTTAATCCGCTTGACTGTGCTGTTATTTTTATAAATCCTGTTTCTGTTGCCTTAACCAAAAACTGACACAAACCGTTAAACGCACGTCTTACAGGGATTTTATCACTTTCGTGGCTGCCCGGATTGCCGTTGCCGCATCCCAAGAATTGTCCGCCCTCAACTGTAAAGAAAATCTGATTATCCGCTGTCGGGACGGTTATTCCGTTATTATCTGTTACTCTGACATTTATAATAGCAGTTTCTCCGACCGTGATAGTGTCTTTGTACGGCATAAGCTCAATTTTATACGGCGCGTCTGCTGTCTTAACCGTTTTTGTCATAACCTCTTTTCCGTCTTTATAGCCTTTCGCCATAGCTTCGCCTGTTTCATAAACAACATTTTCCCAAGTCACATACCAATTGCGCTCTACTTTCTGTCTGCCATAGCTTTTACCGTTTACAAACAGTTCAACCTCGTCAAGATTGCTGTAGCAATACACATTTATTTTCTCGCCGTTTTCAAAATTCCAATGCGGAAATATGTGAAGTACAGGCTTGTCTGTCCACCAGCTCTTGTAATAATAGAAATTGTCCTTCGGAAAACCGCAGTAATCAAAAATTCCGAATTGTGTTGATATTGCGGGATATGCAAGCGGAGTAGGCTCGCCGCGATAATCAATTCCCGTCCATAGGAAAATGCCTGCAAGATAATCGCGCTCGGCAAAGTATTTCCATTCGCTTTCGCCCATATCTTTTCTTTGTGCCTTTTGCGAATTCCTGCACTTAATTCCGTTGTCACCATCAAGAATATAATACTGTCCAGTTGTTTCATTCGTACTGTAACATCCGCGCGTGCCGCTGTTTGAACTTGCTTCGGTTATTATAATCGGCTGCTGCGGCATACGCTCGTGATAATCGTCCCATGCGGTCTTGCAGTAATTAAAGCCCATAACATCAAGATGCTTTGTAACCTCTACATATTCCGCCGCATTGTCAAAGCGTTCCTTTCCGTTCCAGCACACAACAGCAGAGGTGACAGGTCTTGACGGGTCAAGCTTTCTGATTTCTGTTTTCATAGTAACGGTTGTTCTTGCCGTTTCTTTTCTGTGCTGTGAAAATATTTCCTCATTGCCAATACCGTACAGAAATACGGACGGGTGATTTCTTGCGTGCTTCACCATCGTCCTAAGACATTCCAAGTCCTGCGGCGCGCTTGACATTCTGCGCGTTTCGTCAAATACAAGCATACCCATTCTGTCGCATATACCAAGCAATTCGTCTGTCGGCATATGGTGCGCGCTCCTCACAGCATTTGCGCCCATACTTTTCATCTGCGCCATTCTGTATTCCGCAATGTTTTCGTTTTGGGCGATACCCACTCCCGCGTGGTCATGATGACAGCACAAGCCTTTGATTTTTACATTTCTTCCGTTCAGGAAAAAGCCTTTGTCCGCGTCAAACCGAATATCGCGTATTCCGAAGCTTGTTATAACGCTGTCTGTCATTTTTCCATCAGCATAAATATTTGTTTTAAGACTATACAAATATGGGTTTTCTATATCCCATAGCGCAGCATTATCAAGTTCAATATTTTGCTCGCAAAAAGTGTTATCCCAAGCCTGTGAGAAAACTGTATTTTTTGTTCGGGTAATTTCTTTTTCGTCTGCATCGTACATAATCTGCTCAACCGTAATATCACAATCAGTTAAACGCTTGTTTTCAATCTCGGTCTGTATATTTAAAACCGCTGATTTCTTTTCCAAGTCTACATCTGAACATACAAATACTCCGTTATGCGCGGCTGATATGTCCTCTTTAATTTCAAGCCATACATGACGGTAAATGCCGCCGCCCTCGTACCACCAGCCTTCGCGTCCTGTCGCGTCAACTCTGACCGCAAGCAAATTTTCACCGCCGATATTTACGAAATCGGTAATATCATAATAAAAACTCGCATATCCGCTTTCGTATCTGCCTATGTAATATTCATTGAGATATACAGTACTGTCGCGGTACACTCCGTCAAAATGTATGTATATCCGTTTACACCCGCAATCCTGCGGAATGTCAAAACGCTTTCTGTACCACGCAATGCCGCCCTCCAAGGAGCCGCCCGCAAAATGGCGGCTGTCCATACTCTCCATTTCGGGGATTTTCTGCATATCAGAGCCTTGCGCTTTCTTTTGAGTGTAATCGCCCTCCATAACAAAGTCGTGTGGAATATCAACCGTTCTCCACCTGCTGTCGTCAAAGGTTTCCGATACCGCGCCAAAGCTGTATGCTCTCGCTTTTGCTCCGCCCCAACCGTCCGCGCTGCTTTTCGGCGATAAGTCACCCAAAAAGAATTTCCAACCGTTGTCCATTTTTATACGCATAATCTGTCATCCTTTCATTATTATCTGTTATATATCATCGAAAATTTATATACTCGCGCAAAAGATTTTGTTTCCTTATCCGACTGCGCGTATAAACCTATTACCGTTCCTGTGAAGCTCTTTCCCGCAAGCTCACAGGTGAGAAATTTCGTTTTTGCGGAGCATAGGTATTTCATTTGTTTGCCGTCCGAAGCATAATAGAATCCATATGCACCTTTGCTTCCTATTATTCTCAGCGTAATTCTGCCATTTTGAAGCTTTTCCTTAAAGGCAATTTCTCTAAAATCCTCAGCCGTTTTTTCAACTGATATATAGTCTCCGCCGCCTTCTCTTTTTTTGCATATTCGATAATGATAATCGGGTGAGAGATATATTACCATTCCCGCTTCGTCACCGATTTCGTTTGTGTCAAATTCAAGCTCCGCTTCTGATGTAAAATCAATTTCTTCCTTTCGTACAGCGGCAAAGGTAGGTGACACTGTTTCATCTGTAATTTTCACAGTTGAGGGTTTCAGGCAAAGACAACCGTTTTTGCGCTCATAATTTTCAAACTGCGGTTTCCTTAAAAACAGCCATTCTTTTTCCCACTCGGTTTCAGCAAAGTCCGCTGTCCATTCCTTATACAATGCTTGCGCCGCATTTATTTTTGCATCAACATCAAGCGTTGCTTTTCGGTTGTTCTCCACAACTGGCCAATCATTATTCCATATTATAGGCGTTAAAAAAGTTTCCCGACCTATACTTGACATAGTACCGCAATCTCTTCTTATTGCAAGATGAACAATCCACCAATTACCGCTATTGTCCATGAACAAATCAGAATGACCGCTATATCCCACCTGTTTTGATGTATCATGCCGGTTTGTAAGTATGGGATTATCGGGACACGTTTCATATTCACCAAAAAGACTTTTACATCTCGCCGCAGTTGTCATATGTCCGATACCCGAACCGCCTTCCGCCGCAAGCAAATAATACCATTCGCCTATATGGTATATATGCGGGGCTTCTAAAAATCCGCCGCCTGTTCCTGTCCATATCCGTTTTATTTCTCCTTTGACTTTTCCTGTTTCGGGGTCTATTTCCGCAAGCGATATGCCCTCGCCGTTTCCTCCGCGGCTTCCGCAGTCGTTAGCGCAATAATACATTTTACCGTCCTCAAAAAATATTGACGGGTCTATTCCATCCATATCCGTCCATATGGGGTCTGACCATTCCTCTGAAGAATTATCTGTATAAACAATAAAGTTTCCGCGCTCGTTAAAAGTCGCCGTAACATAAAATCTGCCATTACTATATCGTATTGTCGGCGCCCATATTCCGCTTGAAGCTTTTACCCCCTCCATTTGAAGCTGTTCTTCTCTTGTTATACAATGACCGATAAGCTTCCAATTCAATAAATCCGTACTGTGATATACAGGTATTCCGGGGAAATACTCAAATGAACTTGTTACCAAATAGCAGTCACCGCCGACACAGCATATACTCGGGTCAGGATTAAATCCTCTTATTATAGGATTTCTGTATTTCATTATTATAAAACCTTTCTTAATAAAATTTTTAAAGTATTCTATATTTTTATTATACTATTATTTTATTTATATACAATTATCTATTCTAAACTTTTAACAAATTCTATTGATGTAAACTAAACAATATCTTGATTTTTTAATAAAAAGCATATATAATATTCTTGGAGGAATTATTATGAACACAAAAAAGAGATTTATTATTGACGATTTTATAATATCACAGGAGAGCATGGACCATGGGTGGACTATGCCGTATTCGCATTGCCACGCGGCATATGAAATATATATACTAAAAAGCGGAGAAAGAACGGTTACAATAGAAGATATGGAATATACCGCAAAAGCCATGGACGCAACACTGTTCTGTTCCAATGCTTCTCATAAAAGCAGAGGCGATACTCCGTTTTCGGGAATTTGTATTCATTTTTCTGAAAGGTATCTTGACCTGTATTTCACCGCCGAAGCAAAAAAGCAGCTTATGAAATGCTTTAGGCATAAAGTAATAAGCCTAAGCGATACCGATTTTGCAGCAATACAAAGTATAGCTGATAATTTCACGGAAGGTAAGTCAAACAATTTTTTGATACTTGCGTCTGTTTTGAATATTTTAAACTGTTCTGCAAAGACAGAGGATACAGGGGTATCTGCTGACAGTAAAAAAAAGGTCAAAAAATCGCAGAGAATACTCGAATATGTTAATGAAAATTATGTTTATATAAAGAAAATAAGCGATATTACGGATATTTTCAAGGTGTCGGAAAACTATGTTTTTCAAATATTCCGAAAAAATTACGGTATGACACCGAAGCATTATATAAATAAACTGCGGATAAATAATGCCTGCCACAGACTGAAATATTCTGATAAAAGTATTAAATCAATAGCCTATGACTGCGGTTATGACAGCTATGAGCATTTTATAAATGTATTCAAACAAAAAGTTGGCTGCACGCCAAGTGAATATAAAATTTGCAGCAAGCACACAGCACTGAGCAGAAAAATATAATAATATCAAAATTACCCGACCAACATAAAATTGGCGGGTAATTTTTCATCCTTCATCAGCGTTTCAGGCTCCAAAATTAAAGAATCGTATATTCCGTTATATAAGCTTTGTTAATACAATTCATGTTTAAGCTTTACCGAGTCCTTTTCTGTAATTTTTCGTATTACCCTGCATGGATTACCTCCCGCAAAAACTCCTGCCGGGATGTCCTTTGTTACAACACTTCCGGCCCCTATTACAACACCCTTTCCGATCCTTACGCCGCCGCAAATCGTAACATTTGATGAAATCCAGCAATCATCTTCTATTACAATAGGCTTTGCATATTCCAAATCGTATGCCGTACCGTCTTCTCTATACCTCATATTTCTTTCTTCAGGCAGCAGCGGATGAACCGGCGTTGCAAGCATACAGTTCGGTCCGAAAAAAACATTATTTCCTATTGTAACAGGACAACAGTCAAGAACAACAAAATTAAAATTCGCATAACAATTTCTGCCAAACACGGTATTAATTCCATAATCAAACTGAATCGGTCCTTGAATATATGTGCCTTTACCCATATTGGGAATAAGCATTTTCAGAATTTCCGTCCGTTTTTCGTCCTCATCGTCATAGGTATCATTATAATCCTTCGATAATCTATGCGCTTTTTTCCGCTGAGCTTCCAAATCCTTATCCGACGGATCATACAGCTTTCCGCTCAGCATTTTTTCCGTTTCAGTCATATTCCGAACTCCTTTCATAAGAATACTGTTTGGGAAAAGATAATCAAGCAGATTGCCGTTATGAGGGGCGCAGTCGCACGCTGTACTTCAATCCCCGAATGGCGGTAAGATGCGCCGCTTATCTTTTCCCAATACAGTCCATTAATTTGTTTTCCTTATCCCAAGCGCACTCCCATTGCCCTTGTATATCTTATATACAGTCGTTCCGCCGTCACCGCCGTTTACATCCGTTAATACACCATTTTCGTCATATATCAATGAGATTGTATCTGCCGGAGTTTCCCCGCCTTCAACCTTATATTCCGAGAACGATGCCTGCGAATAGTACGGCACCATCGGCAGACCGTCATTGCTGTCCGTTGCAAGTCCGAGATACAAAGTGCTGTTCCAGCCCGTTATATCAAGCTCCATCGGCTTTCTGTCATTATTTGACCAGTCCTTTCCATCGTTTGATACAGATAGAATCAATGTATTTCCCTTACGTTCCATCTTAAGATACTGCGGCATTGAGTGTTCATTCTTACTGTTATCCGCCGGTTTTCCATCTTCCAGCGGCATAAACACTCTTTCATTCACTCCTTCAAGCCGTTTATCCACGGAAATATTTTCACCGCCCTTTAGCCATCCGTCACCGAGCATTACCATATCCGAATTTGCATCAAGGCTTTCACGAAGCATTATTCCGGATAATACTCCGTTCTCATACTTAGGAATATCTGCCACCTTTGCTGTTACAGCGAAATCACCGGTAACAAATCCATACGCGAATTCGCAGCTGTCCTTTTCGCCGCCGATAAGACCGCTTCCCGCGACAGTATATGTATCTGTCGAAGCGTCATACCACGCGCCGCCCTTTCCGTTGAAGGAGCCTTCGCCTACTTCCGCAGACGCATACAGCTCACCGCCGAGTCCTGTTCCGTTTACATAAACAATTGCAGTATCAGAGTCTGTTTTCTCTCCCTTTGCGTTATACGCTCTTGAGAAAAGATAGTGTGTTCCCGGCTTAAGGCTTATACTGTCGTTAATCTCCGCCCCATCATAGGCTTTCAAAAGCTCTGTACCGTCATAAAGCTCCATCTTTGTCACGCTCTCTGACGCACTTGCCTTGTATGTAACATTATTTGTCGTAACAAGCCATGTTCCCTTACCGTTGGTTGCATCTATTGCGGTATTATATGACGCTGTAACTGGACTTTCAACCTTTATTTCAGGATTTGACGGAGCCTCCTGATCTGCCGTCCAGTCATTTACATACGCTTCAATCCATGTATAGCCCGCAAATTCGCCGTCTTTTACAATATCCGTTTCCTTTGCACTGCCCATGTTGTTTTCAGCTTTCCATTCCTGCGGAATTTCAAAGACTCTCTCCTCAGAAGTCACACCGGTAAAACGTCCAACCTCTTCCTCCTGATTGATAATTCTTCCCGTTCCATTTATAACATCATTCACAATGCGCGCGTCAATGCTGTCACGCTTCGGAAGGGTCGCGCCTGCATTCGCAAGCACCTCGTTATATGCGTCTTCCGCACTCTGAGCCGGAATTGCAAATTCACCCATATTAACAGGCTCGCTCAGACGATTGATATTTTCCTGATTTTTGACTGTATCATTATGATTCCAGTTATTCTTTGTAGTTTCCTCATCACCCCATACATAGTTATTCTCTACATAAATATTGGATTTGAGCGTTTCACCGTTATAAGTTACCTTGCCATCATTTGTAGCCTCAAATATGCGGCTTCTTACGTGGTCAACATTATCCCTTGTTGACGGACCGTACTTGTAGTAGTTATCACGTACATTGACATTTGACACCCACTCCGGAGTTGAGAACTTCTCAACCTTGTTATATGAGTACGGTTCTCCGCCGTAAATTGTGTTGATACCCCAGTCATAGATTACATTATTTACAATATCTGTTGAAATAAGATTTCTGTCCAAACGCGGATTACGGCTGTCATTATGCGCCATCAGATTATGATGGAAGCTGCTGTTTTCTCCGCCGGTTATACCGCCGTAGCCGTGCGCTCCCTTGATGTGAGAGGACATTCTCAACGCTTCCGAGGCAATACAGTACTGAACCGAAATATTTGAAGCCGGTTCCTTGTCCTCACTCTCGCGCGAACCTGCATATACGGTAAGCAGCTCATCTACTCCCCAGCTTACCGAGCAGTGGTCAACAATAATATCGTCAATCCATCTGCCCCCAAGACCGTCCGGTTCACCATCAAGCTTATCCGTGGGACGAACCCGCAGATAGCGTATAATCGTGTTATCCGCATACAAACCTATATCCGCGCCCGTAATCGTTATGCCGTCCCCCGGTGCAGTCTGTCCAAGCACCGTAATATTCGGCTGTTCAAACTTAAGCTTTTCCGGCACCTCGATAACTCCCGAAACATCAAATACCACAATTCTGCCCGGCTTCGAGATTGCATCCTTTAATGAGCCTTCGCCGTCTGCATTGAGGTTTGTTACGTGATATACCTCTATCTCATCACTGCCCCTTGCACCGGTGGTATATTTGCCGCCGCCCTCCGCACCCGGAAACGCTAAAAGCTTCGCTTCCTCCGCAGCAAATGACGGAACTGCAAGCGTTGTCAGCAATGCCGCCGCGGATATGACTGATATAATTTTTTTCATAATTATGACCATTCCTTTCCGCTACGCTACAAGGCACAAAAAGATT
>JAUNPN010000010.1 GCA_030536655.1 bacterium | reverse complement strand
TTCTACGTTTTGCACAATGGCTTTTTTGCTGGTTTTTTAATGGGTGAATAGTAACTAAAAATATTTTCCTTAAAAAATTTGCAAAAACCTGTTGAAATTTCTGCAAAAAGAGTATATAATAGAAATATAATAACTTCATTGTGAAAGGAATTTACTATGGCTACAATAAATGATTTCAAGCAAAGGCAGCGCGAGCGTGAGCGCCGGCGGAAAATCCGCGCGCAGAGAAATAAGAAAATCGCCGTCACTGCGTGTATTGCAGCTGTCATTATAATTATAATAGCGTCAATCGCTTCATGCTCCGGCAAAAACAAGCAGGATAATCAAGGCTATGTTCCCGAAAACGCGAACAATGAAATCACAGCAAGCTCGACCTCATCGCCAACGGAAGCTCCTAAAACACAGAATATCTCCGGTATCGCAAATATTCCTTCCGCTGATGAAGAAAACGATTTGCTTAAAATTGTCGAAAATTCAAGCGCGGAATATTACGCTTACCTGACCTTTGACGATGGACCGACAAAGAAAATCACACCCCAGATACTTGACACTCTCCGCCGTTATGATGTTAAGGCAACCTTTTTTGAGGTAGGCGCGTACATAAGGCAGAATACGGATATTGCACGCCGCGTATATGAGGAGGGACATCTAATTGCATCTCACTCCGACAGCCATGATTATGACAAGCTTTATGCAACCGAATCCGCGTTTAAGAGCGAAATCGAAGCGTCATACGAATCAATCAGAGATGTTTCGGACGATGAACCGTTCAAGCTTATGCGATTCCCCGGAGGCAGCTATAACGCGGGCGACCATGCAGAAGAAAAGCAGGAGTATAAAAAGACTCTTGCCGACATGGGATTCTATTATATCGACTGGAACGCTCTCAACGGCGACGCCGAAGGGCGCACGAAGGATGCGGACGGACTGCTTGAATACCTTAAGGATAATATGCCGTCAGGCGGCAAAAATATCGTAGTACTCATGCATGATGCTTCAACAAAGCAGGCTACCGCAGATGCGCTTCCAAAGATTATTGAATATCTCAGTTCTGAAGGCTACAGCTTCCACAGGCTTGACGATATTCCTTATGATTCCTCGTCAAGCATCATTTCCGAAAGTAAAACGCCGGCGGATAATGAAAATAATGATGATTAATAAAAAGGGACTGCTGCAAAACAATGCTTTGCAGCAGTCCTTTTTAACTGAAAAAATCATATCCTGCCTTAATGTTTGGGGGACGCCGGTTCATCTGAACTGATAGGGATGCTCAAACTCCGGACAGGCAGGATATGATTATCCCGAATTTCTTCGAGTATAATAATTATAGCACATAATAACTTTAAAGTCAATAGTATACAAGTTTTTTATTTTTTATCCCGCTTTTCCGGCTCTTTTACATTGGAAATCTTAGCCGCCTTATTAATCTGCGACTGAGTTGCCGCCTTTAAAGTCACCTGAAAGCAGACAAAGCCGCCGTCACGCTGCGCGGTTATCCTGCCGTGATGAGCATCGACAATATTTTTCGCCATAGACAGACCTATTCCAAAGCCGCCCGATGTACGCGCTCGCGAATCATCGGGACGGTAAAAGCGGTCAAACAGCCTTTGCAGATTTTCTCCGGAATCAATATCACTGCTGTTTTTCACACGGATTTTTATATTCTTGCCTTCAAGACTTAACCTGGCTTCTATCCTTCCCTCATCATTACAGTATTTTATTGCATTATCCATCAATATAGAGATCAGATTGCGTATAGACGCTTCATCTCCCGACATCTTCACATTGTACTGCGAATTAATTTTAAGGCTTTTCCCCTTCTGCTGTGCCACAACCTTAAACGACTCTGTTATTTCATTAAACGCATTTGAAATATCAAAAATACTTTCCGGAGCGTTCAGAGTACCCTCCTCCATCCTTGCAAGCTGCAGCATGCTTTTTACAAGCTGATCCATTCGTTTCACTTGATTTTTTATGCTTTCAAGCCACTCATTGGAACCCTCCGTAAGCTCCATTACCTCCACATTTGCGTTTATAATCGCAAGCGGCGTTTTCAGCTCATGTCCGGCGTCGGTTACAAAACGCTTCTGCTTTTCCATGCTTTCTATCATCGGGCGTATGAACCTTGATGAGAATATACATATGACAAGGAAAATTGCACACAGAGAAATCAAGGCTATGCAGCACGAGGTAATTATCATCGATGTGGTTGACTGCATAGAAATACTGCAATCGAGGAAAATCACAATCTTTCCGAAATCCGTCGGCTGAACCTTGTAACGATAAATATCCATATATCCGATTTTGCTGTCCGAATCAAGCACCGTGCGCGCATACCTTCCCGCGTCCTCATAGCTTACGGCAGCAATATGCGAAAGGTTAATGTCAATAATTTCTTCTCTTTTATCATACTGCACTATAAAAAATCTCGTCTGGTATGCACTCTCGCGGTTCAGCTGCTCCGGTATGCGCTCCATAGGCAGCTCCATCTGCGGATATTCCGGAATTATTCCGTTATTCTCCGCAATCAGAGCTATCATTTCATCGGCGCTTTTTGTCATATGGAAATAATTCATGGCGTTCATTGCCACAAAAATTACCCCCATAACAATAGCAACGGAAATCATGATTACTATAACCAGTTTTCTCCTAATTTTGCCAATCATTCCGTTTTCCTCTCAAGTCTGTAGCTGTCATACACTGATTTCGCTATCATCATATCCGAGTCAAGCGCCTCCATCTTCTTTCTGAGGTATGAGATATAGAGCTTGACTTCGCTCAAATCTCCGTCACCGTCCCACACCTTTTCAATAAAACGCTCCGCTTCAATTTCTCTGCCCGCAGCTTTAATCAGCATCATAAGCATTTCAAACTCAAGATTTCCCAAACGGAACGAGGAGCTTTCGCCCTTCATCTCACGGGTTTCCTGATTAAGGCTTAGGTTTCCGAATTGGATAAAGGTCTTTGCCTCAAGCTTGCGCGTTGCGGCTCTTATCCTCGCAAGAAGCTCACCCATTGAGAACGGCTTTGTCATATAATCATCCGCTCCCGAATCAAGTCCCTTTATTCTGTCGTCAATTTCCGACTTAGCGCTCAGCATAATAACCGGCGAATCAACACCGTGAGCACGGATGTACTTAAGAACCTCAATACCGTTTTTCTTCGGCATCATTATGTCAAGGATGTATGCATCAAAATCATTATTTTCAAACATTTCTATCGCCTGCGCTCCGTCATACGCACATTCAACGTCATATCCGCTGTGCTTTAATACTACCGACACAGCTCGTGCAAGCTCCCGCTCATCATCTGCAATTAGTATTTTCAATTTTGCGGCTCCTCTCTTATTCTTTTACTTCCTTAGATTTTGGCATCGGTAATTCGTCATACATTGCATCAAATAACCCTGTCAAAAAATCTTTATTATCAACTTCATCAATCAACAGCATCTCTTTCGCTCCCTCGTACGGGACTTCATAAGAAACCGCCGGCATATAGGCAATTGCTGATTTTACCGGTTTTACAAGCAATCTATCGTCATAAATACCGCCTGCAATCTTACCTCGATAGTAAATAATAAATTCTCCCATCATAGCTCGGTATGAAATCTCGTCCAACCCCGACAGCTGTCCTAAAATAAATTGTAAATATTCTTTGCTTGACGCCATAATTTCACCTTACCCATATATAATTACTCCACGAATCAATAATCAAATTATATTTCTCCTCGGTTTTAACTTTCAACGGTATTCTCATCAATCATATCCCGTATAGCCTGGAAATTCATTTCAGTCGAGGCAAGCTCATCAGCAAACCTGCGCAGCTCACGCGCGATAAGCTTTGCATTCGGAACATCCTGCTTATACTTAAGCTTATGGTCAAGGCTCGCCCAGAAATCCATCGACATCGTACGCAGCTGTATCTCTGCATAAACGTCAACTGTATTTTCACCTACGTGCAGCGGAATCTGCACTATTATGTGAAAGCTTCTGTACCCGCTTTCCTTAGGGTTTTTGATATAGTCCTTAACCCGTATAACCGTTATATCCGACTGGCTCATGAGCATATTTGCAACAGTATACACATCATCAATATATGTGCATATGACGCGTATTCCCGCCGCGTCATATATATTTCCGATAACCGCGTCAACAGTTTCCGGCATACCGTGCTTTCTCAGCTTTTCCTTCATGCTTTCCACCGATTTGATTCTTGTCGTGTAATGCTCTATCGGGTCACGGTCGCTGTTTGCTATTTTAAATTTTCTGATTATATCAAGTCTTGAGGTCAGCTCGATTATCGCACCCTCAAGATAAATAAGCTTCTCGCCGTAAAACTCCTGCGGCGACATTTCCGTACTCACTTTTATTCCTCCATAGCTTTTATTATTTCTATCGCTTCCTCAGCGTCATCAACGCATGCAAGCGCATACTTAAGCACGTCCTCCGACGGACGCTTCATATCCGGAATGCAAATCACCGCTATTCCGGCATTGACCGCCGCCTTGACTCCGTTCTCACTGTCCTCAAGGATTACCGCCCTGCTCTTTTCCGTTCCGCCGAGTGATTTAAGAAAAATTTCCGGCTCAGGCTTTGATTTCTTAACCGTTTCTCCGCCCGTTAATTCCGTAAAATATTCCAGAAGCCCCGCGTATTCCAGATACATCCTTACAAAACAGGTTTCCGATGAGGATGCGACAACGCATTCTATACCGTTATCTTTCAGATAATCAAGCAGCCTTCTTATTCCCTTTTTGACAGGAAGTCCTTTAAAAGCTGCCGCTTTCATCCCTTCCCTTGCTTTCCCGCTCATTTCGGCAAAGGGATACTCCCCACCGTACACGCTTTTCATATATGAAGCAACTGCATTTTTGTCAAGACCGAGCGAATTTACGTATATTTCCCGTGTAAGCTTGTAACCCTTCTCCGCCATAGCCTTACCGAGATATTCCATAAACAGCCGCTCCGAATCAAAAATCAGACCGTCCATATCAAATATAGCCTTTTGTAATCTCATTTAAAATCTCCGTTATCAACATTATATATATTTGCCGCGGCTCAAGCTGTTTTATGTCCCGCAGCAAATTCTACAATCATTATATCACTTTACACAAAGCAAGTCAACAATATAAATAAAATGCAACAAATTATTTACAATTAAAACAAAAAAGACTATGAAAAACAACTAAGCATTTCTCATAGTCTTTCTACTGCCGCTGACCGGGGTCGAACCGGTACGGATTTTACTCCGACGGATTTTGAGTCCGTTGCGTCTGCCAATTCCACCACAGCGGCATTAACAAATAATATATTAACACATTTTCCCCGAATTGTCAAGGGAAAATCAAAATTTTTTTAAAGAAAAAAATTCGAAGAATTTTCCTTTATTTTGTCCTAAACGCAAAAATAACAAGGCAGCCGCAAAAAAAACAGTCTATCGTTTTGCAGAACATAGACTGTTTTTTTCTGCTTTACTGTTTCATTTTGCCGGGTGGCTCGCCGTTCTGCTTCAGATACATTCTGTAAAAATGCGAATAATTATTAAATCCGGCGTTCGTACTCGCCTCAAGCAGCGACTGTCCCTGCAAGTGAAGCTCCCGAACGAGAAGCAGCCGTTTGTAATTTATGTAGCGGTTCAGCGTATATCCTGTACTATGCTTGAATATGCGGCATAAGTGATACTTGTCAATATAAAACCGTTCTGCAAGTGCGTCAAGCTTTAACGGCTCGCTCAAATGCTCGTTAATATACTTAATAATCTCAACAACCCTCTTGTCCCGCGCAGTCGCCCTTGACGGCGGCTTTTTCGCATTATTCAGCAGATAAAGGAACTCAACAAGCACAGCGTTCGCCACAATATAATTCTTATCAGCCGCATACTTATACAAACGATTAAAGGTTTCAAGCAGCGAATCTCTTACAATCTCCGCCGGAATAAGGTTGTCCTCTCCCAAGGCTCTGTCCTCAAATATTCTCGCAAATTCCGCGCAGCTGCTGTTTTTTAAATAATCCCGTGAAATATAAAGCACATAACGCTCATAAGGCTTTTTCGATACACAGATAATATGATGCAGTTCGCCCGGACGCGTGATAAGCATATCATACGGCTTAAGCTTATATATACTGCCCTCGGCATGAAATTCCGCATCTCCGTTCACGAACAGCACAAGCTCATACACATCGTCATGATTGTGCAGCTTGAACTGAGAGCTGTCCGGCTTTATATCACGGGAATATGACACTCCGAAGCCGTAACCCGGAATAAGACTCAAATTAATCGGCGGCATAACCGCTCCCCCCTTTTCTGCTCAAACCGCAAAATGCACCGTCTGAGGAAATATTAATCTACACTTCTATTGTACTCCATTTACGCAAGAAAGTCAATCATTATATCAATATATAGAATGAAAATTTGATAAAATTGTGGTATATTATAGAAAAAACAAAAGGAGCAAAGGCATGAAACTCAAATTAGACTCAATAAAAGACAAGGCTGCATGGGAACAGCTTGGAATAAAGCTTCCTCAGTACGACATTGACGATATGAAGTCCGAAACAAAGAAAAATCCGGAATGGGTGCACTTTGGCGCGGGAAATATCTTCCGCGGCTTTATCGGCTCGCTTAATCAGGAGCTGCTGAATAAGAGGCTCGCGAAAACCGGCATAATTGCGGCTGAAACCTTTGATTTTGATGTAATCGACAAAATATACTCTGAATATGATAATCTTACATTGTCTGTTATTATGGACGCCAAATCAAATCTGACTGCGGAGGTGCTTGCCGGAATTGCAGAGGGCGTAAAGGCCTCGGACATTGATTATCTGAGGTCAATATCCGCCAAACCGTCGTTAAAAATGTTCAGCTATACAATTACCGAAAAGGGCTATGCCGTCACAGGTACAGACGGAAAGCTTACAAGCCTTGCGGCGGCGGACATTGCAAACGGACCTTCATTGCCGCGCCATGCGATGAGCATTACAGCGTCGCTGCTTTACCACCGTTATCAAAACGGCTCATATCCTATCGCAGCAGTCAGTATGGATAACTGTTCTCACAACGGCGAGAAGCTTCGCTCAGCCGTTATGACAATTGCAGAGGGATGGGTAGAAAACGGATTGGCGGAGCAGGGCTTTATTGACTACCTCAATTCAAAAGTATCCTTCCCTTGGAGTATGATTGATAAAATCACTCCGAGACCGTCAGACAAAGTAAAGTCACAGCTTGACGCTATGGGCATAGAGGGTATGGAGCCGATAATCACATCAAAAGGAACATATATTGCACCGTTTGTTAATGCAGAAGCCGCTCAGTACCTTGTTATTGAGGACAGCTTCCCGAACGGCAGACCCACGCTTGAAAAAGCGGGCGTATTCATGACCGACCGCGAAACCGTAAACAAGTCGGAAACAATGAAGGTTACAACCTGCCTGAATCCGCTTCATACCGCGCTGGCAGTATACGGCTGTATGCTCGGCTTCACCTCAATATGGGAAGAAACAGCGGATAAGGATTTGAACAGGCTCATACACGGAATTGCCGCGGAAGGAATCAAGGTAGTTGTCGATCCCGGAATTATAAATCCAAAGGAATTCGTCCGCGAAGTAATCGAGGACAGACTGCCGAACCCCAATATCCCCGATATGCCGCAAAGAATTGCTACAGACACATCTCAGAAGGTAGGTATACGTTACGGCGAAACAATCAAAGCATATATGGAATCCGACACGCTCGACACAAGAAATCTTAAATCCGTTTCAAAAGCCATTGCCGGCTGGTTAAGGTATCTGCTTGCGGTTGATGACAGTGGAAACTCTTTTGAGCGAAGCGCCGATCCCTTGCTTAATGAGCTCGACAAAAAACTTGAGGGAATTAAATTCGGAAAGCCGGAAACAGCTGACGGCAGACTTCATGACATTTTATCCGATACGGCAATATTCGGAATCAATCTTTATGAGGCGGGAATTGCCGGTATGATTGAGGAATATTTCAAAAAAATGCTTGAAGGGCCGGGTGCCGTACGCAAATTGCTTGCAGAATAATATATAAAAAGCCGAAGCCTCTTTTTATATTACGAGGCTTCGGCTGCTTTTGTGTTTTATAGCTTTATCCTTTGTGCATTGGGATATTCAGGAAAGCACCGATTTAAGAGTTTCCTTTGTCATTCAGGATAATCAGTCCTTAAGTGACTGCTCGTAAGCTTCTACCATCTTCTTAACCATCTGACCACCCACGCTGCCGGCCTGCTTTGAAGTAATATCGCCGTTGTAGCCGTCGTTCTTTAAATCAACGCCTACCTCTCTTGCAGCCTCCATCTTGAACTGTGATAATGCCTGTGACTTCTTTGACTTGCTCTTGTTTGACATAGCTTTTATCTCCCTTCTCTTACGTGAAGCAATATTTAAACAAGCTCTTCCTGTTTACATACCGCTTCCATACTTGTGTTTTTCACCTCGGCGCTTCGGGCTCTCGCTCCGTTGAGCTGAGGTTCAATTATAATGTGTGCAGAGAAAGAATTTTTTATAGCATGAAATTTATGGTTTTTTTTGAATATTTTAAAATTACCGCTTCGGTTGTTTACGGGCAAGCTCCCGTCCTATTATGGGATATACGCAAGACGAATCTTCAAACTCTGATATTTCATCATTATAAAGTGACATAAAATGCTTTTCTGCATTTTTTCATTTTATCATAAGTGCGGAATTATTTTGACAAAAACAAATCTGCCCAATAAAAAACAGCGTCGGCGTAAAATTTCGCTGACGCTGTTTTTTATATTTCCTCATCATTGCCGTACATATATACCCATAAGCCGGTCACCAGCAAAATTGTTAAAGCGGCGCTCGCATATACGGCGGGTTTTCTCACTCTCCGGTCAATCAAGCTTGGCACAGAGAATACCTTCGGCAGCTTTATAAGCCCGCTTGCCGGATTCTGTGTCGGAGCAGCGTAACCCTGCGCGGCGCTTTTCGCCTTTTTGTAAAGCAGCGGACTCTTTGAATAGTCCTCCTCCATTTGTTTCAGCTCTCTGTCCGATAATGGGATACAATCAAGACGTATCCTCAGGGTCTGATATTTCTCACTGCGTTCCGTATGCCTGAATACGGCATAATTATAGAATGACCGGTCCGTAGAAAAGCGCACATAATAAATCTCATTTCCAAGCCCGTACACATTGGAGATAAGATAGAATTGGCTTCCTCTGCGCCGCACCGCGAGAGCCTCCTCATATTCCTCCATTGTCCGGTAATCAAGAATATCGAAATTGCCCGTTTCCGCGGCAGATGACGCCGCAAGCTCCAGAGCCTCCATATCCTCCTTGTCAAGCTCGTCCGCTATATCCTTATAGGTGACGCTGTCTGCGGCAGCGTTTTTAAGCTTGTCAAAAAACACCGACAAAGCATTGTTGTAATCGGAAATATCGACATCGGAAACAAAGCTGCGGCTTGAAAAATTAATTACGGCAGCCTCGCTTACCGCTTCCGGTTCCTCGACATAGCTGAACGCCTCTCCGTTTATAACAGTGAAGTACTGCCTTACAGCCGCTTCGTTCCCGTCAAATTCTTTATACACGATATAACGCTTTTCATTATTCCAGCCAAGCGAGAACGCACCGCGCATTTTGGCAAGCTGCATATACGGCTTGGTAATTTCCGCAACCTTTTTCGGACGGCTGAGCGCCTCATCGTATGTCCATATATGACAGGCGGCGCAGCGCTTCGATGCGTCCGCAAGAAAAAGCACGAGATACGGACGGTCATTGTTATCGAAATTCATAATATCTGCATATACAAGTCCGTTCGGCGTATCGGCGTCATCCGTCATAAAGCCGGACGGATGCTCATCACTTACAACACCGTAGAGATTAATATAATCATTAAGAACACCTCCGTAAACTGCCGAAATACTTTCATTCGGCGCGTCAGCGGGAGCTTCCTCAACGGATTTCAACGCGAATACAGTTATATTTATCGCGGCTAACATCAGCGAACAGAGAAGGCATATAAGTCGTCTGTATACCTTTTTCAAGAACATTCATCCTCTCTGTAATTGTGACTTGCAATAAAAGTATGAAACAAGTCCTAATATATTATATCCTACAACAAATTACTTTTCAATATTCGCATATTTAAGCTTTCGTTACAAATATTACAGCATTAGGCACAATGTTACGGAATGTAAAATTATTCGTGTATTTGTAACAATAGGATTACATTTTTTTCAAAAAAACGCTTTATTCCTCCTGTTCCGTATATGTATAAAGCGACAGAGTTCGTGTACTGTCATCGTATTCTCCGCTCATCAGATACGGCGAAATTCCGAGATAATTCAGCATCCAATAATCGGGATCCTCCCCGCCGGGCGGCGCGCACAGCGCTTCCGCTTCTATAAGAAGCTGTCCGTCTATTGTTTCGGTTTCAATATATTTTCCGTTTATGTACGCGCTTATGTCGCTTTTTACAGTATATCCGAGCATAACTCCGACCGGGTTCTCCTCTAACGTTACCTCCGAGGCTTTATTTTCACACTTCAAACTCCTGTCAGCCGCAAAAGTGCGCGTATCGTTATGATAGTATGTGAAAAAACCATGCTCTGCAAGAGCGTCTGCGGAAATCATCATCCTTCCGTCCACAGCATAGCTCTGTATCGGTTCTCCGTCTATCGTAACCCTTATGTCGGTTGAATAATACGGCTGTTTTGGCTCTCCGTTATCCGAAGGAACCGTATGCTCCTTCACGGGCGGAGTATCCGGCGGCAGGTACACTACAGAGCCGCACCTTTTAAAGGAACGATTTCCTAAATACACAAGATTTTTGTTCCGGCTGAAAACGCTTACGCCGAAATCATACCCTCTTAACAGGGTGCCGCCGTTCAAATCTATAATGCAGTCACCGTATTTATAGCTGTACGCCGACGCCCTGCCGTCTTTAAACGTACCCAGTCTGTAATCCGTATTGCTCATATCAATGACCGGCTCCAAATCCTCATTTAAATACAGCTTTCTTGTTCCGCCTTCATCGGTTAATACAACGCCTATAAGCCCGTCTCCGAAATCGGTGCTTACCTCATCATATATAAAATTGGGAGTTGAAGTAATTTCTTTCTCTATCGCATATTTATACGAATCTCTTGAATGTGTCGAGCATATATCCCACATACCGTTTGAAAGCTGTGACAAAACGGAAAACCGCGGACTTATTATTATATTTCCGTCACTGTCACTCAATCCGTACTCATACGCTCCTCCGCGCACCCTATTGGATATAATGTAATTTCCGTCGCTCAGCTTTTCGGAAATCTGATAATTACCCAATACATTTGGTTTTTTCTCCAATGCTTCGTCCGATCCTTCAAGCAGACTGTCAACGGAGATATAGCTGTATCCTCCGGTCTTGGAAATGCAAAACCTGTTTCCGTAAAAACGTATTAAGTACCCATCGCTGTATCCGGCAGCCTCAGCCGCGCTTTGCGCCCTTTCATAGGATAAATGATACGTTTTTCCGTCCGTCGCGCACCCGCTGTAGCCAATCGAGGTTTTAAAGGTAATTTCTTCTTTGGATTGGGAATATTCCGTACCTGACGGAAGCGTGAGAAAAAGCATACCTTCCGAATTGTAAAAACAGATACTTGCGCCGTCATTTATGCTGTAAATGTTATCGCCGGAATCAACCTCGCTGTAAGCGCTGTAATCCGCAATCGGCCGGCAGTCCGTATCAAACAGGCAAAGCCTGTCGCCGATAATCTGGGTATACCCGAAGCAAGCAGGCTTTGCAAGCGGTATAACTCTGCCGCCGCGCTCATTCGCCGCCGAAACATTAAGAGAGGATGCGGCAATCAGCGCCGCCAATATTGAAACAATGCGTAATTTCATTATAATCAGCTCCTTTAAGGAACCACTGATTAATTAACGCCTAACGGTTTAGCACGCATTAAACTTGCATATTTTCCGTCATATCATACAAAAATCTCTCGACATACGCGAGTATGCCTTCGAGCTTTTTATATAATCTGATGAAAAATCTGACTGTGTTCACTGCGTACTATATTTAATCAGTGCTTCCTTAACTTTTTATAAAATAATATCATTAAATAAGCCCGATGTAAATATAAATTTCCTGAAGTGCCGTCAAAATGACATAAAATGCCGAAAAAAATCCCCCGCCGCTTAAATGGAAGGGGAACTTTCCGATGTTATACCAATTTTTGTATAAGTCCAAATGAAAGCAGCGACATAATCAGTCCGGCTGTCATTACTCCGAGCAAAACCGCAAACAGGCTTTTTCCTGTTTTCATATTGAGCAACGATGCAATAAGACTTCCCGTCCACGCGCCGGTTCCCGGCAGGGGAATTGCTACAAAAAGGAATAAACCGAAATAGCCGTATTTTTCAATCTGCTCCGAGTGGTTCATGGCGCGCTTTTCGCACCATTCCGGAAATTTCCTGAGTTTCTCGCTTTTCCTCATCCATGCAAAAATTTTCTTGATAAAAAGCAGTATAAACGGAATAGGAACCATATTTCCTATGACTGCGGCGACAAAGGTCTGAATAAACGGCAGCTTAAGCAGCCCTCCCGCAACAATTATAGAGCCTCTCAGTTCCAGCAGCGGAATCATCGATATAAGAAATGTTATAATCTGCGGCGAAACACCGCGGGCACTGAGCGCAGTTACTATTGATTCTGTAATAGCTTCCATGTAAGTATTTCCTTTCCTTGTTCAATTTTACAATTATTTATTATATATGTTTTTTGCAGAATAGTCAATACCTTTTTAAAGAATGTTCACAGAAATTTCATGGTTTACGACACTCTCATTACATTAAACAATCCATCGTCATTGAGCAAATAGGTATCTTTCATCGTAATCTCCCCTGCCACGTATTTCTCCGCAGCATTTCCTTATCTATCTCATTAAGCACGACAAATTTTTTCAGGCTCCATTCCGGTCCTACCAGCGACTCCCTGCCGCCGTCTCCGGTCAGCCGCTGTATCACCGTTTCCTTCGGGAACAGCTCAAGCTGACTTACTATAATATCCACATACTCTTCCCTTGTCAGCAGTCTGAATGCCCCTGCTTCAAGCTCTTCGGCAATTCTTGTATTTTTCAGAACATGCAGGAGATGCAGCTTCACACAATACGGATTTAACGCAGCAACCGCCGCCGCGCTCTCAAGCATCATTGCCTTATCCTCGCCCGGCAAACCGTTTATCAAATGAACGCACGTCTTAATTCCGCGCTCTTTGAGCTTATTATATCCCTCCAAAAACTCCGCATAGGTGTGACAGCGGTTTATACGTTCGCCGGTTCTGTCAGATATACTCTGCAAGCCCAGCTCTACCATCAAATATGTCCGCTCATTAAGCTCTGAAAGATAGTCAAGCACATCCTCCGGCAGACAGTCCGCCCTTGTCGCTATACTCAGCCCCACCACATCCGGCTGCCGGAGCAGCGGCTCAAAGCATCGCCGCAGCCTCTCCACAGGCGCGTATGTATTCGTATGAGCCTGAAAATACGGCATATACCTGCCCTCGCTCCACTTCCTGTGCATTCTTGCCTTAACTTCCTCGAACTGCATCAACAGCTTATCCTCCGGATTCCCGGCAAAATCACCGCTTCCTGACCCGGAACAATAGCTGCATCCGCCGAAGCCCTTTGTTCCGTCAATATTCGGACAGGTAAAGCCGGCGTTCAGCGAAATTTTCATAACCTTGCCGCCGAAGGTGTGCCGCAGGTGATAGTTCCACGTATGATACCTTTTATTATCATCGGAATAAGGGAACGGATTTCCGCCTCCGCTTCCCTCCCGGTTCTTTTTACAGCAGTTCATGAATACCTCCGCCATTACGTTCTCAATAATCAGGATATTTGAAAAACGCTGCAAATAGTTTTCATAACGCCGTTATCATCATTTGACGGTGCAATATGCCTGCATACCGCCTTCAAATCCGGGTGTGCGTTTTCCATAGCATAGCTCTCTCCGCATTCCATCATCATATCATAATCATTCATGAAGTCACCGAATGCCATACATTCCTCTTTTGCAATATTGAGCTTTAATTGCAGCTGCTTTATTGCCGTACCCTTAGTAACGCCCTTTTTCATAACATCAAGCCAGTCGTCACCCGATACAAGCACGTTGTGACTTTCGTAATAGTCCCGAAGCATCGGGTAACAATGCTTTTCAGAGCCTTGACCGTCAAATACGGCAATTTTATATACATCATCCTGCTTCGACGCCTTTACCGAGCTTTCCACCGTTTTGTACTTTATATAATAAGGAAGAACGTGCTGCAAAATCGGTTCATTGCGTGCCTCTCCGTAAGCGCTTTCCGCGCCGCAGACTACAATATACAAATCCTTCTCATCAATGAGCTTTTCAATAATTTCCGCGCACGACTCCTTATCCAGAGGATCACTCAGCAGCCGTCTGCCCTTATCATCATAAACGCAGGCTCCGTTCTCGGCAATAATATATATCTTGTCGCGTATATGTTCAAACTGCTTATTCAAACTGTCATACTGTCTGCCGCTTGAAACGGCAAAAATCACGCCGCGCTTTCTCAGCTCATCAAGCACGTATTCAAAATTTTCCGGCATCTCCTTCTTTGAGTTAAGCAGAGTGCCGTCCATATCGCAGGCAATAAATTTTATCATATCTATAATCCGAACTCCTTTTACCAATGCCGTTTGATAGAAATGCTCGCTGCATTTCTTTAAAACTTACAATCCGAATTCCTTTCACCAATGTGTTTGGGAAAAGAGAAGCGGTGCTTATCTTTTTCCAAACTTACAATCCGAATTCCCACCAATGCGTTTGGGAAAAGAGAAGCAAGCAGATTGCCGTCAGAAGCGACGCCGACGTATGTTTATACTTCAAGTCGCTAAGGGCGGCGAGATGCGCAGCTTATCTTTTTCCAAACTTTTTCGCATTTACTGACAGAGGACTGTTGCATAAGCAACAGCCCTCTCATTTTTCCTTCAAAACAAAGCTTATGCTAACTCTGAGAAGTACTTAATTGTTCTTACCATCTGTGATGTGTATGAGTTCTCGTTGTCATACCATGAAACAACCTGAACCTCGTATAATCCATCGCCAATCTCAGCAACCATTGTCTGAGTTGCATCGAATAATGAACCGTATCTCATACCAACGATATCCGATGAAACGATTTCGTCCTCGTTGTAACCGAATGACTCGTTTGCAGCAGCCTTCATTGCAGCATTGATGCCTTCCTTTGTTACATCGTCCTTCTTAACAACTGCTGTAAGAATTGTTGTTGAGCCTGTCGGAGTCGGAACTCTCTGTGCCGAACCGATGAGCTTGCCGTTTAATTCCGGAATAACTAAGCCGATTGCCTTTGCAGCGCCTGTTGAGTTCGGAACGATATTAACAGCAGCAGCTCTTGATCTTCTTAAGTCACCCTTTCTCTGCGGACCGTCAAGTGTCATCTGGTCGCCTGTGTAAGCGTGAATTGTGCACATGATACCTGACTGAATCGGAGCATACTTATTAAGAGCGTCAGCCATCGGAGCTAAGCAGTTTGTTGTGCATGATGCAGCTGAAATAATTGTATCATCAGCCTTTAATGTGTCATGGTTTACATTGTAAACGATTGTCGGTAAATCGTTGCCTGCCGGAGCTGAGATAACAACCTTCTTTGCACCTGCATTGATGTGAGCCTGAGCCTTTGCCTTTGATGTATAGAAGCCTGAGCACTCTAATACAACGTCAACATCTAATTCGCCCCACGGACAATTGTTAGCATCCGGGAATGCGTAAATCTTGATTTCCTGACCGTCAACTGTGATTGAATCCTCACCTGCTGTAACCTTATCTGCCAAAGCATACTTACCCTGTGATGAATCATACTTTAATAAGTGAGCAAGCATCTTCGGGCTTGTTAAATCGTTAATAGCAACAACCTCATAACCCTCTGCACCGAACATCTGTCTGAATGCAAGACGACCGATACGGCCGAAACCGTTAATAGCTACTTTTACTGCCATTGGAATTACCTCCTAAAAAAAATTAATTAATTTTTTTCGGTAGTGCGCTGATTATGCGCATACCTCTTATATATATTTTACATCAAAATTTGCCATTATACAAGAGTATTTATAAATTTCATACACTTTTCCCCTTTTTGCACAAAAAGAATGCAATTTTTTTAACAATATTTATAGTAAATCCTGCTATTTTACCGAATTTTTCATAACGTCAATCTCAACCCTTTCGGATAATGATTCTTCATCTGCCCTCCGCTGCACTTGCCCCAGCCGATCCCATAGCCTTCAGCGCATACTGCGCACCAGCCGTTCAATGCGCACGGAATAACCTCCCCGGACAGATATTTCATAAGCCGTTCATCATCGGCGGCAAAATTAATACAGCTTTTAAGCTTGGTTTTATCAAGCGCAAGAGCAAGCGCGTGGGACGGCTCGAAACGATTCTTTTTGATTATTCCAAGCTCCAGACCGCAGCGCAGTACCTTAACATTATCAATATCGATCTCCTTCGGCTTCAGATAAAGCCTGTCGCCGAAAAGAACCGGTTCACCGTCAAGCTTCACGTTCATAACCCGGCTTTCAAACTCACGGTAAAGCCCCGCCGCGGCTTCAAGCGCAGAGTTATTCACGGATTTTTTATTTTTACCTTTGCTTTTCCTCTTTTTTTTGCACTTTTCCACGCTTATGAATGTTGTTTCCGGCTTTTTAAACAGCGCGGCAAAATGCCCTTCTCCCTTGTTTTTATGAGGAAATATTCTGCGGGTGCGGCTCATGTCTGTATCCGTTCCGCTCCATTCCGTCCTGCCCGGCGTCAGCATAGAAAGCTCCGGCATTTCTATAAGCTGCATGCCTTTTTCCGCAAGCCATGCAGCTATTTTTTCATTTTCCGCCGGTGCAAAGGTACAAGTGGAATACATGAGCATGCCACCCGGCTTGAGCATTTGCAGCGCTGATGAAAGTATATTTTTCTGACGTTCGCCGCATGAAAGCGTATGCTCAAGGCTCCATTCCGTAACCGCCTGCGGCTCCTTGCGGAACATTCCCTCACCGCTGCACGGTGCGTCAACAATAATTTTATCGAAAAATCCGGGATATTTCTCCGCAAGCCTGTCCGGCGATTCATTTGTTACCACCGTATTAGTCAGGCCCATGCGCTCTATGTTTGATGAAAGTATTTCCGCCCTGCTCCTTACGATTTCGTTTGCGACAAGTAAGCCCGTATTTTTCAGCTTCGCTCCGACGTGCGTGGATTTTCCGCCGGGCGCCGCGCAGAGGTCAAGCACAAAATCTCCCTCGTCAATCGGCAGAGCCGAAGCCGCACACATCGCCGACGGCTCCTGAAAATATATCAGTCCCGCAAGGTGAAGCGGATGATTGCCGGAAATCTTTGACTTATCCGCATAGAAGCCGTCAGCGCACCATGGGATACTTTCAAGCGCTCCGAAAGCGTTTTTTACGGTCTCGTGTGCGTTTCTGCGTAGGGTGTTCACCCGTATCCCGGAATATACCGGCTCATTTTCAAACGCCCGCAAAAACTCCCCGTACTCATCACCGAGCATCGCTTTCATTCGTTCTTCAAATTTATACGGCAGTTTCATTTTTTCGGTTCCCCCGCTTTAATCCTTATCGAATCCATCAGCTCACCGTCGATTATAACCCCTATCAGATCCATATATCCGGTATCCATAAGATCACTGATCTGCTCTCCGCCTATATACGGCAGGCTTATATTATCTGTTTTATAATGGCGGTATAAAATATTCTTCACCGCAAGTGTAACAGCCGGAGCCGTGGGGTAATGCACCGAGCCCTTATGCAGCTTATTCCCAAGCTTTATTGAAAATTTAAAATCCATAACAATTTTCCTTTTTTAATTTGTATATAAATTATTCTACCACATTCACCGTCAAAAAGCAAGGATTATAAAACCGCAAAAAACACTGATTAAACCGACGCTCATTGTCTTGACGGCTGTTTTTGTCCCGAATTGCACCAAACAGATCTGAAAATCACATGATTTTCTGTGTCTATTTGTCTTGTTCTTCGGCAAAATCCTCTCATCAATCCATACACTCGATTTAATCAGTGTTTCCCTGCCGTTAATTTAAGAGCCTATCCATAATTAAAGAAAGCACTTAATTTAAATTACGGATAGACTCTAATAACCTTCTATATGTTAACCCATCTGCTACCTTAAATTCAGATATTCCCTGTACATTATATGTGCTTACAAGAAGGAATGGAACATCCAAAATTCTGTCAAGCATAACTGCCGCATCACGTCTTGTTATATCGTCCTCAAAATCAAACTCTATTCCGTCCGTTACTTTGTTTTCCGCCGCCGCCTTAATATAACCATCGGGATAACCTCCGTTATCCTCTGCATATGCCCTATAACCTGCCATTGACATAATCATTTTTATGTATTCCTGATAACTTATATTATTATACGGTTTAAAGGTATTATCTTCATAACCGTCTATAATCGACAATGCCGCCGCTTTTGTTATGGCGCCGTAAGACCACGATTTTTTGTCAACATCTCCGAAATCTATCGTAATCACACTGCTCTGCCCCTGCGGAATCATTCTGCTTAACATAGCGCATACTTCTTCTCGTGTTAATTGGTTTTGAGGTCTGAAGCTTCCGTCTTCATATCCATTTATTATTCCTAAACGTGACAATGCATTTACGGATACAGTTAAAGAATTATCATTCTCTGTATCGCTGTATCCTTCCGCAAACGCACTTAAAGCTGTCAGAAGCACAGCCCCTGAGGCCAATGCGAATATTGTTTTAAGATTTTTTTTCTTCATAATAAATGCCCTCATTCTTTAAACCCAGTTTGAATAGTTCCGCTTACAGTATGCTCGTTCAATAAAGCCGATACCCTGACATGATAGTTATGTCCTTCCGTCAGCCCTTTTATAACGAACTTATCCTGCGTGACCGGAACTCCGCTCACCGGTGTTATATAACCCTCGTCTATATCAAAAACTGACACAAAATATATATCATTATCATCAACAGCTGAAAATGATAACGATATACAGTTTTCGCCCTCAGACAAAGGGACTATATTATTTACCTTTGTCTCCGAAGTAATGCCGGTTGGCAAATTATTCATAACCGGACACATATGCACAGTCATATCGTCAAAGTATATAGGTTCATTGGCGGCATGGCAGGTACCCGCTGCCGCTAAAATCATACATAAGCATAAGCCCAATATTCTTTTTTTCATTATTATAATCCGAACTCCTTTCACCAATGCTTTTGGGAAAAGAGAAGCAAGCAGATTGCCGTCAGAAGTGACGCCGACGTATGTTTATACTTCAAGTCGCTGAGGACGGCAAGATTCGCAGCTTATCTTTTTCCAAACTTACACTCTTTTCTGTATAAATTAGTGTAACCAAATAATATATGCCCCTCTTAAACAGAGAGTTCGCATTAATCTATCGACAGTCCAATTCCTCTATGAATTTGCACTGACAGTTCTGCCGTTCATTGAGTAAAGGAATTGTACCCTTATTAAATTATTTATTTCTGTTTTTTATAGCCTGTTTAGTATCTGGTCTTGTGCAGATTTTCAAAAAATTTTCACCACTTTTAAGTCAAATTTCGCAGGTATATCATCATACACCTATAATTTCTAATGCATAAAACGGCAAAATCTATTTAAGAACGCATAAAAGTACTAAACAGGCTTGTAATCAACCAATTTAATATTACCTAAGGCGAAAGCTCCTATGGAAATCCATTCAACACATTATGTTATAAAAGCAAATCAATATGTTGCACAATTGCCCGATAACGTTACAGCATTGTAGTCCGTTCCCGAAAATCTAATCCTATATGTATTACCTGCCGGCAGATTTCTAAAACCATAGTTTTTATCAACAAGACCACCCATAGCTTCACCATCCAATTCATATTTGCCTGTAGTTACATTATACAACCATACATAACAACCTCTCGGCGCACTGTCAAACGTAAAATGGATATTTCTTTCTCCTTCTCCTAAAGGAATAACATTCTTTACAGAATTTTCAGTATAAGGTGTTAACAGAAACGAGGATCTAGGATAAATAGGGAATGTCTGATTAAAATCAAAGTCTGCCGTTCTTGCATATGCAACCATTGGCAATTTATCACCTTCTTCGTAAATAACAAATTCTCCGCCTCCCGGCAAAGGCATTACCTTTTCTGCAAATACACTATTTACACATGTAGCAGATATCGCCGCCATTGAAGTCAAGCATAACGCAATAATTTTTTTTAATTTTCTCATAATAAATCGTCCTTTCCTCTTTGTAATACTGATTCTAGCAAAACTATCATATTAAGTGCTTAACAAGCCAAACTCAAGATATACTTGATATTGGAAAGATACTATTGGTACAGTCCTCCTGAATTATTCCGCTTTTATCACTAATTATAATTTTTCTTTTTTGCTGTAATAATTCAGTATATATATTTTTTTAATAAAAATATTCAAATTATGCATAATGACATTTGTAATTCCTTTTAAAAGCATTCAGTATTTCTTTTTATTCATGTGATAATCTCACCGGATTAATGTTTAAACAGAATCTTGATACATCCAACACACAATTTGATGATATTTTACATCGTTGGGTTATATGTCAAACAGGTTTCAATACTTTCAATTATTTTCCCCTATTAGTACATCCTCATATCCGCATTATAATACAGAAAATTTCGGTTGTCAATACTTCTTGTCTAAACGCTGTTATAACATTGTCTAAACGCTTTATTAAAAAAATTCAAAGCTTCGCTTTCATACCGAAAAGGACCGCCGGAATCTTTTCTTACAATATTTTTATCGGACAAAAAAGCTTTTGTCCGATAAAAATATTGAATAACACAATCTGTTTTTCAGCCGAAAGCTGCCCGTTCGTGCTATTATCTATAATTTATTTTTACTTTATCCTTTGCAGCGGTATAAATAACCGATGCAAAAATCGAAACACCGTATACTGAAACAAAATATACCGCAGTCCTGTTAAGCACGCCCATTTCCGCGAAATTATTGTTCACAACCTCGCGCGCCGCCATCAGCACAAGCAAATGCACCAAATAAATATAATAGCTTGACCGGTCAAGCAGCGCGGCACAGCTTCCCATGCCTATCCTTTCCGAAAGTCTTATCATAACCGCCATAACCGCAAATATTGCGGCAATCGCATACGCCGAGTTTACATAATACAGCTGCAAATAAATTTCGCCTGTTTTATTCACATAATGAACAAAGCTTAAATCTGCGGCGGCAAGTATTAAAAACACAGCATATATCAGATACCTCAGCTTCTTCACCATTGCCGCCGCCTTGTCATAATACGCTCCGCAGTAACAGCCGCACGCCCACGCAAGCAGATAATTTATAAACAGCCTATCGTTTGTAACCGGCAGTGTAATTCCGTTATTTTCAGCTATTACCGGCAGCCATGCCTGCGACCAGCATGTTATGACGGCGCAGACAATTAACACCGGCAGTGCCGGAAGTTTTTTTGTAATAAGCTGCCAAAGCGGCATCATTATATAAAACTGCAAAATCACTATTATAAAATAGAAATGCGCCGTTGACGTTCCGTCTGCAAGCTTGATGAAAAAGTCCTTCACTCCTATCTCCGGATAGTAGTGCCACTTCCACGAAAAATAGTAATATATCGGCATCCATATCAGATAAGGTATCAAAACCGAAGTCACTCTCCTAAGATAAAACCTTTTATAATCGGTTATCGGCTTGAGTGAAAGCTTTAAGCCGCTTAAAAATATGAATCCCGGCACCGCACAGGTCAGCATACGCCATACATTATATATAACCGTATATGCCGCAGCGTCATGCGGCAAATCAGTCACCGCATCCGACAGCACATGAATTAATATAACCCCCATGCAGAAAAAGACGTTCATATATGAAATTTCCGATTTACGTTTCTTCATTCTTTATCTTCCTTAAAAATTATTTTTTATTGCTTATTGTAACACTCTTTCCCTGTCTTGTCAAGCTGAATTCCATTTCCTTTACACTGCTGCTGCCGGTAATTCTTACAACCAGCTCGTGCTTTCCCTCCGGCAAAAACTCGGTTGTCGGCGTATACTTGTACGGAATTTTCGTGCTTTCAAACAGCAGTCCGCCGTCAAGCAGGTATTCAACCTTCTGTATCGTTTCCTCCGGCAGATATGCGTAGGTATACAGAGGAATTGCAGTCTGCTCATACGTCCTGTCCGCCGCCTTCGCAAAAGTAAAGGACGGTGTGTCATTTGCAGTGCGCCTGTACTGACCGTTTGAAAGAGCCTCGTTTATCAGTGCGACAAACTCCGGTCTGTCGTGCATATTAAAGAACTGCATCTCCTCCGGCATATTATGATTAAAGTAATTTATCAGCTTAAGCTGCGGGAAGCGCATAGGCGCATACCAGTACATATAGCCCAGCCTTGTTTTTGACCATTCCTCAATCTCTCCGCCGTTCGGATAGTTAAGCTGAGTAACCGTTCCGCCCTCGCTCACCGCGATCGGCTTTTCTATACCATGACGTTCCATAAAATCAGTGATATTCTTCAGGGTATTTGTGGTATAGGCAAAATCTCCCGTCATAAAATACACATTTCCGTCACGCGGCAAAGTCGTGTCGCCGCTGAAATGCTTTTTCATAAATGCCGAAACTCCAATCCAGTCAACATACTCATCGCCCGGCCAATAATATTCAAACGGCTTATTCAGCGCACACATATCATTCGGCGACCACATTACCGCAAAATCCGGATACTCATGCACTATGGACGAAATCATACGGAACGCATTCACGTATGCCGCCGGAGCATCGCCCAGCTCCGATACATTCATCTCCGCTCCTATACGGACAATTACCGGCTTATGATACTTTGCAAGATTATCAAGCGTTTCCCGTATATATTCCTCCCGGTCAAACACATCGGCAAGATCATCTATATTCCATGCAGCCGTTATAATGCAGCTGTGAGCCTTTACATAATCCTTATTAGGCTTTAATATATCCTTCTGATAGTCGCTGAACTCAATATAGTTGAGCGATGAACCAAGGCAGTCGCTTTCAAACACATCATCACCGTTTACCCCCGCATAAATTCCCGCCGGCGGTTCCAGCCTTGCGCCGTAATACGGCACGCTTGAACGCGAATAATCCTCCGTATACAATTCCATCTCCGGAACTGAAACCATTGCGTTTAACCTGTCCCACTGGGCTCCTATATCAATTATTCTTATACGGAATACGTCAACTATTATTTTGCCGTTTTCATTATGCGATACAAAATTATAATCGGAATATCCCCACAGGGAATTGTATTCGGTGCGGAACGCACAAAGCTTGTCAAGCGCGACATAATGCCTGCCCTCCGCCTCATAGCCGTCGATGCGCAGCGAATTGATTTTGATTGTCTTTTTTGAAGGCTTTGCCTTCGAAAGCTCCGCAATAGTCCGCGATATTCCCGACGTATCCGGAATTTCGGTTATACTTTCGCCGCCTACTGCGTTTATTTCCTTCTCACTGTCACGGATTTCAAAGCCATACCGCTCCAAATCCTCAACGGAAATTACCCTTGTTCCGTTTATGGTATATCCCTGCATAGGCACTCCGTCAAATATAATTTCCTCCGAATCCGTGGAAAGAATAAGCTTGCTGCCGCCGCAGGATACAAGCGACAGAACCACTGCTGCCGCTGCAATTGCCGAGGCAATTATAACCGGTATTTTTTTCATATTTATAATCCGAACTCCTTTCCCGTTTGGGAAAAGAGAAGCGGTGCTTATCTTTTCCCAAACTTATAATTCGAACTCCTTTCACCAATGCGTTTGGGAAAAGAGAAGCATGCAGATTGCCGCTTTGAGGGGCTCAGTCGTACTCAATGTACTTCAAGCCCCGAATGGCGGCAAGATGTGCAGCTTATCTTTACTCCTCTCCCGTTTGGGAAAAGAGAAGCAAGCAGATTGCCGTCAGAAGCAACGCCGACGTATGTTTATACTTCAAGTCGCTGAGGGCGGCAAGATGTGCCGCTTATCTTTTTCCAAACTTCTCCTCGCTCACATACAGCTCACATACAAACGAGCCGTTTTTCATGTAGGTATGCATACTCATTTCATCATGCGACGCACACAGCTTTCTTGCAATCGCAAGACCTCTGCCCCTGTCTGTACCCTTAGAGCTTGCGCCCCTTTTAAACATTTTTTCAATATCCACCTTATCCGCCGCGTTGGATATTATAAAAATCACAGAATCCTCCTCGGTAATTGCGGCAAAGCCTACTTTTTTGTCCTGAGTCTGCGCCTGCTCTATCGCATTGTCAAGAAATATTCCCAGCATTCTGTTAAGATCCATTACCGGCACACTCAGAACCGGCACATTTTCACGTATATCAACCAAAAGCGATACTCCGGCTTTCTTCGCCTTGATTATATACGAATATATAAGTCCTTGTACCGCGTTATCCTCAAGCATACGAATTGCCGCCGCCTCCTCGTCAAGGCTGAACAAATCCTCCTGCAAGGGAGTGATATTGCTGTTGAAAAACTCCTCCAGCCTGTCATACTCCTTATTGATCAGATAATAACTCATTGATGAATACAGTTTCATATAATCGTGCTTGAAATCAAATATATTCTGCTGAATATCCTTAATTTCGTTGCGATACATTTCCGTTATCTCCATATCGCGTTCCAGCTTTGACTGATACGCTCTTGTTCTGAGAATGTACGAGCATACGGCAATCAACGCTGTGAGAATGGTTATGAGCATCAGTACAATCAGCATTGTTGTGATGTACTTATATTCCGGTTCATCAAAGCTTGTGTAGTTATTCAGAATTATATTCTCACAGCAGTAGAAAACTATCATAAGAATAATCGCCGTAAGTATAAGATAAAATTCCTTCGTTTGGCTGAGCTTTTCCGAAAGTACAAGCTTTGATGAAAGCACACGTATGAATATGCAGGTAAAGGCACAGCACAAAAGAGCGATTGCACCGGTCAGCATCGAATACGGAAGCGGAATCCTGAAATACTTTGCGTTAAACTCAATCAGCCTTCCGAACAGCATATGCAGAATCATAACCGCTGCCGCCGCAAGCGACAGAGAAATCACGCAAATCGGAACTGCGCCGCTCATCCTGCTGTCCGAGGGCAGCAGCTTTATCATAATAATCATTGCCGCCATTATCACGGCAGCTGACGCCATCACGACGGGGCTGTGCACTCCCGCATAATAGAAGTCATAGCGAAGCGTGTACGAATATGCCTCCAAAGTCGGCGCCACCATGCCGTTTACAAAAAATAAAATCAAAAATGCCGTTCCTGCCGCCGCGAATGCCGCCGAAGCCGCATCAGCAGGCTTTGCCTCCGACGCATAAAGAACAAGCGCCATAACAACAGCAGCCGCCGGATAAACCGCGGTCTTATTCCATACCCCCACAGCCGAAACAAGCAGCGTCAGCAGCATAAGTAAAAATACATTTCTCCTCATCCGTCCTGCTGTCATTGCCGCGCAGACCGCGCCCGCGCTTAAAGCCGATACTGCCGAGGAAAGAATCGCATCAAATTCCATAAGCCTTGCACTCCCTGCTTTTGGGCGCATACTCGCAGCTGCACCCATTATCAAGGTAGATAATATGTTCCTTTTTATCTACCGTCCTGATTCGGTCGGTGTTGACGATAACCGCCTTATGACAGCGCAGAAACCTATCATCAAGGCGGGTCAGCACCTCGTTTATCGAGGAATAAAATTCAAACAGACCATTGGAGTGATGAAGGAGAAGCTTATGTGAGCCCTTTAAGGCTTCAATCATATATATATCCTTAAACGGAATTGTAGTATTGAAGCGCTTTGAAAGCACAGTCAGTGCGCCGTCATATCCGCTGTTTTGACGGCTCTCCGCAATGCGCAGGCATTCATATACCTTCGGCTCAAGCTTTTCCGGCTCGGTTTTTATTATGTAATCAAGCAGCTCAAGCTTGTAGTCATAGGTCAGAGTAATCTTCTCCTTATAGCTTGTGATAAATACAATAGAGCTGTTCCAGTCCCTTTTCCTTATCTCCGAGGCAATATCAAAGCCGGTAAGGCTGCCCTGAAGCTGAATGTCAAGGAAGTAGATCGTAAGCTCGCTGTTTTTCGCCGCGTACTCAATAACCTTTTCCGCATCATCCGTTGAAAGAACGCATACAGAATTAGATTGGTTTTTCGCCGCATACATAGCTGTCATTTCCTCTATTTTATGTCTGAAGGAATTATCATCCTCACAGATTACTATATTCATGGTATCACTCCTATAATATAAAAATCTCTACCCCTTAATGATACCATAAACTTTGCCGTTTCGCAAGTATATTGTAACAAAAAAGTTTACACTGCGCAAGCTTCATTGCACGAAATGCCAACAAGTTGACATGAAATGACACCGTTTATAAATCAAATAAAAAAACGGCTGCTTATTTCTAAACAACCGTCGCCTTACCGGCAAATCGAAATTTGTATTACTGATGTTCTTTACAGCTTATTTTTGTTACTTCTAACTTAAACACCGTAACCGCATTAATCATTTTCTCATCAAAATCCCAGCCCTGTTTACCTGTATTATGCTCCATGAGAAGGATAAGTCCCCGCTTTTTTTCCTCAGGATCTGATACTATACTGACAATACCGCTTCCGATTACGCTCTGAAAACGCGCCGAATAACCGCAGGCAGTATCTGCCTCATTAACAGCATAATCTGTATCCATTTCAAAGCCTGCATAAGGATTTTTCCGAATCAAATCAATCTTTCGCCCCTCTTTTGCTCCATGAAAATACAAAACATAGGTATCATCCTTTGCTTCATATCCAAAACTCAGAGGAACAATGTATACTTCCCCGTCGTCATAAAAACCGATCCTGCAACAGCCGCATCGGCTTATGATATTTTCAATTTTCACGAAATCCGTTACTTCTCTGTCTTTTCTTCTCATAACACATCACACCCTTCTTCAAGACTGCTGTGCTCCATTCTCTGAAACAGCCGTCCGCACCGCTGCCCGCGCCGCATTTCTTCGGAAACACTTTCCACTGTTCTAAACACATAAAAATCTGTTTTTGCATATTTATTTCCATTGAAAATTATCTGCACCGGCTCCGATTTCAAAATGGCATTTTACAATACCCAGGTCAAGTTTTGTATAAAACCCCATCCCTGCTTTTATCGATACATTATTTCCGTCAAGTGAAATTAAAAACTTTTGTTGGTTCATGGCTGTAGGCGCTAAAAGCGCGGCGTCAATGCCTTTTTGAAACCATGCCGGAACGGCGCCGTTCACATTCATTACCGCTTCCCTTGCTTTTGATTGATGTGCTGCGCCCTGTGTTGTACCATAGCCGATCGCAATGACTACACAGAGTTTTTCACCTTTATCAATCTGAAAAGCTGTTTTTATTTTGCTGTATGTCATTGCCACCCAACAAGTATTAAGCCCAAGCTGCTGCGCTTTTAATACAACTTTTTCACCGTAATACCCACATTTTTCCTCTAATCCGGCGTCCTTTTTCCCAATCATCGCAATATAGTTTTTGACGCCGGAAAATTTACCGTAATGTGCCATAAATCCGTCAAATGCTTTCGGTTCGTTGAGAACAAGCTGCATATGAAGTCCGCTCTCTTTATTGCATTCTTCAATAAAGGCAAGTAATTCTTTTTTTACCGTTCCGTCAATTTTTCGGTCATTATAAGAACGCACCGAATGACGATTTTTCATTGCTTCCATAAGTTCCATGCTGATTCCTCCTTAATATTCTTCACCGCTTCTGTCCGGTGCATTATGCATGATTTGTTTAATATCGGAAAACAACCGTATCATATTTTCTATATCACTGTTTTCCGGAGACAGATAATAATAAATATATGTGCCTTCTTTTCTTGTTTTAACAAATCCAATATCCTTTAATATTTGCATATGATGTGATACAGCCGGTCTTGATAAATGTGTTTTTTTCGCTATATCAACAACGCGGCTGCCGTGACAGTCTCCGCCGAGCATAATGCAAATCAACCGCAGGCGCGTTTCATCGCCTAAAGCAGTAAATAATTTTTGACATTTTGCAAATTCTGACTGTAATCTTTCTATGTCTTTAACCGTGTTATTCATTATTACCTCCAATATGTTTAAACACTTGAACATATTGATATTATACCACTATGACAGCAGAAAAACAATATCGGTAAAGAAAATCAAGACGGATAAATCTTATAAGTTTGGAAAAAGATAAGCGGCGCATCTTGCCGCGCTGTTAAACCGTAGTCGGTATATTATTCTACCCTTATCATACGATACCCAATACCGATATGCGTTTGAATATACTGAGGTGAATCGGGCGCACTTTCAAGTTTTTTTCTAAGTGTCGCCATAAACACCCGTAATGATGCGACATTGTTGCTCCAATTACTTCCCCAGATTTTCTGAGTGATAAAGGTATGCGTCAAAACCTTACCGATATTTTTTGACAAAAGGCACAGCAGCTTGTATTCAATAGGCGTTAGCTTCAGCTCGTCTTTGTCTAAATATGCGCAGCCCGCAGCATAGTCAATACGCAAGCTTCCGTTTACAAACACAGATTCCGCATCTCTGTCGCCCTTTGTAAATGAAATACGCCTTTGTGCTACACGTATTCTTGCCAAAAGCTCACCTACGGAAAACGGCTTGGTGAGATAATCGTCCGCACCCGCATCAAGAGCCTCGATTTTATCCGCATCCTCACTCCTTGCGCTTATTACTATAATCGGAACATTTGACCATGTTCTGATTTTCTGTATGATTTCCACGCCGTCCAAATCCGGCAGTCCCAAATCGAGCAGGATTATATCCGGATTGTGCGAGGACGCTTCCATAATAGCTTCCTTACCGTTTACCGCCGTTAAGTAATTATAATTATGTGTTCCTAATGTTGTCGTGATAAGATTACGCACCGGCTTATCATCCTCGACAACCAAAATCAATATTTTATTCATGCAGTTTTACCTCCTCCAACGGCAGCGTAAATGTGAAAACAGTTCCCTTAGGCGAATTGTCAGACACATATATCTCTCCGCCATGAACCGATACGATACTTTTGCACAAAGACAATCCGAGTCCTATGCTTCTTCTGCTGTCTGCGATACTGTTTGCGCCGCTAAAAAACATATCAAAAACCTTGCCTTTCATTTCATCGGGTATTCCCGCTCCGTTATCCGCCACCGACACATAGATTTTATCGCCGCGTTTTTTGGTTTCAATTACAATTTCGGATCCGCCGGGCGTATATTTAATCGCGTTATCAACCAGATTCATTACGACCTGAGCAATCAACTTTGCATCAACGTTTACAAGAAACAAATCATCGGAACTTATGACCTTAATTTTATGCGCATTATCCTTGTTATTTATATGCCTGAGAGCCTCCGATATAATTTCATCGACAAGCTCAAAGGACAAATTGAGTTTCATTTTGCCGTCTTCAATCCGCGTAACGGACAAAAGGTTTTCGACAAGATTTATAAGCCACATTGAGTCGTCATAAATATCCTTGTATATGTGCTTTTTTGTATTGTCGTCAAAGAAATTGCCGTTTGAAATCAGATTGTCGGCATTGCCCATAATAGATGTAAGCGGTGTCCGCAGGTCATGAGATATGGCGCGCAGAAGGTTTGCTCTGAGCTGTTCATTTTTAGCCATAATTTCAGCATTGTTTTTTTCAGCCGCATTTTGTATATTTTCCAGTGCAAGCGCACACTCGCCCAATATTGAAAGCATTATACCGTTTTCAAAGCTGTCGATAGGTGCATTCTTTGCTTCTACTCCGATTACTCCGTACACTCTTTCTCCGTTTCGTATCGCCAGATACAAGCAATGTGCATTGCCAATGGTGTCGGTTGTGGCACCGGCATGCTTATTGTTTCTCAAAACCCATTCGGCAACCGCTTTTTCGTGGTTCTCCGTCAAATATTCAATATTTCCGCCCTCTGACACAGGATAACCGATCGGTTCGGATAATGCTCTGTTTTGTGCGGGATAAATAATTATATTCCTCTCAAGCAGCTTTATAATCTGACGCGCCGTTGTATCAAATACCTCCTGCTGTTTAAGCGCTTGACTCAAGAGCTGGTTTGTATCGAGCAGAATACGCGTTCTGTAGGCAGCCCTTGCAGATTGTTTTGCGTGATTTTTAAGCCTTGCCGCAAGCGTTCCCGTAATCAGCGCAGCCATAAACATAACGGGAAATGTAATAATATAATCCTTATCATACGCAAGAAGCGTCAGTTTAGGATCGGTAAACAAAAAGTTAAATATTATAACGCTCGCTATGGACGAAACAAGACTGTATATCTGATGTTTCGTTACTACAGATATAATAAGCACGCTTAGAATATAAACCATTATTATATTCGCTTCGCCGAAACCAAGCCAGCTAAACAGCAGTCCAAGCCATGTAGCGGCAATCAGAAGTCCCGAACTTTTTAGTATATCACGCATAGAAAACACAATATTGTTATTTGCGCATTTTTTTATTCTGGATATAGCAGATGTACCGTCGGGGATTATATGAATATCTATATTTGGTGCGTACTCTATAAGACGCTCCGTAAGCGGCTTCTTTCTCCACACTCTGCCAAAAACAATGTCGCTGCGTCCCATAACGATTTTTGAAACTCCCGACAGCCTTGCAAACTCGGAAATCTGATATGCTATGTCCTCGCCGTATACCGTTTCTATTCTTGCTCCAAGCTGCTGCGCAAGGCGGATATTGGCTCTCAGCCTGTTTTTGTTATCATCATCCATCAATGAAAAGGACGGTGTTTCCACGAATAACGCGGTAAACATTCCGCGAAACGCATTTGCCATTTTTGCCGCCGTTCTTATAATCTTTGCATTTGACGGCGAGGCAGAAAGACATACGAGAATATGCTCGTCTGTATGATAGTTACGATTATTCCTTAACCGTGCGTTCTCAGCGCGTAAATTCATGCGGTCGGCGCAGCGGCGCAGGGCAATTTCACGCAGAGCTGTCAGATTATCTACAGTAAAAAAGTTTTCAACAGCCCTTTGTGCCTGAGCCGGCTTGTAGACGCTGCCCTCGTTAAGCCTTTCAATTAAATCCTGCGGCTCAATGTCAACCATTTCAACCTGCTGTGCCTTGTCAAAGACATAATCGGGTATGCGCTCGCGCACAACTACTCCCGTAATTGCCGCAACATCGTCGTTAAGACTTTCTATGTGCTGAACATTAACGGTTGTATATACGTCAATTCCGGCATTTAAAAGCTCCTCAATATCCTGATATCTTTTTGTGTGCCTGCATCCTTTGGCATTGGTATGCGCAAACTCGTCAACTATAATAAGTTTAGGCTTTCTTTTAAGCGCTGAGTTTAAATCAAATTCTTTGAGCGAAATACCGTTATATTCTATATTAAGCGTCGGGATCTGTTCAAGTCCCTCCAACAGCGCGGCTGTCTGAGGTCTGGCATGTGATTCTACATATCCCACAACAACGTCAACACCCTTTTCCTTTGCCGCGCGTGCGGCTTGAAGCATGGCGTATGTTTTGCCCACTCCGGCGGCATATCCGAAAAATATTTTAAGCTGTCCCTTTGTCATATATGTATTTTCTTCATTTATAGCCTTTAAAATCACATCGGGATTTTGTCTTTCCATACTAACTTCACCTCTATCGATATTATACAGCTTTTTTTATTTTATATCAATGTTTTCATCATTTTTTTCTTCTTCTTCGCAGTATTCGTCCTGCTCGAATCCTTTATAATTTTCCGCTAAAAATTTGCCGACTGCCCCTATAACAAAATATCCGTATATTATAACGACTGCAAACATTATGATTAACAGAATATCCTCCATAACGGAATGTCTCCCTTCAAAATCCCGCTTTTCAAATCAAATACGAAAGCATTTTTGAATATCCTTATAATCTCCGAGAACAAGCATCGTTTCAGATTGTTCAAGAACAGTATCGGGGTGTACGTTAAGATTTATTTTGTTGTTGTTTTTCAGAGCTATTATATTTATCTTATACTTTTTGCGAATGTCAATTTGACTTATTGTTTTTCCGACCCAATTTGAGGGAACGGTGATTTCAAATATTGCATAATCGTTGTCAAGCTCTATATAATCGAGGATATGCTCCGATGTATAGCGGATTGCCGTCCATATGGCAAGCTGCTTTTCGGGATAAACAACATCGTCCGCCCCGTTTCTTAAAAGAAATTTTGCCTGAACATCATTTGCCGCTCTTGCAACCACAAGCTGTGCGCCAAGCTCCTTTAAAAGAGAAGTTGTTTCAAGAGAGCTTTGAAAATTATCGCCTATCGCCACGATACATACGTCATAATTCCTTACGCCCAAAGACGACATAAAATCCTCGTTAGTGCTGTCGCCTATCTGCGCGTTTGTCACTATAGGCAAAACAGTGTTTATTCTTTCCTCGCAATTATCGACAGCCATAACCTGATGACCAAGCTCGTTCAGCTTTCCGGCCGCATGCCTTCCGAACCTTCCCATTCCTATCAACAGTATTGATTTCATTGTATACCACTCCTTTATTATCCGACTGTTACCTGTTCCTGCGGCAGCTGTGAATTTATTTTCGTTTTATTTGAAAGCGCCGCAAATATTAAAGTTAAACCTCCGACGCGTCCAAAGAACATAAGTAAAATAAGAATTATCCTTGACACTGTTCCGAGAGATGTTGTTATTCCGAGAGAAAGTCCGACAGTTCCTATAGCGGACGCTGTTTCAAATAAACATTCGCCTATCGGCAGCGCTTCCAAACGGCTTATTATAAGACCTCCGCCGAAAAACAACGCAAGATACATTACAAGTATTGTCGCCGCGCGGTATATAGCATCCGCCGGTATTCTCCTTCCGAAGCATCCCGCGCTTTCATGCCGTCTGAAAACCGATACGGCGCAGCATATCAACACAGCGGCAGTAGTTGTTTTCATACCGCCGGCAGTTGAACCGGGCGAGCCGCCTATAAGCATAAGCACAGTCATAACCGCCTTAGAATCAGACCTCATCTCAGATAAGTCAACCGTATTAAACCCCGCCGTCCTCGGCGTTACCGATTGAAAAAGCGAGACCAATACGCGCTTTTCCTGCGGCATATCTGTATATTCTCCAAAATAAAAATATATTGCCGGAACGATAATCAGAATTGCCGTAACAGTAAGAATCATTTTACTTTGCATACTATATTTTTTTATTCTGAATTTATTTATCCTAATATCCTCCCAGGTCAAAAAGCCTATGCCTCCCGTTATAATCAGCAGCATAACCGTAATATTTATAAGCGGATTTTCGGCAAACGCGGTAAGCGATGAAAATGGCTCTTTTGCTCCCATAAGGTCAAAGCCCGCATTGCAGAAAGCGGAAACCGAATGAAACAGCGAATACCATATCCCCTTTAAAATCCCAAAATTTTTTATAAAAACGGGCGACATAACCGCCGCGCCGATAAATTCTACGATTATTGTGGTTTTAATAATAAACACGGTAAGACGCACAATACCTCCTATATGCCGGGCAGAAATTGCCTCCTGCAAAGTCCGGCGCTGCATAAGATTAATTTTTCGCCCTGACATTATTGCAAGCGATACGGCGGTAGTAACTATTCCCATACCTCCGGCTTGAATAAGGAGCATTATTATAAGCTGTCCAAACTCTGACCAATAAGCCGCCGTATCATGTATAACAAGCCCCGTCACGCATACCGCCGAGGTTGCCGTAAACAAAGCGTCGAAAAAGGGCGTACCGCCCTCCGGACGCGATGAAACAGGCAGCATAAGAAGAATACTGCCTGTTATAATCATCAGTGCAAAGCCGGATATTATAATACGAAATGATGATAGATGTTTGGTTTTATGTATCACTTTCATTCCTGTTCATTCCTTAACATGATGTTTAAAGATATTTTCAGTAAAAACTTAACTTAATTGTAACATAATCTGTATTAAATTTGTATAAGGAGTGTTAATTTCGTATTAAGATTGTATAAAGATTTATTCTAAGATACCGTCAAGCATTAAATTAACCTCAAGAACATTTACTGTTTTTTCACCGAAAATTCCGAGAAAACGCCCGTCGGTACATTCTTCTATAATTTCTCTTACTCTGTCCTCGCTTATACCATTTGCTTTTGCAATTCGTGCAGCTTGATATTCGGCGGCAGCGGGAGAGATATGCGGATCAAGTCCGCTGCCGGAGCAGGTAACAAGGTCAACAGGGACTGCCGCCTCGTCCATATCGGGGTTTGCCGCCCTGAGCTTTTCCACACGCTCCCCAACAAGTTCTGCATATTCATCACTTGCCGGGGAAAGGTTGGACGGAGCCGAATACATCAGCATTTTGCCGTTTTCATCGGTAAATGCAGAAACATCAATGTTCATAATTCGTCCCCACATATGCGCGTCATCGGTATACTGCTGACCGAGCAGCTCGCTGCCGTACCTTTTGCCGTCAATTTCTATGATACTTCCGTTTGCCTGTTTCGGAAACATCAGCTGTGCAATGCCCGTTACAACACCTGTATATACCACTCCGCAAAGCAGAGTAAATACGATAAATATTCCAAGAGCCTTTGAAAATACAGATTGTTCTGCCTGTGTTTTTGTTTTCATTTCATCATCCCTCCTTAAGCCAATCCGAACAGAACCAAAATTATATCGATCAGCTTGATAAACACGAACGGAGCAGCAAGTCCGCCCAGACCGTATATCAAGAGATTGTGTGATAACAATTTTCCTGCCGGAACCTCACGATATTTTACACCCTTTAATGCAAGCGGTATCAACGCAATAATGATAAGAGCGTTGTATATGATTGCTGAAAGCACCGCACTCTGCGGAGAGTGAAGCCTCATTATATTAAGCGCCGCAAGTCCGGGATAAAGTCCCATAAACAATGCCGGAATGATTGCAAAATACTTTGCAACATCATTTGCAATAGAAAATGTGGTAAGACTTCCTCTTGTCATTAAAAGCTGTTTGCCGATACGGACAATATCAATAAGCTTTGTGGGCGAGGAGTCAAGGTCAACCATATTTCCGGCTTCCTTTGCCGCTTGCGTACCGCTGTTCATAGCGACCGCAACGTCTGCCTGTGCAAGCGCGGGAGCGTCGTTTGTTCCGTCGCCGGTCATGGCTACAAGATGTCCCTTAGTCTGAAAATCGCGTATCATCTTGAGCTTGCCCTCCGGCGTAGCTTCGGCGAGGAAATCATCGACGCCGGCTTCTGCCGCAATCGCGGCGGCGGTCATTGGATTGTCGCCTGTTATCATAATGGTTTTTATACCCATTTTTCTTAAATCCGCAAATTTTTCCTTAACGCCGTTTTTTATAATATCCTTTAAGTGAATAACTCCGAGAATCTTACCGTCCTTTGCGACAACAAGCGGCGTTCCGCCCTGAGATGCAATTTGTTTTACAACTTCCTCACCTTCAGCAGAAACGGACGCTCCTTGATTCCTCACATAATCGTAAATCGCGTCAGCCGCGCCCTTGTAGATTTTTGAGCCGCCGCAGTATACTCCGCTCATCCGCGTGTTCGCACTGAACGGAATAAATGTCATATTATTTTTCTGAACGCTTGCATCTCTGATACCGAACCCTTCCTTTGCCAGAACAACAACGCTTCTGCCTTCGGGCGTTTCGTCTGCCAGAGAGGAAAGCTGCGCCGCCTTTGCAAGCTCCCTTGCGTCTGTGCCGTCAACCGGGATAAAGGCATACGCCTGACGGTTTCCGAGAGTGATTGTACCCGTTTTATCCAGCAGCAGAACATCCACATCGCCCGCAGCCTCAATGGCGCGTCCGCTCATGGCAAGGACATTCGCCTGATTTAAACGGCTCATGCCCGCAATACCTATCGCCGAAAGCAGCGCTCCGATTGTGGTGGGTGCAAGACACACAAGTAAGGCAATCAATGTTGTAATCGACGTTGGATTTTCAATACCCGCCTGATTGGCAGAGAAAACCGAATAAGTATACAGCGACATCGTCACCAGTATAAATATGATCGACAAAGCCACAAGGAATATCTGAAGCGCAATTTCGTTCGGCGTTTTCTTCCTTGACGCGCCTTCAACCATGGCAATCATTTTATCCATGAAGCTTTCTCCGGCTTCACTTGTAACGCGTATTACAATCCGGTCGGACAAAAGAGTTGTGCCGCCCGTTACCGCGCTCCTGTCGCCGCCCGCCTCGCGGATGACCGGAGCCGATTCACCCGTGACAGCGCTTTCGTCAACCGACGCTGCACCTTCGATAATTTCACCGTCGGCAGGGATTTGCTCGTTCGCTTTTACGATAACAATATCACCCTTTTTCAGTGATGCTGAGGGTACAACCGTTATTTTATCCTTCTGCTCAGGTGACGGAATCCTGTGCGCCTCGACGTCTTTTCGTGAAGCTCTTAATGAGTCCGCCTGTGCCTTACCTCTGCCTTCGGCGATTGCCTCTGCAAAGTTTGCAAACAGACAGGTAAACCACAGTATAATCGCTATTGCCAATGTGTAGCCCGCTGACGCATCCTTAATGCCGAACATGGATAAAAGCCATAATCCGGTTGTAAGAACAGCCGATATATATACAAGCAGCATAACCGGATTTTGCACCTGGGTTTTAGGGTTCATCTTGATAAACGAATCTTTTACTGCTCTTAGTATTATACTCTTGTCGCCAAAAATATTTTTTGATTTTTTAGACATATCTTATACCTCCTCATACAATGCATTGGAAAAATTCCGCGATAGGTCCGAGTGCCAGTGCCGGGAAGAAACTCAGAGCACCGATAATAAGGACTATCAGTATCAGTAAAAATACAAACATTGCATTTGTTGTTGACAGAGTACCTGCCGTAACGGCAATTTTCTTTTTCTTAACAAGGCTTCCCGCAATAGCAAGCGTTCCGATAACCGGAATAAATCTTGCAAAAAGCATGACAAGTCCTATACTTATATTAAGAAACGGCGTATTTGCGTTAAAGCCTGCAAATGCTGAACCATTGTTTCCGCCGCCTGACGAATATGCATACAGCATTTCCGAAAAGCCGTGCGCGCCACCGTTGTTAAGGCTGTCTGCCACAGACGGAACAACGGCGGCAATACCGCTGCCGATTAATATTACCATCGGGGTTGCAAGACACACCAACACCGCCCATTTCATTTCATAGGGTTCAATTTTCTTACCCAAAAACTCAGGCGTTCTGCCGACCATAAGACCGGCTATAAATACGGTCAGTATCGCAAATGCCAACATTCCGTAAAGCCCGCAGCCCGTACCGCCGAATACAACCTCGCCGAGCATCATCAAAAGCATGGGGATCATACCTCCGATAGGCGTATAGCTGTCGTGCATGGAGTTTACCGAGCCGTTGGATGCGGCTGTTGTAAACGCTGCCCATGTAGAGGACGATGCGATTCCGAAGCGTGTTTCCTTGCCTTCCATGTTTCCGCCTGCCTGACCGACGCTTGATACGTCAACCATTCCGTTTTGGGCAAGCTGAGGAGTTGCGCCCTGTTCACATACGGCAACAATACCGAGCGCAATAACAAGACAGATGAACATTGCCATAAAGATTGCCGCGCCTTGTTTTTTGTTTTTAACGCTTTTCCCGAATGTAAAGCACAGCGCCGCAGGTATCAGAAGCAGAGAAATCATTTCCAGTATGTTTGTAAACGGATTGGGGTTTTCAAGCGGATGCGCTGAGTTTACACCCATGAATCCGCCGCCGTTTGTACCTGACTGTTTAATTGCAATCTGGCTTGCCGCAGGTCCCATAGGAACAAACTGCTCTGTTGCAATATTTACCGGGATAGTCTGTCCGCCGAAAGTGACAACCGCTTTTCCTGCATCCTCGGATATATTGCTGATTTTTGAATCTGCAAGAACATCACTGTTAAGTGTATCGCTGCCCCTCTTAAAGCTTCCGAGTATATCACCCTCCGCGATTATTTCTGCATCTTCAACAACCTTGCCGTCTGCCGTTACTACGCTGTTTTCCGTGTCGATTTCAGCGTTATCTATAATCTTATTATCCGCGTCTATGGCAAAGGTTTCGGAGCTTACCGCAATCGGTTCAAGGAGCGATACCGTTTCACCGCCTTTCAAATTCTGAATGACGCCTCCGCCAACAAGCGCAAGAGAAAGAACAAGGTTTAACGGAATAAGAATATGGATAGTGATTCTTGTCAGATCTGCCCAAAAGCTTCCGAGTCCCTCAGACTTTACCTTTGTAAAGCCGCGTATCAAAGCAAACAGCACCGCAATACCCGTTGCCGCCGATACGAAGTTTTGTACGGTAAGTCCGAGCGCCTGTGATAGATAGCTTAATGTTGATTCGCCGCTGTATGCCTGCCAGTTGGTATTGGTAACAAAGCTTGCCGCGGTATTAAATGCCAAATCCCATTTAACTCCCGATAATCCCTGCGGGTTTCCGGGAAGAACGCCCTGCAAAAGCAGGAGCAGGAACAGGAACACAAGACCTATACCCGAGAAAACAAGCACGCTCACAGCATACTTTTTCCAAGTCATCTGCTCGTCTTTGTTAATCCGCAAAACCTTATATACGGCATTTTCACACGGCGTCAGCACTTTTGATAAGAACGTTTTTTCTCCGTTCATAACCTTTTTCATATACCCTCCAAGCGGTATGGCAAGAGCAACCAGCACCGCAAGGTAAAGTATGTACTGCACAACAGTATTCATTACTGTTCATCCCCCTTCATAAGAATATACACATAGTAAATTAGCAGAGCCGCCGCCGAAAGCCCCGCAATTCCGATTATAATACTCATTTTGATACTCCTCCTTTTGATTATTTTGCATAGTTTACAAACAGCGTAATATTTACAGCATAATAATTGAAACAGGTATTGCTATAATAAACGTTGTGACTGTAACTGCAAGAAGAACGAGAAGCGGCAATACAACAAGCATAAATAAAAAAGCTAAATTCGGATGCCTGAAGAAAAAGCGTTCAGCCCTTTCGTCAAGATGCTTTTCAAATTTATTGATTGTTTGTAAAATATTTTTCATTTTCTCATCCCTCCTTGCGCAATTATATTATCACAAAAAAAATTAAAATGGGAAAAAGAAATGATGTAATCGTATTAAGAATTTGTTAAAAAGCATTTGCCGCCCCTGCCGTTTTACCTTACCTTCGATAATCTTGAATCTGTTGCATCAATAACTTACCTTGATATGCTCTCGCGAAACAATAGCGTGTGCTTTTCGGATTTTTGGAAACAGGCTCTATATTATGTAATGGACGTTTCGGCAAGAATTAAATTATTCTGCATAAAAAATTTTTATAAAAAAACATGAAATTTCCGTGGAAATATCAGCATTTTTACTTGACAAACTATATCTGCGGTGCTATAATAATTGTATACAGATTATATATGGGGATATAGCTCAGCTGGGAGAGCGCGTGCTTCGCATGTACGAGGTCAGGGGTTCGATCCCCCTTATCTCCATTAATCGAAAAGTGACTGCTGCAAAACCAAAGTTTTACGGCAGTCTTTTTAAGGAGATGCATATAATGTGCCTGCCGCTGCCGTATATGCGATGAATTACCGCTATGAATATTTTTGCCAAACGCTGCGTTTTTTGTGAGGATTATTTCAAAAAACAGGACTGTGTATGGCACAGCCGATTTCTTTGCATCTGCCGTGATTGCTGGCAGACAATCAATAACAGGACTGTACACAACATAATTGAAGTACAGCCTCCGCTTTCACGCATTATCCCATGTCTTTACTATACTGATGTGGTACGCAAAGCCGTTCATAACCTAAAATTCAACGACAATCCCGCATATACTTCGGCTTTTTCCTTTATTGTTGAAGAACGGCTTAATAAAATATGGGAATTGTATCAATTCGACGCAATAGTGACACTGCCATTATCGAAACAGCGTATGAATGAACGAGGCTTCAATCAATCCGCCTTCATCGCAGATACTGCCGAAAAGGTTTTGGGCATACCTCAGCACAATGAATATTTAACACGTGTGAAGGATACAAATCGCCAAAGCTCCCTCAACCACTATGAGCGTATCTTAAATATCCGGGGCGCATATTCTGCATCAAGCGCGGCAAAGGATAAAAATATTTTATTAGTTGACGACATATACACGAGCGGTTCTACTATAAATGAAGCTGCCCATACCCTGCGCAATGCCGGTGCAAAAACGATTATGGCAATCGTCTTTACCTCACAGCCGCCTCGAAAGAGACCCGACACACGTTACATTGATATTTAACAAGTCGTTTTTTGTCATATTTCACATATATTTAAAATAAATTTTTACAAATTAATTATTGAAAATTCACCAAAAATGTTATATAATATAAATATATTATTTTTGAATGGAGGATTATTCAAATGGGTTATAAGGACACATACAATGAATGGCTTGCTTCACCGGCAGTTGACGAGGCTTCCAAGGATGAATTAAGAGCTATTGCCGGAGATGAAAAAGAAATCGAGGAACGCTTCTACCGTGGTCTTGAATTCGGTACAGCAGGCATGAGGGGAACTATCGGCGCCGGTACAAACAAGATTAACGTTTTCAATGTTCGTCAGGCAAGCTATGGTGTTTCCGTTTATGTAAACAACAACGGCGAAGAAGCTGCAAAGAAGGGCGTTTTAATCGGCTATGATACCCGTCACTTCTCAAGAGTATTTGCCGAAGAAACAGCAAAGGTTCTCGCTCATGAGGGTATCAAGGTTTATCTCTTTGACACAGTTCACTCAGTTCCTGAGGTTTCTTTCGGAATCAGAGAACTTGGCTGTGCGGCAGGCGTCATGATTACAGCTTCACACAATCCTAAGGAATACAACGGCTATAAGGTATATGGACCGGACGGTGGTCAGCTTCCGCCGGAGGCTGTTAAGACAGTTATTGATGCTATGGATTCAATCGGTATTTTTGACGTTAAATATGCCGATCTGGATGAGGCCGTTAAGTCAGGCGCCGTTGAAGTAGTTGGTCCTGATTTAAACGAAAAATTCTTACAGACAGTCCAGACACAGCAGCAGAATCCGGAGGCTGTTACAGCTGTAGCTGACACCTTCAAGCTCATCTATACACCGTTCCACGGCACAGGCTCACGCCCGGTTAAGGAAATCTTAAAGCGAATTGGCTTTAAAAACGTGCTTGTTGTTAAGGAGCAGGATACAGAAGACGGCGACTTCCCGACAGTTAAGTCACCGAACCCGGAAAACAAGGAAGGCTTCACCATTGCTATTGAGATGGCAAAGCAGAATGACGTTGATGTTATCATCGGTACAGATCCGGACTGTGACCGTGTAGGTATCGTAGTACGTGATGCTGAGGGGCAGTATAGAACGCTCACAGGCAACCAGACCGGCGCACTTCTTGTTGATTATATTCTCCGCTCAAAGCAGGAGAAGGGTATCCTTCCGGAAAACGGCATGGTTATTAAGACAATCGTTACGACTGAGCTTGCGGCCGCTATCGCAAAGTCCTACGGCGCTGAATGTATGAGTCTCTTAACAGGCTTCAAATACATCGGTGAGAAGATGACAGACTTCAGTATCAAGAAGAACTATACTTATCTTATAGGCTTTGAGGAAAGCTACGGCTATCTCGTAGGCAATCACGCACGCGACAAAGATGGTGTTGTTGCATCAATGCTTATCGCAGAAATGGCTGCATACTATGCTACAAAGGGCAAATCATTATATGAAGCACTTCAGGACATTTACGCTAAATACGGCGTATATGCAGAAAAGACAGTTTCCTTTACAATGCCGGGTAAAGATGGTATGGAGAAGATGGCAAACATTCTTACAGGCTTAAGAGCTAATCCGCCTAAGACCGCAAATGGAATGAATATTGTTAAGTATACCGACTACAAGGAACAGACAATTATGCTTCCGGACAACACAGAGCTTCCGAAGGCAAACGTACTCCGCTATGACTTATCAGACGGTAAGACTTACTTCATTGTGAGACCATCCGGAACAGAGCCAAAAATTAAGATTTATCTCGGTTCAAACGCTGAAACATTTGACGCTGCAATGGCAACAGTTGATGCTGTACTTGCAGATGTAGAAAAACAACTTGGATTATAATCTGAAAACGTTAAAGGGGCTGTAGTAAAACTCATTTGAGTTTTACTACAGCCATTTTTCTTTATATATTCTAATACTTCTAAATCTATTTTATCTTTTATATTT
>JAUNPN010000139.1 GCA_030536655.1 bacterium | reverse complement strand
TATTTTCACATAAGATGGAGATTAATTCAATCCGCTGTATTATTTTACGCTTACATATCAACAGTTTCTTCTTGTAAATCTTTAATGTTCGCATAAAAATCGTCCTTCATATAAGGCGTCTGTCTTATAATCTGGAATGGTGACAAAATACTATCGTCAACGCTCTTTTTGATTTGCCTGAATTCTTCTCTTACAATTACATTAGAACGATAACCACGTCCGTTTTCGCTTGCAGGAACCACAGTTATGGTACTATGATTTCTAAAATATACAATTACTTCATTTTGATTATCCTTGACTCGAAGTATTTCCTTCCTTAATATAGGGGATAGATTCATTAACTCTTTTTGAATTTTTTCTGAGACAAGCAATTTTGATTGCCCTTTTGTAGATGATGATAACACTATCAAAGAGTTAGGATATAGTATGCATCTACAGCAAGCATATAAAGCTATTACAAATGATTTTGCCGAAGCACGACTTGCAATTACAACAATAAATTGGTTTACTCCCATCAAAAACAACATTATAATCTGATATAAATGGAGCTTAATACCAAGATAATCCATTGCGAATCTATGTAAATTTCTTCTAAAGAAAGTTACCCATTGCATAAAGTGGTCTACATTTTTTTCATTTCCCAAAAAAGTGTTAGATGTAAATTTTTTATATAATTCACTTTGCCGCTCATCTGCATATCGGTTTTTGTAATGCTTACGGCTTGTATTATTCCTCATCGTCATATTCATTACTATCGCCTTCATCTTTTACAAAGAATTCAAAATCTCTATCCTTTGTGCCATGCATTAAATTACGCAAAGGTCTTAATAAGAATCTCTCTAAATAATTCCCCAAATCGTCATAATCTTTATAAAGCTGTTTATTTTTATAAAATTCAGCCGGCGTATACTTCTCTATGGTTTCTATATTTACGCCAACGGTAAAGTCCTCATCGACAGAAGATTCTCTTACTGTTTTAAGTCCGGCTTTATCAAATGTTTTTCGATACGAATCAGTTAATTTGTTATAATCATCAACACGTCCTTCACGAACCGCCTTTAATTGCTGCATTTTTGTGTAACATAAATCTATAATAAAAATCTCTGCGTTGCTGTCACATTGAGGATTGGCATCTTTTAAAAATTTATAATGAGAATTTAATGCATTATAATCTATTGCTGATAAACCGCCACCCCAATTTTCAATATCTTTTGGGTTAATCTGTTGTTCATCACTATCCGCATCCGCCCCGTTTAAGGATGCGCTCTTTTCTCCTGTAAAGGAAAACCCTTCATCTAAAGAATTATCAAAAGTTCGACCTTTGTATTGATTCATATTTAATTTCTTTATGTAATTTCCGACTATTACACTGTCATTTCCATTATTACATGTATCAAAAATATCATCGCTATAGTATAAGTCAAAAGCTATACAAATCCTCTGCATAGCCTTTTTGGTACTGTTATACTCTAATGTGTATTGATTAAATTTCCTTATTAAACATTTTTTACATATAGGCAAATGTCTTGTTTTGTTATAAAAACTACTATAGCTTTTATAAAATTCTGATAATGAATTAAAATGTTCATCACATTGGCAGCATTCATACCCTAATGCATTATCAGTTGAATTGCTTTTAGGCATAACCCCACCTCTTTCTCAACTAATGTAATTTAATATCAACTATTTGCGGAGAGTCAAAGACTTGAACTCTAAAACTGCATTAATACGATTCGACAATTTTTCAAGATTACCGAATGCTAATTATACGAACCCTCCATATAGTTGCGGAAATGGGACTCGAACCCATGACCTTTAGCTTATGAGGCTAACGAGCTAACCAACTGCTCTATTCCGCAATATCAAAAACCCTCTCTTAATACAGAGAGGGTTAATATCATTTAAACATATGTTTTATAACAAAAGAATCTACGCTATTGCTATTGCATAATTTATTTAGTTTATCAATTACACTCTCTGTAATCTCAAAACTGATACCGACCGCTTCGTCTTTTTCATTTGTTACAATTTTTGCGTTATCAAAAATAACATCAAGAAGGTCATCTTTGCTGCAACCATTCCCTATATAAATTTCCCTACAATTATCTTTTGAAATATCTTTTATAATAGCAGAGCTGGCATCGCCATCAATAAGCATAATATCAGGCTCAGCCATTAAATATTTATCAATATGCCACGCCTCTTCAACGTCCAAAGTTAAATCCTCACTAAGAGTAACATAATATTCTTTTGAATAGCCGTTATATTCCATGGCGGCGATGTCAATTCCGCCAATGTCAATATTGTCATACTGCAACAAATATCTTATAAGTCCTACTGCATCATCAAAAAACAACGCGGCAGTTATATTATGTCCAAAAATGGCTTTATTGTACATATATTCGCCAATTTCTTTATAGTTATTAAAAAATAAAATTTCCATATATTATATCTTCCTTATTTCTCATTAATCGCATCTTTAATTGCTTTGCTGATTTTGCACTTAACAGACTTTACAGCAGGGAACGTACAAACCTCTCCGGTTTTTGGATTCCTTCCGCTTCTTTCAGGACGTTCATTTACTTCGAAACTCATAAATCCTTTAAGGATAATCTTGTTTCCGTTTATAAGAGAATCCCTAATTTCGTCTGCAAATGTATCAATAACAGATTCGCAAGATTCCTTTGACAAACCTGTTTTTTGTGCAATATTTGTAATTAATTCATTTTTACCCATTTCATATCCTCCATATTTTTTATTTTAATTCTACCGGATAACACGCTTTAATACCATTAGAATCCAAAACTACAACCATTTGGCTTGCATTTCCATAAATTCTTTTTGAGATACAATAATCATCGCCTGTTCCGGAAAAACTTCCGCTTCTGATAATCTTTACACCATATATATCATCATAACTGCACTTATGAATATGACCATAAAAAATAGCGCTTGGTTTATATCCAATCATCATAACCAGCTTTGAAACACCTGATTGATTGAATGAATCCCAATCACCGTGAACAAGTATATATTCATTACCTCTAACTGCTACTTTTCCAATAGTATCATCATAATTGTTATCATCAATAAATGCGATGTTTTCAATATGCTGCAATGCGGCTTTCATGTACCAGGGAATTAGATTGTCCAATCTATTCCCGCGTAAAACCTGGTCTTTATATGAGGTTCTGCTATGATTGCCGGCAACGCCGTTTATATACACTTTTTTAAAATGTTTACTTAATTCATAAACAAAGGATGACAGCAGTTCCGCGCATTTCTGTACTTGCGATGTTAAGTTTTCTCTATTTTCTAATTGTGTTGTAAAGTGAATTTCACCGTTTATTAAATCTCCTAAAAATCCAACGTAAGCATTTTCAGAATTATGTAATTTTTGTATTTCAATAATTTCATCAAGATATTCAGATAATCTTTCTGCCGCAATATCCGAATCATATCTTCCAAAGTAATTTTCATTTGATGAGCCTAAATGAAAATCAGATACGCAAATGAATAAATCATTATCTGAACTTATTTGCGGAATTGTATGAGGTTTTAGATAATTGAACGCACGTTCTTTGACTAATGCCTGTAAATATTCCAAATCATTTTCTTGTCGTGCTTTTTCTCTCAACAGCCTATTCAGACCGGCACGTTCATCGAATAGCTTTTGTTTTTCTTTTCTTAATTCTTGTTTTGCTTCTCGAAGCTCTGAGATATAAGTACTTTGCGAAAAATCCTCAAAAATACCTGCTTCGTAAAAGCGTTTGGCTTGCTGATACGGCTTTCTGTATGCCGCTTCGCTTCGGTATTCGGAAATATCATCTCGAAATTCTTTGTTTACTATATCTGCTATCTCGTCCCAGCTAAGGTCAATTAATCCATTGTCTTTAGATTGACCAAGCCGCCATAAAAATTGTTCTTCATTTTCATTGTCTAATCTCTTAAATATAACAATTCCCGCCTTCCTATAAATTAAGTGGCAATATTGAATAATCTTTTATTTAAGATTTTATCAATATTATGAATTTGATTGTATGGTATTTCGATTAACTGTATATTGTTTCTTTTACAATAATCACACTTAATATTATCTCGAATTTTACGCACACTAAAATCATTCTGACCACCCATATAATCTACTGAAACATAATGTTGTTTGCCTTGAAATTCAATACATACATTTAAATTAACTAAATAAAAATCAAATCTTAGTTTTCTTTTATACCGACAATCATCAAACGAGTACTCTGTTAAGTATTTAATTCTGTGGGCGGACAAGTATTCTGCAATAGCCTTTTCGCCCTTAGATTCACTACATTTAGGACATCTTCTGCCATTACATAAAAAATGTGTAGGCAAAACGCTCCACCTATATCCGCATTTATTATGTTTCATTTCAATATGGGTTTTATTATCAATATATGTTCCTAAAACGGTATATTCATTGCCAACTAAATCATATACTTCTTTATTAAAGACATCTGTGGTTTTCTTACTCAACCCTATACAGTGGCGACATTTCCTTTCTCTTAACAAAGAAGTTATATTAGCCCTTGCAATATTACCACATTTTTTACATTGAATAACAAGTATAGATGAAGCATTTTTATAATCATATTTATTAATCCATATATACCCCATTGAGGTTAGTATTAATTCAATATCATTAATTGAATACTTTTTATTAGAAGGGGACTTCGTTTCATTTAAACACTTTGGACATATTTTAGTTTTATGATATAAAAAAGATGCTGTTTTTTTTGAGAAATATATATTGTGTTTATTACATTTTAACTGACATTCAAAATCTTTTCCTTTATATTCGCCAACTAAATCAATATCAGGATTATTTTTATGTAATGCAACTATTATCTCATCCTTGGACAACAATTTAGATTCATGTATCTGTTTATGTTTACAATATTTGCATCCTTTGTTTCTCTTAATTTTATCTATAGTCCCCGAGGACTCTTTCCCACATTTGGAACATATGTAACCATATATAAATTCACCTTTTGAGGTGTGACCTATTATATTAGTTATTTTAACTTCATAGCCGCTTTTATTTTTTTATAATTGAATTAGAATAATCTTTTTTCACATTTGCAACCTCTTTATTGTAACAATCAAAACAATTATTTTTAAATAGATTCTCCAGCCCATTTTTTTATATTTCCATCAAATAAGCTATCTTTTTTATATTAAAAAAAATTAGCCAAGGATATGCTTTTGCATATAAACATATCTATCCTCCTAAATTATTTCATCAAAGCTGCAATCTTTTCTCTTTCCATAATACTCCTCCTATAAATGAATAATCGTATCTCTAAATGCAGAAACTGACGAGGCCGACAGAATGACTCGGCTCAGCTTGTACATTACGAACACGTTACGCTGCAATTGTGATATGTCAGTATATTTTGGGATACTGATGGGAGATTAACCCCCATAAGCTCCAACCTTGAAGGGGTGAGTTTATCCTATTCGTCTACGGCATTATATTAGCTTCTTCGGATAAGCTCGAACCGGAGGTATCATGATTAACAGTCATGCGCCCTGCCACACGTTAACAAAACAACCCAAGTAGAAAGAGAAAAACCTCAAGCCGTTTTGTTTACGTTTTAGATGGATATATTCAATTGTTACTCTTTAGGAAGGATTTTCACTGAAAAACTGAGCATAGCTCGCATTCAGCGTTATTTCAACATTGTACCCCTTCCCTACCTTTATTTCGTCAATCAACTGACAAATTATCATTTTCTTCTGTTCAATACTCGCACTCTCAAACTCCTCCGCCCAAGTCAAAAACTGCTGATAATAATAATCAAGCTTTGAAAGCACTTCGCCCTGCTCTGTCAACTCTCTGTCGCACTCGGCAATCAAACGGTCGGTGCTTTCCATCTCTGCCTTTGTGGATTTAATCGACATTGCCAGCACATCCACAGGAAACTGATTTTCACCGCACAAGCTCTTGCCGACTTCAAGAGATAATTCCGACAGCCGCTTTTGCAGCTTTTCACGTTCCTTTGTCAATTCATTTTTACGCCTGCGTTTCTCATTCAATTCCTTCTTATAGCGAATTTCCAAAGCCTTGTCCTTTGGAGTTTTCCTTATCTGTTCCAGATAATTTCTGACTATCTCCAGCACGATCGTATCAACACGTTTTGCACTGTAAATGCTCTGACCATCACAGTCATTCAATCTGCGCGCTCTGTGATAGCACATATACCTCAGTACGGTTGATGTTCCCACCGAACCGTCTTTTCTTACATAATGTTCGTTATGCTCTGATGAGGTTAATCGCGTTCCGCAGTGTGCGCAGTAAATATTTCCTGATAAAAGTGTTTTTCCCTTGGTTGTACGTGCTATATGCTGCTTTTCTTCATTCTTCTTTGAACGCTGTTTCAGAATATGCTGTACGCTGTCAAACACATTTTCGTCTATTATCACAAGATGTTCAAGTTTTGGCGATGTTGTTTCTCCGGCAACATAATAACCGCAGTAAATACGATTTTTTAATATACGGTTTATCGTATTACATTGAAACTCGCTGCCGCCATGTGTGCGTACTCCCAATTTATTAAGGTATTCTGCCATTCTGTATGAGCCGTAACCCTCGTTAAGCGTCTTGTCAAAAATCATTTTGACATACTCCGCTTCCTTCGGGTCAATCTGCAAGTCCTTAACCTGCTGACCTTTCTTGTTTACACGTCCCAGATTGACTGCTCGGTATCCAAGCGGCGTTGCTCCGCCGTGGTAAATACCGTCAGCCGTAAGCTGCGCCATACGTGTTTTTAGGCGCATTGATGTTTTTACGCTCTCACCGTTTGCCTGCCAATAACGTATGTAATTGAGGAGCTTGTCGGTATGATTTTCAAATTGCTGTTGTCCTTCCTGTGTACTCCACACCTCAATGCCGTTTTTGGCGAACCATTCCACAACAAAAGGCGTCTCATCGTCACGTCTGCCCAGCCGGTCGAACATATACACAAGCAGTACATCAAATTCCTTATTTAACGCCGCTTCTTTTAAATCCTGTATTGCATCACGGTCGTTAGCCGAAACCTTAAAACCGCTTACACCTTTTTCATAAAATTCCTTGGTAATCACCCACCCCTGCTGTTTTGCAAAATCTTGACAAGCAATTTTCTGCATCGGAATATCATCCTTCTGCTTGTCCACTTGCTTTTTCGTGGATACGCGGTATAAGCAGTATACGCGCTTGGCAAGATTATTTTCTGTTAAATTAGTTTCTGTATTATTTATTGTTTCCATCATTTTTGTAGCACCTCGCATTTGTTAATCTGCAAAGCGAAACATGTTGACTATGTTTTTATTATACCGCATTGCTGCGGCTTCGTCAAATTTCGCTTTGATTTTTTGCATGAAAAAAGCGACTAATCATTTCTGACTAATCGCTTACAATTTATATATTTCTATATTCCATATGTAACAATTGTTTCACCGATTCAATAACCATATCCCAAGATATATCTTTGGCATATTCAAATTTATGCCTATATGCTCTCCATAAATTCTGCATATTTTCGTCCGCTTCTATTTCATTGATAATCAACTCAGCATTATTAATCAAAGTATCACTTCCGCGTTTTTTGCACGTTGAGTGAAATGCAAGCGAGAAATTATCACTATTTATCTCATATACACTGTTGTTTAAAATAATGTATATATCATAAAAATCCCTTAATCTCGTATTCGCAGTACCTCTTGCAATAACTGTTTCAAGCTTTTCAGCAAGTAATGTTTCCGTATTATATGCCAAAACAGCAATTTTTCTGTTTTCAAACATAAGCGGCATTTCATACTCAATTTCACGCGGTGTTATAACATCGCCCGTTGATATATCTATTTTCAAAGGCACTCTCATCATATCCAGTGCAGCTTCCAATGATACCCTTATTCCGCCGTATTCCGCTTCGTCCATTATTTCCGAAACGCTTTTTATTCTAAAATTTATATTGTCATCAAGCTTTATTGCCGTAATATGTTCAATGATAGATTTGACGCTTTCTTCTGATAAAGGAATATTCTTCAGTGTTGTATCTATATCCATTGTTGACCTCATATCAATTCCCACCATTGACGATACCAGCATACCGCCTTTTAATATGAAGTTTTTATTATAATCTGAAAGTGACATCCGTTCCAAAAAACGTTCCATCATATAAATACGAAGTAATATCTGCGCCTTTGCGCTGTTTCCCTTCGATTGATTTCTTATTAAATCCTTTACTTGTCTTGACGTATGAATCATTACAAAAGCACCTCCAAATATTGTCTGATATTTTTTTCAATCTTCAGTTCCCTCGCGTAGCGCATAAGCTGCGGAATATTTTTATCTTTCCGCATTGCATATTTCTTTAATGCCGACGTTGTTTCTTGTATATCTACCTTTTTGCGGCTTCTGACCATATCGCACACAGTACGTTCCTCATTATAACACCGTACATTATTTCCCATAGAAGTTTTTACATCAATAAGTCCCATTGTATAAAGCTCTTTTTTTACAGAGTAAACATTAACACTTTGTTCTTTCAAGCTCTTTGTATTGTAATGCGCCTTTACGGTAACAGTATAATTTATTGGCTCGCGCTCCGACATATCCAGAAGATACAGTGCGGTTTCGTGAGAGAAAATCACTTGCTTGTATCTCAGCTGCATTAAATACATATCATCGGTCCAAACATCCGGGTGCACATAAATTCCTTTTGACACTTTTTCAAAATTGTTTTTCGCAATAAAATCAAAAAGATACACTGTTGATAAATTCAATCGCTTAGCATCGGAAATTTTTAACACTCCATTCTGCTCAGCTATCCAATCATTCAGCATAATATTTTTTCGCACTTTGCTCACCTCACTTTACATTCACGAGCTTCCACGGAAACTCTAATTTCCCCATAGAAACTTAATTTTTTGATTGTTA
>JAUNPN010000138.1 GCA_030536655.1 bacterium | reverse complement strand
GAAAAATCTGACTGTGTTCACTGCGTACTATATTTAATCAGTGCTTCCTTAATTCCTGAATTTTTGCTGTATCATAAAAACACACAAAATTAAAGGTAAATTAAAAATAAACAAATTTTTTATAAAAAACGGGTTTTTGCGATTTTATTGAAAAATTAGTGTAAATGTGATAAAATTATATTATGCTAAAGTGAGTTGGATATATATAGACGGCGCAAAGCTTGTATAATGAGAAAAGGGAAGCAAGGAGGAGATTTATTTTGAAACAGAAAAATGTAATAAGGAAAGGTATAGCAGCAATTTTGTCTGAGGTTATTGCGGTATCCACAGCTATGGTTTTATTTCCGGCTGCTGTAATGGCAGATGATTCGTCAAATGAAGCACCGAAACCGGTAAGTTATAGCAGTTTGCCTAAGAGGCTGATGAATGGTGATTTTGAAGTACCTAAGCTTGAAAAAACATATGCACCTTGGTATATTATGGGAGATGATGACGCTCATGCTAAGGTTCCGGAGAATTTTTACTGGAAAACAACCGCATATGATCAATTATTTGAGATTGCGGGAGATTATCCGCGTGAAGGCGGCAGCAATCGCAATTATTGGGATTATTATCACAACGGAAAGAAACCGGAAAATCCGGATCCGAACAGTAAAAATGTTGCCGAGCTTGTTGCGGAGGAGCAAAGTTCATTGTATCAGAATATTGAAACAATTCCGGGGGCAAGACTCAGCTGGGGATTATCTCACATTGCGAGATGTAACAGTACCAGCATAAGTCAAGGGCATTATAAGGATATAATGGCGCTCTTTATCGGAAAAACACCGACCCATGAGCTTACAAAGCAGGATCCGAACGAGACCAAAATGGACACAAGGGATATTTTCATGTGGATGGGTGAGCTTTTGAAAGAGCAGGCTAAGAAGGACGGACTGAAGTTTGATGATGGAACAGAAAATGAAGTGTACCATGAAAAAAAGGAATATACAGTATATGCATCGCCCGATGCTGCAAAAAACATATTTAGAATTAACGGAAACAATTTTAAACAATATTTTTCAATGGAAAAAACACCTGAGTGTACAGAGGAATGGAAATGCTGGATTATAGGCGATACAAGCGAGGCATGGGGAGTTTATGCGGGACAGTATGATGTTCCTGAGGGACAGACAACAACAACCTTTGCATTTACGGCATTATCGGGTGTGCAGAATGATAATCCGGCGGGCGGCAAATTCGGTCTTAATGAAGGAAATCTTCTTGACAACATAAAGTTTGCGATTACCTATCCGCTGCAGGTATCCTCAACCGGCGGCGGCAGCGGTACTGTGACAGCAGACATGGACGCTGACGGAAATCATGTCGGCGGCGAAAATGTTGATTCCGCTAATCCTCATAAGCGTAATTATATTGAAGGCACGAAGGTTACAATTACTGCAAAAGCAGATGAAAATCATACATTTCTCGGCGCATTTATTGACGGTGAATTTAAGCCTGCGAGTGATACAAGCTTTTACAATGTGAGCGACGGTACATATACTCATACAGTGGAGATGGATAAACCGCGCTATGTTCAGCTAATCTTTGTAGGGAATGGAATGGTTATGTATGATCCGCATAATGGTACATATAATGGTCAAAATGAGGATACATCCGTAAAAATTGCTGAAGCACAGCCGACAAGCGCGCCGTATGCCGGTTCAGGGGAAGCAAAAACAGGTCAAAGTATAAGTGAGGGTGGTTACAGCGAATGGTATAATCCGGTGGGAGACGCGGTGCCGCCTCTTGGGAATGAAGAAGAATTAACAGGTGTTAAAAAGGAAAGATTTATAGGCTGGTATTTTGCACGCGGTACTCAGCAAGATGCTGAAGCAGCAAGAGGAAAAGGAGCGCTTATTAAATCAGATCATACCGTGGAATATGGAACAGGGGCAGACGGCAATGGGGTTATAAAAGTAACGTATACAAGCACGAGTAATTATAGTGATACGGTAGAAATCCCGGTAAATGATGGTGTAACCTTTATTGCTGAGTACGAATATCTTCAGAGAGATACTGTAGTGACAGACGATGGAACCGGATATGAGGAAAATGGAAACGGCGGAACGGTATCGCTTAGCATAGAAGATATTGACAATACGACTGACGCCGGAAGCGGTAAGCAAAGACCGCTGAAAAGCGACAAAAATCATGACAGCTACGGATACGGACGGCTTCGGGACACTGTTACAATGACAGCAGCGGCAAATCATGGATACACATTTATGGGATGGTATGAAAAGAATGTTGACAGTGAAGGCAAGGTTACGTACATTCTGAAACAGCATGGTTCAACTCTTACATATGGTGTGGATACGCCCAGAACGTATTATGCTCTTTTCAAGAAGAATGAAACAACATATGTATCATTTGTGTCTGAATCGGAAAATATTCCTACGACTGCCAATAATACCCCGTTTGCACAAGGCTCTCATGTTCAGGAGTATCAAAACGGTGTCGGCGGCAGAATATATATGAGTGATAAGCAAAGAACGGGCGGAGAGGACGTCTTCGGCAATACGATATCAACCGGCTTTACGGTAAGTAAAAGCTTAGATGAAAACGCTTCAAACACCATACAATGGACAATAACAGTTCCGACAGACGGTAATGCAAATACCTATATAAAGGTCAGAGAAGAAAATACGGGAGGTTTATTTACTTACGATGAAAGCTATGTTCTTAGAGATACAGTCAACAGCAGCTATTTTAATAAAGGAAGCATACATAAAGTAACCGGAGCAGCTGCTGCGAGCGCAGAAGCTTTGTCTGTGTCGGAGGGAGATACACTGTGGGAATATTACGGACTTGGAGGAGTTATATCAGATGCGGATATATCATCGGACGAGGTCGATTCATTCACTGATGATGCAGCGGAGGCAGAAACTGCGGAAACAAAAAGCGAAGGTGATGAGGCTGTAAGTGAATTCATCGGCTCCGATGAAATACCGGAGAGTTATGATGATTTGGGAGTGTTTGAGGATCCGTTTACAGCTCAGATGGAGTCTGTAACGACCGAAGATGGAAAAGTCATAATAAAGCTTAGCAAGAGCATTGGAACTACTATTAGCGGAAGCACAACAATTCTTTACGGTTTGGTAATAGATAATCTGTATGCGCCGGGAGCGTCCGCTGCTATTGAGTTAGGTGAGGACAGCAGCGGGGTTTATCAGTCGGCAGACAATATGAACGAAAAGGTAGATGCAGTGAGTGCTGACAATTACAGAGATAATAAAGAAAATCAGTATTACCAATATGAACAAGGTTTTAGTACTGACCGGGCGTCGAACTAAATAAGGAGGGTACGGACATGAAAAAATACACAGAACCGATAATAACCCTTTTACTGTTTGATGAGGAGGAGGTTCTCACGATGAGCGGCAGAACAAAAACATATGCTGCGAATGAGCTGAATAAGGTACTTATGGGTGACGAGGTCGGCATGAAAGGGACGACAACTGTTACGCTTGAGGATATTACAATAACAGGTGAATAAAATTTATCGGCTGAAAAAAACAGAATACCTTATTTTACAGAAAAAGAGTAAAATAAAACACACAAAAGCTCCGGCATCAAAACACCGGAGCCTTTGTATTGTTATTTACTTACGGATTCAGATGGTGCATATCTCTTGGGAACATTGAAGCTTCACGGATATTGTCAAGTCCTAAAAGCTTCATAACAAGTCTTTCCAAACCTATTCCCAGACCGCCGTGGGGCGGCATGCCGTACTTATGGATGTCAAGATACGGTCCAAGCTCCTCCGGAGTCATGTTATATCGCGCAAGCTTTGCAACCTGTTCATTGTAGTCATGAATTCTTTGACCGCCTGTTGTAATTTCAAGTCCGCGGAACAGTAAATCAAAGCTTTCCGCAAGTTTCGGGTCATCCTTTGAATCCATAGCGTAGAACGGACGCTTTGCACCGGGAAATCTTGTTACAAAAATGAATTCTGAGCCGTGTTTTTCCTTTGCATATTCGCACAGCTTAACCTCGTCTGTAGGGTCAAGGTCGAACTGGTTCGGCTCCTTGCCGAGGATTTCAAGCGCTTCAAAGAATGTCACTGCCGGGATTTCTTTAATCTCCGGAAGCTGAGCGCCGAGCATTTTTAATTCGTATGAATAATCACGCTTCAAAACCTCCGTCACGTGCCTGAGCATGGCGGTTTCCATTTGCATAACATCGGACATATCCTTTATAAAGCCCATTTCAAAATCAAGACCGATATATTCGTTTAAATGGCGGGTCGAATTATGCTTTTCAGCCCTGTAAACCGGAGCAATCTCAAACACTCTGTCATAGAATGCAACGCAGGTTTGCTTGTAAAACTGCGGTGATTGAGCAAGAACTGCGTCCTGACCGAAGTATTTCAGCTTGAAAATATTCGCTCCGCCCTCTGCGGCGGCAGCACAAATTTTCGGTGTATGAATTTCCGTAAAATTCTGTGAAAGCATGAACTCACGGAAGCCGGAAACGACGCCCTCCGAAATTTTAAATACCGCGCGCTTTAACGGGTGACGCAGTGCAACGCTCCTATGCTCAAGGTTTACCTCAAGCGTGCAGCCGAGAGTTCTGTCCCCAACCTTGAGCGGGTATTCGGCGGCAGGGAGAGAGAGTATCTCTATGCTTTTTAATGTAATTTCATAGCCGTTTACTGCGCGGGGCTCCTTTACAACGGCACCGCTGACTTTAATGTAAGCGCCCATGCAGACCCTTCCGAAGTCACCCTCGCAGCTGTCCGGAGTGTAGACTGTCTGAATAAGGTATTTGCCGGTGCGCAGAATAACAAAGGTGAAGCTGCCCATTTTGCGGATTTTGTGAACGCAGGCGCATACAGTAATATCGCTGCCGACTGCGGCTTCAAGCTCTGACAGAGTCAATTCCTTTATCAACTCTGAACCTGATATATGTTCCATAATCAATTTTCCTTTCGTAACACATAAAATTACGCTAATTTCTTGGTCAGCGCTTCCTTTATAAGCTTCGGATTAGCACCCTTGCCGAGCTTTGACATTGCCTGCCCCATGAAGAAGCCGAACAGCTTTGCATTGCCTGCCTTGTACTTTTCAACAGAGGCAGCATTAGCGGATAATATTTCATCGATAACCGTATCAAGCTCGGCGGCATCGTTGCTCATGATAAAGCCGTGTGTTTTCGCTATTTCTTCCGGCTTTCCGCCCTCCTCAAACATAATTGCAAGGATTTCCTTTGCTGCGTTTTTGCTGACAACACTGTCGTCCGCAAGCTTAACCAGAGCTGCAAGCTCGGCGGGAGTAAACGAAACGTCCTCAATTGTCATTGACCTTTCGTTTAAGTGGTGATTTATCTCAACAAGCATCATGCTTGCAATCTGCTTGTAAGCGGGATAAACCTTAACCGCTTCGTCAAAATAATCACCGAACTGCTTTGAGCCTATGATAAGGTTGGCGTCATCGGCGGTAAGACCCATCTGAGCGGTGTACCTTTCAAAGCGTTCATGCGGCATTTCCGGCATTTCGGCTTTAATTGCCGCCATATCCTCATCACTGATATAGACCGGAGGAATATCCGGCTCAGGGAAGTAGCGGTAATCGTGAGCTTCCTCCTTGGAACGCATGGATTTCGTATCGTCGTGATTTTCGTTATATCTGCGTGTTTCCTGAACAACCTTGCCGCCCTTGTCAAGTATTTCGCTCTGGCGGTTAATCTCGTAGCGGATCGCTCTGCCGATTGATTTTATTGAGTTTATGTTCTTAAGCTCTGCTCTTGTGCCGAACACATCGGAGCCGTAGGGCATAAGAGAAATATTTACGTCAACTCTCAGTGAGCCCTGCTCCATACGAGCATCACATACGCCCGCATATTTCAGACGAAGCGCAATCTTCTGTACAAAGTCCTGAACTTCCTCAATTTCGCGGAAGTCCGGCTCTGTAACAATTTCTATAAGCGGAACACCGCAGCGGTTGTAATCTGCCAGGGAAATTCCCTCGTAGTCATCATGCACAAGCTTTCCGGCGTCCTCCTCAATGTGAATACGGTTGATGCGTATATCTCTGCCCGTACAAACCTTGATATGTCCGTTTGTGCATATAGGATACTCAAATTGAGTGATCTGATAAGCCTTCGGAAGGTCAGGGTAGAAATAATTCTTTCTGTCAAACGCACTGTAGTTGTTTACGGTACAGTCAGTGGCAAAGCCCGCCTTTGCCGCAAGCCTTACGGCGCCTTGGTTTACAACCGGGAGAGTTCCCGGCATACCGGAGCATCTTGGGCATACGCGCGTGTTTTCGGCACCGCCGAATGAGTTGTGGCAGCCGCAGAAAACCTTGGAGTCGGTTAAAAGCTCACAGTGAATTTCAAGTCCGATTACCGGCTGGTATCTCACAGTACCGCCTCCTTTCTGTTAAAATCCTTTTCAAAACGATCGCAGACCGCGATAATTGTTTTCTCATCAAATGCTTTTCCGATAATGCTCATACCTATGGGCATTCCGTTTGCACCGTAGCCGCAGGTGGTTGAAATTGCGGGAAGTCCGGCAATATTTACCGTTACCGTGCATATGTCAGCGGTATACATCTTTACCGGGTCGCTTTCCTGCTCGCCGATTTTATAGGCTGTTGTCGGAGCGGTCGGAGTAAGTATCACATCGCACTTTTCGAATATTTCCGCATATTCCTTCCTGAGCTGAGTTCGTATGCGTCTTGCGTTATTGTAGTAAGCGTCATAATAGCCTGAGCAAAGTGCATAGTTGCCCAGCATGATTCTTCTCTTAACTTCATCTCCGAAGCCCTCGGCGCGAGAATTGGAGATAAGCTCACTATAGTCTGAGGTCATTTCAGCTCTGTGACCGTATTTTATGCCGTCAAATCTGGAAAGGTTTGACGCTGCCTCGGCCGATGAGATAAGATAATATGCCGAAACTGCGTATTCAAGTGACGGCAGAGAGCATTCCACGATTTCACATCCAATTGATTTGTAATAATCTGCGGCTTTCAATGCGGCGTTTCTAACCTCCTCACTGCTGCCGTCAAGAAATTCCTTCGGTATGCCTATTCTGAGTCCCTTTAAGTCCATTCCGCATTTCCCGGTGTAATTTCCGGTTGATTTTGATGAGGTGGTCGCATCGTTCTTGTCTGCGCCGTAGATTGTATTTAAGACATAGCCTGTATCAAATGCCGAGTTTGCGACAACTCCGATTTGGTCAAGAGATGAAGCAAAGGCAATAAGCCCCCATCTTGAAACGGTGCCGTAGGTCGGCTTAAGACCTGTAACTCCGCAGAAAGCTGCCGGCTGTCTTACCGAGCCGCCGGTATCCGAGCCGAGAGCCGCCGCGCAAAGTCCTGCTGCAACAGCGGCTGCCGCACCGCCGGAGGAACCGCCTGTTACTCTTGTTATATCGTACGGATTTTTCGGACCGCCGAAGAAAGAAGTCTGTGACGAGCCGCCCATTGCAAATTCGTCCATATTTGTTTTACCGAGCATAACGTAATTGTCGGCCTTAAGGCGTTCAATTACAAAGGCGTCATAAAACGGGACAAAGTCCTCAAGCATACGTGATGCGCAGGTGGTTTTAACACCGGAGGTACATATATTGTCCTTGATCGAAAGCGGAATACCGCAGAGTGCGCCCGCGCTGCCGGCGTCAATAATCTTCTGCGCGCGTTCGGCGTCCTGCATTGCCGATTCGGGGCAGACGGTGATGTAGCTGTTAATGCTTTTGTCTAAAGCTGATATTTTATCAAGATACTGCTGTGTAAGCTCTGCCGCGCTTATTTTCTTTATATCAAGCGCGGTTCTTAATTCCTGTAAGTTCATATATAATTCCTCCGATTTATTAAACTACCTTCGGCACGACGAAGCTGTTATTTTTGATATTCTTTGCGTTGCTGATAATATTCTCCGTTTCGGAGGAAGGATTATGATTATCTTTCCTTAAATCTTTGTAATCGACCGCGTCAAGCGCATAGGGCTTGATTTCCGGATTGAAATCGCATACCTTGTCCATAAGCGCAATTATATCGGTCATGTCTGAGGTCATTTTCGCAAGCTCATCATCTGTAAAGCTGAGCTTTGACAGTACTGCCAAATGACGTGTAAGCTCTGAATCAAACATATTTGCATCTCCTTTGCCGCAGTATTTAGTAAAAACTGCAAAAAATAGGGCATTGTATACTGGTTTTGTACACAATAAAAACTGCGCACAAAATCACTATACAACGCCCTTGCTGTATTTAATATATACTATACCATAAATGTTGGTATTTTGCAAGAGGTAAATTAAAAAAAATTAAAATATTTTCTGCAATGCTGTGATTGTTCCTATATAATAAAGGTTGGCATTCCATCCTCAAGGATTTTATGATAAAATTAAGAGTATGAGGAGGTACAGCAGATGGCACAAAACAAGCAATATGATCAACTTATGTAGTTCTTTTAATGCTTTTATATATTTTGGGATTGTCTTTTCTCCATTCTCCTCCAGTTTATAAATCCATAAATATCGTTTGCAAAGAAAGCGATAAAACAAACAACAACTGACAGGTAAGAGATGTTTTCAAGCGTTGCAAAAAACCATAAGTCAATCAATACTATATCATTTGCCGCATATCCTATTGCATAATATGCGCTTCTTCTGAACGTCAAATATACAGCAAGAAAGCTTGTTGTTACCGATATGGTGCTCGGAATGATATTTGCTGTATTGAATGCACTCAAAATAAAATAAAATATCAGTGTTATAACAACAGCCGCAAGCCACATCAAAACAGTTTCCTTTGTTGTTAGGCGATTAACTTTAACCTCTGTCTTGTTTCCGTTATATGGATTTTTAAGCCAAGAAATTAATGCAAATACCGCCATAGGCATAGTCATTCCGAGATATGTCAACATTTCACCATAATACGCAAAAGTAAAGGATATAATCCCGTAAAGCAGGCTGAAAATCACCATTAGAA
>JAUNPN010000137.1 GCA_030536655.1 bacterium | reverse complement strand
AATACTCGTTACAGATGAGCCTTTCAGATTAAATTCACGCTCAATATCCTTCTGAAAAGTTTTCTTTCCCTCGTTAATTCTTTGTCCGATAAACATCATTATTCGAAGCTGTGACGGAGTTAAGCTGAATAAGCCGCCTTGGTTTTTATTCACATTCTGCAAATTCATAAACAGCTTGTTTATCATACCGCTGATAGAGCTTTCCATAGTTTAACCCTCTTTCGCGCAATATTTCCACAATATGTTCAATTTATATATATTAAATTTTAACTCAAGTTTATGATTTTGTCAAGTGTTTAAAGGAATTTCATTTATATTATGCAAATATTTCCTTTTGAGCGCACCTTAATAAAACCCGGCTCTTATGTTTCAATCACAGGGATTTCGTTTTAAGAAAAGAAATCCCTGACAATGTCCGCCGCGATTTTTAATTAATATGCGCAGGTTTATGCAATATAAATACAGAATCCAATACAGTTGAAGATAGGAACTGTAGATAATTTAAAAGTCAATAAATATTTATTGTAAATTAATAAATATTTATTGACTTTTACCGTAGATTGTGATATACTGTAATTAATGGGAGATGATTTATATGAAAAATATTAACAAAGCAACAAAATATATTATAGATGTGATGTTCTATATCGGAATTTTGTGCGTGGTATCGGTTCCGTTTTCTTCAAAATATATCGGTCACTATTACGGCTACAATTCCTTTCGGACTATTTTATTTTCAGCCATGCTTATTGTTACAGGATTGGCGGCTGTATATATTCTTTTCAATTTAAAGAAAATGTTTAAAACTCTTATAAACGGAAATCCCTTTGTTTCCGAAAACACAAACTGTCTCCGAAAAATGTCTGTTACCTGCATGATTATCGCAGTTGTATATGTTTTGAAATGTTTTCTGCTATTTTCGTTTGCAACTGTTATTATTGTTATTGTATTCGGTATAGGCTGTATGTTTTGTCTTGTATTAAAGGATATATTCTCACAGTCGATATCTTATAAAGAAGAACATGATTGGACGGTGTAAAAAGTGGCTATTATTGTAAATCTCGATGTAATGATGGCAAAGCGTAAAATCGGTTTGATGGAGCTTGCTGAGAAAATGGAGATAACTCCGGCTAATCTTTCCATACTGAAAAATAATAAGGCAAAGGCTATACGCTTTTCAACACTTGACCGCATATGCAAAATACTTGATTGCCAGCCCGCGGATATACTGGAATATACGGAGGAATTATTATGAAATTGAAAACCGTTTTTAAAAATCTTGCTTTTATTTTCTTTTTACCGATTGCAAGTACATTATCCGGTATTTCGTCTATGGTTTATTTTGACGAAACGCTAAAATACATGGATCCTGCCTCACTTCCTGAAAACGGTGTAGGAATAATACTGCTTCCTTTTTTAGGTTTTATTTTTGGTATGTTCCTTGCAATATTTTTTGGAATCTTTATTTTCGGTCTGCAAAGGAATATAAAGCTATCTTATTTATGGTTTCAAAAAGATGAAAGAAAACCCGGATCATTTGTCAGATGTATCGGATATCTATTTATACTCCGGCTGATATACGAAGGGATTCGTGATTGGATTGAATATAAAGTATTCGTTGTATCCGGATTATTATTTTATGCCGTAAGCATTATATTTGTTCTTATTTTGACTCTTGTTTGTTGCAGCATTATATTTAAATATGAGGAGGAATGATTCTATTTGATATCAATTTTATAATTTATGGTAAGGAGTTTCCGATAACTTTAGCCAATTAAATATAAAATGACCTGACCAAATTTTTTAAATCCCGTCAGGTCATTTTTTCGTTATCCGATTATCATTTTTGCTTTCAAGATTGCAATAGCGGTTTTTGCGTCATGAATTTCATTATTCATGACCATCTCATATAAGTCATCAAGCTTATATGTTTCAACGTTCAAAAACTCACCCTCATCAAGATGCTGTCCTACCCATTCGAGGTCTGTTGCAAGATAAAGATTCAGCTTTTCCTCGCAATATCCCGGTGTTGCGTAATATTCACCTAAATGCACTATCTTATTAGCCTTGTAGCCGGTTTCCTCAATAAGCTCACGTTTTCCGCATTCAAGCGGATCTTCACCGAACTCCAGTTTGCCCGCCGGAATTTCAAGCATCATGCTCTTAGCTGCAATTCTGTACTGGCTTACCATGAGAACTTCCTTCTTATCGTTTACCGAAATCATTCCTACACCGCCTCCGTGTGAGATAAGCTCACGCTTGGCAATACGTCCATCCGGAAGTTCTACATCCTCTACCCTTACATGAATTACTTTTCCATCAAAAATCGGCTTTGATGATATTGTCTTTTCTATAAAATCCATATCTTCCTCCATAATGGTTCTTACAGCTCAATTGTTATGCTCCTGCCTGTCGGAACATACTGCCGGCATTTTATACCTGTCATTTCAAACATTCTCTTTGACGCCATAGTCGCGTCGCTGTCCGCATATTTGTCTGAAATGTATACTATTTCCTTAATACCGCTCTGAATTATTGCCTTTGCACATTCGTTGCACGGAAACAGTGTAACATACAGCTTTGCGCCATGCATTGAGCCTATAGGGCAGTTCAAAATCGCATTAAGCTCGGCATGACATACATACATATATTTTGTTTCAAGGGGTGCTCCCTGTCTTGCCCAAGGCATTGCATCATCGTCACAGCCTATCGGCATACCGTTATAACCGAGAGATAAAATTTTGTTATCACTTGTTACTATACATGCACCTACCTGTGTATTGCTGTCTTTGGAACGCTGTGCACTCAGTGCTGCTATGCCCATAAAATATTCATCCCAGCTTATATAGTCCTGTCGTTTCAATCCGCCCGCCTCCATTATAAAACTTTTTAATCGTACTTCTTTATACCTATATCATTTCTGTGGAACTCATTATCAAATGTGACCTTTGATACGCCCTCATACGCTCTTTTAATTGCCGCGTCAAGGTTTTCCGCCACAGCTGTGATACCAAGCACACGTCCGCCGTTTGTCAGCAGCTTTCCGTTATCAAGCTTTGTTCCTGCATGGAATACAGTTATATCCTTTTCACCCTTAAGCGCATCCAGACCTGTAATTTCAAAGCCCTTCTTATAGGAAACCGGGTAACCGCCCGATGCTTCAACAACGCACACCGCAGCATTATCAGACCATTCAATATCAATATCAGCAAGACGCTCGTCAATAACCGCCTCCATAATATCAACCATATCTGTTTTTAAGCGCGGAAGCACTACCTGTGTTTCCGGGTCACCGAAGCGGCAGTTGTATTCAATAACCTTTACGCCGTCCTTTGTCATCATAAGACCAAAGTACAGTACACCCTTAAATGTTCTGCCTTCTGCATTCATAGCTTTGATTGTCGGAAGGAAAATATTTTCCATGCACTCCTTAGCCTTTGCATCGTCATATAAACGGCTCGGTGAGAATGTACCCATTCCGCCGGTATTAAGTCCCTCATCATTATCATAAGCTCTCTTATGATCCTGAGCGCTTACCATCGGCTTCACAACCTTACCGTCTGTGAATGCAAGGACGGATACCTCCGGACCTGTGAGGAATTCCTCAATAACAACGCGGCTGCCGCTTGCACCGAACTTACCGCCGTCAATCATTTCACGTATTGCGTCTTCCGCTTCTTCAAGGTTCTGCGCGATTATAACGCCCTTTCCTAACGCAAGACCATCCGCCTTGATAACCGTCGGGAATGTACCCTTCTTTACATATTCAACAGCTGAAGCACTGTCTGTAAATACCTCGTACTTTGCAGTCGGAATATTGTACTTCTTCATAAGCTCCTTTGAGAAGGCTTTACTGCCTTCGATAATAGCTGCGTTTGCTCTCGGACCGAAGGCACGGATACCGGCATCCTCCATTGCATCAACCATACCTGCAACAAGCGGATCATCCGGCGCAACCATTACAAGATCAATTTCCTTTTCCTTAGCAAAGGAAACCATGCTCTCTTTATCCATTACATTTATATCAACGCACTCCGCAAGCTCCGAAATTCCGCCGTTGCCCGGCGCACAGTAAATTTTCTCTGCCTTAGGTGACTGAGCAAGCTTCCATACAATGGCATGCTCGCGTCCGCCGCTGCCTATTACTAAAATTTTCATTTTTTGTCTCCTTTTATGATTAATGGTGGAAAAGTCTTATTCCCGTAAATACCATTGCAATTCCGTACTTGTTACAGGTTTCGATAACATTATCATCTCTTATCGAACCTCCCGGCTGTGCTATAAATTCAACGCCTGACTTATGAGCTCTTTCGATGTTGTCACCAAACGGGAAGAATGCGTCTGAACCGAGAGCGACACCTTTGTTCTGCGCAATCCATGCCTTCTTTTCTTCTGCCGTAAATACTGCCGGCTTAACCTTAAATATCTTTTCCCATGCTCCGTCCGAAAGAACATCCATGTACTCATCACCGATATACACATCAATCGCATTATCACGGTCAGCGCGTTTTATTCCGTCAACAAATTGTAAGCCGAGTACCTGCGGTGACTGTCTTAACCACCAGTTATCAGCCTTATTTCCTGCAAGACGTGTACAATGTACTCTTGACTGCTGACCTGCACCTATACCTATAGCCTGACCGTCCTTAACAAAGCATACGCTGTTTGACTGTGTATACTTCAATGTGATAAGCGAAATCATGAGGTCAATCTTTGCCTGTTCTGTAAGCTCCTTATTTTCAGTTACGACATTCGAAAGAAGCTCTGTGTCTATATTTAACTCATTCCTGCCCTGCTCAAACGATACGCCGTAAACCTGCTTTGTTTCAACAGGCACCGGGGTATAATTCGGGTCTATCTTTAAGATGCAGTAATTTCCTTTTTTCTTTGCCTTTAAGATTTCAAGAGCCTCGTCCGAATATCCCGGAGCGATAACTCCATCGGAAACTTCTTTCTTTATAAGAAGTGCAGTTGCCTTGTCACACTCATCTGACAAAGAGATGAAATCACCAAATGATGACATTCTATCCGCACCTCTTGCTCTTGCATATGCTGACGCAAGCGGTGTTAACTCAACATCGTCTGTAAAATAAATTTGCTTTAATGTATCCGACAACGGTAAACCAACTGCCGCACCTGCCGGCGATACATGCTTAAACGAGGTTGCAGCCGGAAGTCCGGTTGCCTTTTTAAGCTCCTTTACAAGCTGGTATCCGTTTAATGCGTCAAGGAGATTAATGTATCCCGGCTTGCCGCTTAAAACCTCAATCGGAAGCTCGCTTCCGTCAGCCATGTATACTCTTGACGGCTTCTGGTTCGGATTGCAGCCGTATTTTAATTGCATTTCATTCATTATTGTGTTTCCTTTCTGATAATTTTCTTTACTTATGTCAATCTAATTTTTATAACTTTTTAATCAGACAAACAGCCTTTTCGAAATCCTTATCAGATACGAAAATATAATACTGCTTTGCCATATTGCTGTGCAAGCTGCGAAGCCCTGCCATCACAAGCTCAGTGCGATTAGAACTATCAACAATCTTATATTTATGACTGATTCCTTCCATATCCAGTATATCACGGATTTTGTTGAATTTAGCATAATCAAATCCGCAGTATAATTCCTTTTTCATAATAATTACCTTAATTCTCCATATGAGCCTTAATCTACCAAAGCATATACATATGCCAACAACGGAAGAAAAATCCCAATAACCATAATAGCATATGCAGCGATATACGACATCATATAATACCATGCTGACGGTTGAGGATCCTCAATATCAAGATTAAACATATATTGAATATTGAAAAGCATCTCAGTCTTAAACAGCAAGAAATAGTATAAAATCGGCGCTATTGCAAGGATCAGCAGATGAAATATATACTTACTTTCCGCCCGCCAACACAAAACCATCAGAGGTATATATATTGCATAGTACAACGGTATTGCCGAAAGCTGTATTCGTTTCTTGAATTTTTCTTTTTTCTCCTGCTGTTCAAAGAACTCTTCCGCGTTCATAGTTATCTCCTTTAAGTTTCTTACTGATTTTTGTTCACAATCTTCGACTCTGCCGCACCTGTTTCCAAATCAATAAATCTTACAAACAGCGAAACCTTATTATCCTCATTAAGAGCGTTCCATAAATCATTTGTGAACGAAGCAATATCATTCGGAATTCCGACAAGCTTCGGTTCGCCCTCAAACGACGGGAGCGGATTCCCGTCGCCCATATATGTGTGGATAAAACGTCCCTCTCCTGCCTTAGGATTGTTATAAGAGTATGTGTATCTCAGGCATGATGAAGCATCACCGTTATTGCTCTTTAAAATTGACATCGCATAGTTGAAATTACCATCCGTTAGTTTGATAATACCCGAAATTCTTGGTGTATAATTCGGAGCGTCATCTTCAAATTCTCTTGTTCTCAATGACTGCTCAAATGTCATCTGCTGATTCATCAAATCATAAATTGTATCGGTCTGATCTCCGTTTGTTACAATTGTTTTATTGCCCAGCACCCTTACCGGAGCATATATAATAAGATGAGGATCCTCAAGCTTTGACGGATCAAACGCCTGTGTACGGATTCCGTCCCCATCCTCGATAAATACACGATTACGGCTGTTTACGCTTCTGCCCATGATGAAATATGCAGTAACAGCCTTCTTCCCGTCCTCGCTTTTGCCGATCACAATTCCTCTGCCCGGATAGGCATTGGATTTTAATTCTTCATAAATATTTATCTTATTCATTTTAAATCCCTTTCACTTTTCATGCATCAATCCAATTCCGCGCATACTTTTTCAACAGCCAGAGGCAATATTATCCATTCCGCCTGTTCCATTACCCTGCGCTGTAAAATTTCTGGCGTATCGCCGTCCTGTACTTCAACAGCCTTCTGCATAATGATTTTTCCGCCGTCTGTAATCTCGTTTACAAAATGCGCCGTTGCACCCGTTACCTTCACACCCTTTGCAAGCGCGGCTTCATGAACACGAAGTCCATAAAAGCCCTCGCCGCAGAAGGACGGAATAAGCGATGGATGGATATTTATAATTCTATCCTTATAATCAACAAGCATTGCTCCGGCAATTATCGGAAGGAAACCCGCAAGAGCAACAACATCAACATTCTCGCTCTTTAAATAGTCGCAGATTGCCTGATTAAACACAATATTATCTCCGCCGCATTCCTTCTTGGTTATTACCTTCGACTGTATTCCCGCCTGTTTTGCTCTTTCAATGGCATATGCCTTCGGATTATTCGTAACAACCGTAACTATCTCACCGCTCTTTATAATACCTGATTTCTGCGCATCAATAAGAGCCTGTAAATTAGTGCCTCCGCCGGAGGCAAGAACTGCTATTCTCTTCATCAGATAATCTCTACTCCCTTTTCGCCTTCGGTCAATTCTCCGATAATATATGCCTTTTCACCTGCTTCCTCAAGAACCTTTACAGCCTTGTCTGCCTTGTCTGCGTCAACAGCTACAATCATACCTATACCCATGTTAAAGGTATTGTACATATCCATTTCCGGAATACTGCCCTTCTCCTGAAGAACATCAAAAATCGGAAGAATATCCCACGTACCTCTCTTAATTACGGCCTTTAATCCATCAGGGAGCATTCTCGGAACATTCTCAACAAATCCTCCGCCGGTAATGTGTGATACTGTATTAATACCAACCTCATCAATAAGCTTTAACAGCGGCTTTACATATATTCTCGTTGGTGTAAGAAGCGCCTCTCCGACTTTCATTCCGAGTTTATCCGAATACTCGTTCAGATTAGCCTTTGCATTATCACCGTTTAAGTCAAACAGCTTTCTTACGAGCGAATAACCGTTTGAGTGAATACCGCTTGACGCGATACCAATAAGCTTATCGCCTGCCTTTGCCTTATCACCGTCGGTAATCTTGCTCTTTTCAACAATACCTACGCTGAAGCCTGCAAGGTCATATTCGTCCTCCGGATAGAAGCCCGGCATTTCTGCCGTTTCTCCTCCTACAAGAGCACAGCCTGCCTTAACACAGCCGTCTGCTACACCCTTAACAATCTCCGCAATTCTTTCCGGAACATTCTTTCCTACAGCAAGATAGTCAAGGAAGAATATCGGCTTCGCGCCTGAGCAAGCAACGTCATTTACACACATTGCAACACAATCCTGACCTATAGTATCATGCTTGTCCATAAGGAATGCAATTTTAAGCTTTGTTCCGACGCCGTCTGTTCCTGATACAAGAACCGGGTTCTCATAACCCTTACCTATCTCGAAAAGCCCACCGAAGCCGCCTATTCCTCCGAGGACGCCCTCAATCGCTGTTCTCTTTACATCGTCCTTAATCAGTCTTACCGACTCATATCCTGCCTCTACATTTACTCCGGCAGCCTTATATGCATCTGTTGCCATTTGTTTTCCTCCATAAGTTTAGTCATTTTATAATTACAGCGCCGCCGCTTTTTCTTTTATTACTGCGTCCTTCTTTTCGACTCCGGCAGCCATTTCGGCTCTTGCATCCTTAAGCATTGGCTTTAAATAATCATATTTTAATGCAAGCATTTCTGCCGCTAAAATTCCCGCATTGGTTCCGTTATTAAGACCCACAGTCGCAACCGGGATTCCGGGCGGCATCTGAACCGTTGCCAAAAGCGCGTCCATGCCGTTAAAGGTTGATTCAATCGGAATACCGATTACAGGAAGCGTTGTATTTGCCGCAACTACTCCTCCCAAATGTGCCGCCATTCCCGCAGCGCAGATGATAACCTCTATTCCTTTATTCTCCGCAGTCTTTGCGTATTCCATAGCCTTCTCCGGGGTTCTGTGCGCTGAGATTACATTTACCTCAACATCAATACCAAACTCCTTAAGCTTTGTAATACATCCCTTTACCTTATCGAAATCCGAATCCGAGCCCATAATAAGAGCAGCCTTTGGATTTGCCACAACAATCAAGTCCTTTCGTTGTTAAATTACGGAATAACATATTCCCACTTTTAATTATAATAAAAATACCTTCAAATGTCAACATGTTTTTAATCAATCTTTCCTTATTTTATAATTTTCTTAATTGCCAAAGTAAATTCAGCTGTAAAAGCATGCCAAGTAGAACTTAGTCTGACAAATTTAAGACTTGAATTTACTTTGGCAAACACTTATAC
>JAUNPN010000136.1 GCA_030536655.1 bacterium | reverse complement strand
ATTTGTTAGCTCTTTAACTAACTCTGACTTTTTTTCGTGTTCAGTCTCGTTAAACCTCAGAAAATACTAATTAAATATCGGCTTCGCCTTAGCACATATCTTACTTGCATATTTTCTGTCATATCGCGCTAAAATTTTTCAACATACAAAAGCATGTCTCAAATTTTTCGCACAATCTGACAAAAAATCTGACTGCGTAATCTATGCACTATATTCAATCAGTCTTTTCCGTCCGAATTTCTGTCTTAATATAAAGAAACGTTTTATCGTTTCTGTTCGGCATCTTTTAGATGCCAGACAAGAACTCTGCACTGTTCATTTTTCAATGTACAAATCTTTGCTGTCTCAATGACAGCTTATTTAGTATATCATATCTTCAAGCGTTTGTCAAGTACTTTTTTAATTTTTTTCAAAATATTTTTTACTTGATTTATCACTTGGTGTTATGACCTGTTGCCAATCTCGCTGACAACATAAATTATTATACCACGTTTTCCGAAAAAGTCAATACTTTTTGTCGAAAAACATTATACAAATGTAAGCTGTCTTTTTATCCCCTTTGTTAGTTATTTTTACCACTGTTTGTTTATTTTATCAAAAGTATATCCGTAAATCAATCACACCTTGCTTGCTGAATCTCACAGGCTATATGAGGACGGCAGATATGAACAGATATATTTTTTGTAAAGCCTGCATATTCAGGAACAATGTACATAAAGATAGCATTTCCATCAGCTAAAATCAGTACCAAAGGACGTATTAGGTACAAAGATTTAGAAATGGACACAACAGTGAGCAATGTGGATTTATCAATACCGCAAAAAAAGTGCAGGAACGCAATTAGTAATCGATTTTATAGGAATTAACCCGTTCTGTAACGGGAGGAGCGACCCACGATTATATTTACAGCTTTGGACATGAAACCTGCACATATAAAAATCATACCTATAGCTACGCGCAGGGCAGAAATCTTCCTATGGCAATGGAGTACGGCAGCAATAACCGGGATTTGGACGAAATTATTATCGCGTGTATAGCAGGCGGCGGATACTTAAATGTATATGAACTGCTCTCGGGTAAGGAGGATTTTGGTACATATGTTGCGGTAAGAGATGAGAACGAAAACGCGACGGGCTTTGAGCTAAGAACAAGCTATACATATAATAACGGAACTTAACCAATATTTGCTTGATACTGTCGTTTATTACACCACTATTTTTGATATTGCCGATAGTTTATAAAATTTAATTCAGATTAATACTTGAATTTCATTTTGATATATGTTACAATAATATTGAGGTAAAATTTTGATGAAGAAAACAGGCAAAAATACAATCGGATGCAGAATACAAGTTTTACGAAAACAAAAAGTATATAATCAGCATGGATCATCAAATATTTCCAGTAAATCTTTGTGGGCAATACAGAAATATGAAATGTAATAGGTGACCGAAAATGAAAATTATTAAATTTGAGAATAAGTACCGTGACGATTTAATCTTTATGGTGCTTGAAGCCAAAAATGCATTAGGTCTGATTCCGGGATTGAATATGGATCTGCTTGATATAAAAAGTAATTATTTTGATAAGGGCGACATGTTTTGGATTGCGGTTGACGAATGCGATCGTGTAGTTGGAAGTATTGGTTTTAATTCGGATAATACCAATGGTGTAACCCTGCACCGGCTGTTTGTTAAATACAGCATGAAGCGTCAAGGCATTGGAACGGAATTACTGAAAACAGCTGAGGATTATGTGAAAAAACTCGGAAAAGAGGCAATCTATGTAAATCTTGGCGTCGGTGAGAAATGGTTTGAATCGAGAATATTCTATTCAAAGCATGGGTATACCGAGTATCAGCCAAACCGTATGAAGAAAACACTTAAAAAGATGAAGCACGTATTGAATTTACAGGATTTGATTGATCAAATGGATATTCAATTCGATGAATGCGACACGTATATAGATAAGGAAACCATGTGTCTTATATCCATAATGGATGACAAAATTTACGGTACTGAAGATATTATTGATTATGATGAATTTGAGGAGCTTTATGGAGATAGATTTATTGCAATCCCAAATAAGTATGATATAAATGAGTATTCAATAATGGAAGATTTTATAGAAACACTTCCCGATAGTCTTCAGCATGATTTCTATTATGCGATTAATGGCAAAGGCGCATTTAGGAGATTTAAAAATTTGGCAATACGCAAAAATGTCGAAAAACAATGGTATGAGTTTAAAGAGCAGAAGCTAAAACAAATAGCCATTGAGTGGTGTCTGGATAATGATATAGAATATGAGGATTAGATAATGAATGCGCTGAAATAGTTCACTCCACAGTGACAGGCTTTTCAAAAAGCTCGTACAGTTTCAGAAGAAAGATAAGGTGCTACAACAGATGAATTCAATGAACAGAAATATTATGCCCGGAAGCCGTTCAAAACTCCCGGGCAATATTCTATTATTTTTTTGCCGATGCCGAAGCAAATGAAGCTTTTCTGAACTCCGGAAGCTGGACAAGTATTATGGCTGCAAACATTAGTACACAGCCTGTAATTTCACGAACTGTCAGCGCACCGCCGGTCAAATTCCAGCCGCAGGCAACAAGCACCACAGTCGCAAGGGTTGCGAATACGGATTCAAGGCTCATAAGGATTGACGCGGAAGCCGGGTCAGTATATTTCTGACCTACAATCTGAAGCGTATACGCAGCGCCGCAGGACATTATTCCCGAATATCCAATCGACACCCAGCAGTCGAGAATCGGCTTCGGCTCCGGCTCCTCAAACAGAAACATACATATCAGATTGAGAATACCGCAGACAAAAAACTGTATACATGCAAGCTTCACTCCGTCAACCTTAGGAGCAAAATAGTCAACCGCAAGTATGTGCCCCGAAAAAAGAAAGGCGCATATAAGTGTCAATACATCACCCTTGTTTATTGTAAGAGCCGAGTTAATGCACATAAGGTATAGTCCGGCGACCGCAACAGCCGCCGAAACCCATATGATAAGTCCGGGCTTTTTATTTGTAAACAGACCGATTATAGGTATTATAACCATATACAAAGCGGTTATAAATCCCGACTTTCCGGGGCTTGTATAAATCATTCCGGCAGTTTGCAGTGTACTCGCCGCGCATAGGAACCCTCCGCATACCAGTCCGCCGATGAGCAATGTTTTTGTATTCTTTAAGACCGGATTTCCGCGCTTTTTATTATAAGAGTGCAGAAAGGCAATCACAGGAAGCAGAACCATTCCTCCGAGTACACTCCTCACTCCATTGAATGCAAATGCCGATATTTCCTCCACTCCCTTGCTCTGAGCAATAAACGAGGTTCCCCAGATGAATGAGGTGAGCAAAAGTATAAGATTTCCCTTTAATCTTTGGCTTTTCATTTTTTCCTCCATTAAAGTATTAATTCAGCTATACAACATATAACCTATTTTTAATGTCATACCTCCGCGGCTATTCTCCATTTTTCAATCAATCTTTCCTGTGACATTGCAGCGTTGGCCGGAGAGGTTGACGGAAGATATACTGCCTTCCTTCCCAGAATCTGCTCCTGATATTTTATATAATACTTTTCTGCGGCGCGTCCGTTTACGAATATACTTTTTATATCCGCTGCGTCAAGAATCGGACGCAAATCATTCGGTATAACATCTTTTATCGAGCTGTCTGAGCTTCCGGTTATTTCACACGAAGCAACTACATCCCATAATGCAATATGGTTTTCATGAAGAAATGCGCTCTTTTCCTCAATTGTCTGAGGTACAGGACAGCCAAACACCGCCGATGTGACTCTCCAGAAACGATTCTGCGGGTGCCCGTAGAAAAACCTCTGCTCTCTCGACTTTACCGACGGAAAGCTGCCAAGTATTAAAATCCTTGAATTTTCGTCATAAAGCGGCGGAAACGGATGCTTTACCATCTTTATAATCCGAACTCCTTTCACCAATGCGTTTGGGAAAAGAGAAGCGAGGCTTATCTTTTCCCAATTTTTTCCTCCATGCCTTCTCAGTAAATTAATTATTTTTCATCGTATAAATCTTCCTTAATACCGCCAAGCTGCTCATATGCTGTTTCAAGCTGTAAATCTACCTCTATCTTTAAATCTTCAAACGTCTTTTCAAGCTTGACCTGTGTCGGAATATCCAGCACTCCCGTTGCCGCAAGTCCGTAAGCCGCCTGAAACTTCTTTATGGCGTCCTTCAGTTCCGCAGTGAAAACTTCATTATCCGCATTACCGTTGTAATAACCCAGAAGCCGGAGCTTTTCCTTTGCCGAAAGTGCGTTTTTACTGAAATCTCCGATCGACGACTTTGTACTGAAATCAAAGCGCGTATATTTAGTTGAGTCAATCGGCTCATTATAATTCTTTACATACTCATCCGGCTCAAGCCCCACATAATTAATTGAACGCCCGTTTCTTGTCTTATACTCACCTATCGTCAGTTTAAAATAATTCCTATTCTGAAGCGGGAATATCTGCTGTATCACAGCCTTTCCGTAGGTTGTTTCACCAAGGAGCCTGCCCGCGTGCGAATCCTGAATTGCGCTTGCAAGAATTTCTGCCGAACTCGCAGTATTACCGTTTACAAGTGTAATCATTTCGAAGTCCTTTGTGGTACGCTCCGAGTAATAGCTTGTGTTGTTTTGCTCGTTACGGAACACAACATCAACAATCTTTCCCTTTGGGACAAGCATCTTTGCAATCGTGACTGCCGACTCCAAGTGACCGCCTCCGTTGTTTCTCAAATCAAGGATAAACTTCTTTACTCCTTCGCTAACATAGCTGTCAAGTATCTCTCCAACCTCAACCGCCGTTGTTTCACCAAAGGAAATTATTCTCAGATAACCGATATTACCCGGTAAAACCGTGCTTGTCGCCGTTGCGGCATGTACCTGAGTACGAGTTGCGGTTATGTCAACCAACTGACCGTCGCGAAGAACCGTTATATCTACAGTTGTATCCAGATCACCTATGATAAGGCTTCTGACCTCGCTTGTGGATTTACCCTCACACTCAACGCCTGCCACCTTCACGAATTTATCTCCAACCATAAAGCCTGTACGCTCCGCAAGACTGTTTTCCTCACTGAAGCCGGAAATCTCTACATAGCCGTCCTTCTCTGTAATCTGAACTCCTATGCCGTAGAAGGTTTTGTTTACTTCATTCGTAAAGTCCTCATACTCACTCTTTGTGAAAAAGTCACTCCATGGGTCGAGATTCTGAAACATAGCCTTTAAAAGCAGAGCCAGCTTTTCGTCATCACCGTCAACGTAATGCGAGATTCCGCCCTTCATTGCTTCTTCAGCCGTTACCGAATCATCAATATAGTATTCCTCGATATACTTTGCAAGCATTTCATAATTTTTATAATTCTTGCTGTACTGATTACGCTCATCTGTTTCTTCGGTCTCATCAGCCTCCGGGGCGTCCTCAAGCGCAATTATTCCCGCGCTTGAAGCCGCAAGCTCCGAATAGTTTTCCGCGATAGCCGCAAACGGCATCTCAACAACCACCGCCGCTAATATTGCCGCTATAATTCTTTTTAATTTGTTCACCTTTATCTCCTATCCTCTACACATCATAGCCGCTGCAAAATGCAAAGCTTATTTTTCGTTCTTATATTCTTTTATATTTCTTCTACATATATCTCCGTATCATTATATGTGCGCTGTCCCTGCATTGTAAGCGTGTATTTAATCCTGAGCTTTTTTGGCTCCGCATTAAGCGCATTGCAGATACGTTCCGTATTTATCTCCATATCAAGTGCGCCGTAAGGCGTCCTGTACTTAAATGCCGTTTTTTGGGAAGTATTATAGAGCATATCGCCTCCGGATGAACCCGCGCGTTTTATCCTGACGTTCCTGCCCTCGGCAATCACAGTGACGCGGCTCCTGTCCTCTGCGTCATCCGTATCATACATAATATAATGCTTTCCGCCCCGGTGGCTGTAAATACCTTCACCATGTTCTTCAATTATATCGGTATCCCCATCAATTGTCTGGCGGTTCACCACCCGTATTCTTGCATTATTCTCCATTACTTAATCCTTGTCTGAGCAAGCTCTATAAGCTTATCAAGAAGCTCGCCATAGCCTACACCCACAGCATTCCACAGCTTCGGATACATACTTATATCTGTAAATCCGGGCAAAGTATTCACCTCATTCAAAATCACTGAACCGTCACTGTATTTTACAAAGAAATCCACTCTCGTCAAGCCCTGACCGTCAAGAGCTTTAAATGCCTTAACTGCATACTCCTGAATTTTTTTCTTTGTTTCTTCAGGAATTTCAGCAGGAATTTGCAGTTGGGTCGAATTGTCATTATACTTTGCATCAAAATCATAGAATTCAACAGTCGGCTTGATTTCTCCCACCTCGGCAGCCTTCGGTTCATCGTTTCCGAGAACTGCACATTCAACCTCGTGACCGTCAATATTTTCCTCAACAAGTACCTTTCGATCAAACCGAAAAGCGTTTTCAATCGCCTTCTTTAACTCTCCTCTGTCGTGAGCCTTTCCGACGCCCACAGATGAGCCGGTACATGCGGGCTTTACAAAGCACGGATAACCAAGCTTTTCTTCAATCTCATTCATTTTTTCTTCGGCGTCATCACCGCGGCGGCAAATAACCCAGTTTGCCTGCGGTATACCCGCCATAGCAAACACCATCTTTGAATAAATCTTATCCATTCCGTTTGCCGAGGCAAGCACGCCCATACCCACATACGGAATATGCGAAAGCTCAAATAATCCCTGAATTGTTCCGTCCTCTCCGTACTCGCCGTGCAGTACCGGAAATATAACATCAGGATGAAGCTTTTCCGTCTTGTCTCCGTCAAGGACAAGAATTGCCCTATCCTTCGCATCCGGCGAAATAACAGCATGACGCTTGTGCGCTGTATCGCTCTCCCATTCGCCGCCGATAATATTCTTAACATCACCGTCATAAAGGAACCATTCCCCGTCCTTTGTGATGCCTATTATATCTATATCATATTTATCTTTATTAAGGTTATTAATAACCGAAGTAACTGATTTTCTTGAAACCTCATGCTCCGGCGACTGACCGCCGAAGATTACGCATAATTTCATTTTCACTATGTACACCGCTTTCCCCGGAGATGCAGTTCTCCGGCAATTATTAACACTATAGTATATAATTTTACATATATAATTATACTACCGTGAAAATAGAATGTCAAGAACTAATTATTGGCTCGACACGTTTTTTGCGCGAAGCATCCGCAAAACCATGACAGATTGCTGTGTAGAGGTTGCATTTTTCATAAAAATATGTTATAATTGACATATAAATTTTTACGGGAGGAGCAAATGTAATGTACAACCTTACGGATATATGTCTTATGTTTTATCTGTACGGCTTTTTCGGCTGGATTCTTGAGGTGGCATTTTTCGGAGTTACAGAAAGACGTTTTGTAAACAGAGGATTTTTAAACGGACCTATTTGCCCTATATATGGGGTCGGAGGTACCATAGTTGTTTTGTGCCTTACACCCTTAAAGGGAAACTTTATTCTGCTGTTCATCGGCTCGGTTCTGATTACATCAATCTTAGAGCTGCTAACCGGCTATGTGCTTGAAAAAATATACCACATACGCTGGTGGGACTACAGTGATAAAAAATTTAATATAGGCGGATACATATGTCTCAGATTTTCTCTGTACTGGGGCATTGCCTGCACAGCCTTAATGTATTTCATTCATCCTCTGCTCTATGATATAGTGATATGGAAGCTCAGTGATACTGTAAAGCTTGCAGCGATTATTCCTCTTTCAGCTGTACTGATCGCAGATATAACCGCTACTGTAAACACTCTCAGACATTTAAATCTCCGGATAGAGAAAATAAATTCAATAGGCAGACGTATGCATGAGCTGTCTGACAATATAGGAAAGCTCGTATATGAAAAGACCGAGGAAGCTGTCCGCAAGGGAGCGGAGCTTGCCGCCGATGAGAGAGTGATTGAACTGCGCGAAAACGTTAGGGAACAGCAGGAACGTTTTGAAAAGGAACGGCGTGATCGCCGGGAAAGGCACGAGACCGAGAAGCAGGCAAGAATCGAAAGGCTCGAAGCCGAAAAGAGGGAGCTTGAAGAACGGCTCAACCTCATAACAAAAGAAATGAGCGCATTCCAGCGCAGAATTTTAAAGGCATTCCCTGGAATGGATTCGCGCGGAAATACAGGCTTAATTAAAAAGATAAAGGAACGGCTGAAAAACTGATACGTTTTTCAGCCGTTCGGCTATATACAATTACGGAAGCGGGTTGCCAAGCTGTTCAAGCAGCTCATTCGCGCGCTTAAGCTGTTTAAAACGATATTCGCATATGTCATGCGTGTCCGAGCCCACTGTTACGGCAAGTCCGCTGCGCTTTATCAGACCGCGCTTTTTATCGCTTGTCAGAAAATCATAATAATACGAATAATTTCCTGAGGTGTTTATTTCCCAAAACAAATTATATTTCCGCATTATTGAAATCATGTCAATCCGGTATTTTTCGCTCAGCCCGAATATATCCGTATGGGCAAGTCCACGGCGGCATTTGAACAGTCTGCTCCATTCCAAAAATTCATATAAATCCATAGCTCTGTTAAGAGAATCGTCCAAGCTTTCAAAAAGCACATAATCAAGTCTGCCGCACGAATCCGCAAGCAAATCATTCGGCGCCGGGCGCGTACCTATCTCAAGTCCGATAAGAACACGTATTTCATCCTTATATTTATCTCGGCAATATTCAAGATGCGCAATATATTCCGGCAGACGTTCGCGTATTGAAAACTGATGGTCGGTTATGCCGATTACCTCAACACCGTGAGAAACTGCATTTTGTATAATCTGCTCGGGCGAGTTCCTGCCATCGTAGCTGTAATAAGTATGGTTATGTAAATCAATCAAAGCCATGCGGCATATCCTCCCTTTCGTCAATCCGTACAATCCGCCGAGAAATCAGACCGCACCCGACATGAGCCTTGTTTAATCAGCGTTTTCTCAATTATATCATAAAACTGTAAAAAAAACAATATTTTTTACAAAAATTTATTTTAGAGCCTATACGTAATTAAAGAAGTGTATATTAAGGAAGCACTGATTAAATATAGTACGCAGTGAACACAGTCAGATTTTTC
>JAUNPN010000135.1 GCA_030536655.1 bacterium | reverse complement strand
TAAAATACTTATTGTTGTCGCAATGGAACGATGATGTATATGTCGGATCAGAATCTTTATACCTTTTATATTTATCGTATCCTTCAAATGAAAACACATTTCCTTCAATATCTCTAAATGCTCCTATATAGTCGCCTTTATAGATTTTTGTATAGTCATCTTTATCTGTCTCATAAAGGTATCTATGCAATGAAACAGACGGCAATATCAAATCCCATCCGTCTCCTAAAAAGTTGTCCTTTGGAAGTAATTTTCTATCCTCCAAATCATATTTTTTTGTAACTGTTTCTGTATCCCTTATTTCGCGCATACTGCTGTTATATGTTAATGTTATTCCTGTGTTGCTTTTTTTATAATATATATTTTCAAACAGGTAAAGATTCACATATGTACCGTTAATTTTTTTATTATCATATGGAGTAGGCAAAGAGCTTATTGTAATTCCATTTTTCATATATATGTAAAAATCATCCTCATTTGTAAATAAAACATAGATGTTTTTATTTGTACTGCTATCTGTAAATCCGTATCCATATCTGTCTATATAAATATCGCTCTTTGTATCGTATTTAATTCTGCTATAAACGTGATTATAGTATTGATTATCATGTTTTCTCCGAATATTTAAATCCAGACCATTTTTTCCGGGCAAAGATAGATCTGTTTCTTCTATTACAAGACGGTTCGTATTTCCTGTCACATGCTGTCCGTCCTTATTGCCCTTATACGGCGCCAAATAATCATCACCAAAATAGTCTGAAAATAACGATTTCCATAAATTACTATAATCTTCTTCTTCTGAGAAAAGCGATACTTCAGATTCGTCCAGAAGTATTTCGCTTTCCTCCTGTAATTCAACATCCCCTGTAATAGTTTCTGTATGAATATTTTCTTCAATATCTTCTTCAGGTTCCTGTGTTGCGTCAGGATCAAAATCATATGGTACAGACAATGACCCCAAATCTATTCCTTCTGCATTCGCTTCTTCCGCCATTTCCGCTCTGATTGAATCCAAATCTTTATCCGATGCATTGTTCTGCGCTGATACGCCTGGCATAACACCGCATAATATAGAAAATACGAGAACCGCACTTAGTATTTTTATTTTCATTATATTTTATCCTCCTTATGATAAATCATTCAGCTTATAGCTTATTGTCTTATATCCGCTTACCAATGATTTAAATTTAAGTATGTTTACAGTTCCTGTCAGTTTTCTTCCGGACGGAATGGAATAGGACATTTTAAACACAATCTCTCCGGGTTTTGCCGAAACAATGGTTACATTTGTTCCCGACACTACTCCCGCCGTAAGATTTGCATTTGGATTAAACAAACACCCATCTACAAGCTCAAGCTTTGACGAATCATATGTTATCGTTATTGTTCTGTTTGAAAAGGAGCTTATATTTCTGACATTCATGAATATATTCTTTTCAACTCCTGCATCACCTGAAATTGATACCGCTGTGGAACTTCCTTCTCTGCGTATGTACATTGTATATTCTCCCGAATAATTTGATCCGTAAGGATATACATATATATAATATTCTGTACCTGCTGTCAGGGGCTTTGAAAGATAAAAATCTCGTGAACACCCTCCCATAATTCCATATCCGTCATCATTGCTGAATTTCTGAGCAAAACTCCCATCCATTTCTTTTGTATATACCTTGCAAACCAGATCAATCTCTGAAATACTGTATATTGAATAAATACCCGTAGTTGTTGGCGTAAACTTATAATAGTCCACATCCTCTTCCGATATTAAGTTTCCCTTTGTTTCACCCAACGATGCAACTGTAGCATTCTCGATTTCATCTGCCGCAAAATCATTTATCTTATCGCTCAGCTTTTCCGGTGCTGTTACATATTCTCCTGTATCCGCGTTTCGTATGCCCCACGTATATATGCAGCCGTTTGTTCCTATTGCTGCTCCCCAATATTCACGAATTGCTATATCCTTGAAATCTCCCGTTACTGACGTCCAGCTGCTATGCCATGAAGTATCTCCGACTCCCAATGAACCGTTTGCATTTGGACCTCGTCCTTTTACTGTTGTGTCAAGCATAATATATTCCTGCTGACGTCCTGCAATTATCTTTGTCGCACCCGATATATCATTTAACAGCGTCGGATAATTATTTGACGAATATCCCCAGAAGTAAACTTTTCCGTCTTCTGAACGTGCCATAGCATTAAAGGTTCCCATATCAGCTTCTACTATACCTGAATCTATTACAAGCTGCGGGACACAATTATTTTCCTCCTGACCATTGCCCAGTTTTCCGTAGTAATTACTTCCCCATGTATATAATTTCCCATCCTCTGTTACCGCCATACACGAACCGTATTCTCCGTCTGCCATCTTAACACGTTCAGAAATCGATACCTTATGCAAAACAGTCTGAACATTTTGAGTATTATCACATTGCTCGCCGCTGTAATTTTGTCCACATACAAATAATTCTCCGTTTTTATTTATTACAAAGGATACCTTTTCTCCTCCATAAACAGCCGAAGTATTACTTGCATTCAGCATTTTAACCGGTACTGTTGAATTTGTCTTCGTTCCATTTCCTAAGCATCCTTCGACATTATATCCCCAAGCATATGCCTGACCGCTTGTATTAACCGCCATCATATGGTAAGTTCCGGCAGAAATCTGTGAAATCCCTGTGAGATTCGGTACTTGCTGTGGATTGGTTGTGTTTGTATAATTTCCCAAACCAAGCTGACCATAGTTATTCTTTCCCCATGTCCACACGCTTCCGTCCGCTTTCAGTACTGCTATATACTCTTTACCGGCAGTTATTGATACATTATCCAATGACGAAAATAATTCCCAGCTTGCCTCAGGGGTTCGGGTGTATCCTTCAGTGTTGAAGTCTTCTTCCGGATTTGTATCTGTCACTTCCGTAACAGAAACATTATTCAAAAGATTCTCTAAGTTCAATCTTCTTCCGTCAGTTACCGTTTCCTGCAAATTCATCAGTTTGTCCGCCGAAGAAAACATACGGTTTACTGTTTCTTCTCCTGTAGTATACGCACTTGCAAGCGCACCTGTTACATAGCCTGCCGAAATTGATGTTCCGCTTAATGTTCCTGTTTCATTTTCCGGGAATATTCCCTCAACATCACGTCCTAATGCCGCTATATCAACGTTACCGTAGTTTGAAAAATACGACAAACCTCCGTCCACATTAACTGATGTTACACTCACAATATTATCTAATTCATAACATGCCGGATATATTGGTGTTTCATTTAAATTTAACCTATTGTTTCCGACTGCGCAGACAAAGGTCATTTGACTTTGTTCCATTGCTTCCTTTAACGCCGCATTCTCATCCGTACAGCCCCAGCTGCAATTTGCAATCTTTGCACCCATACTTTCAGCATAATGAATTGCCTCTATAATATCACTTGTGTACGCTGTTCCGTGTTCGAAAACCTTTAACGGCAGAATTTTCGCATCAGGAGCCGTATCTGCAATAATTCCGGCTATATGCGTTCCGTGCGCTTGTTCCAAGCCAAAATCCGAATTATATACATTGGGAGTATTATTATAAAAATCCCATCCGTTTATATCTCCAAGATAACCGTTTCCGTCTTCATCTGCGCTGTTATCATACTCATTCGTATAAATATGACCGGTTAATGCTGCATGATTTATATCAATACCTGTGTCTATTAATGCAACTATCGTCCCTGTTTCTTCTTCAGCTGTGGTATTCTCTTTAATATCTATTGAAATGCTTGCAGGCGAAGGATCGACTGTTTTTTCAATTAAATCCGTTTTCAAGTAAGGCGTCTGTTCATCTTCCTCGGAAGCCTCTTTATTTTCTGCTATATTGTTGTTATCATTTTCGGTCAAAGCCGATAAATCAATCATATAATCCGGCTGAATATATTCAATATTATCGCTATCTTCCGCCATTACATTGTTAACAAATTCCTCTATATCAACCTTCTCTTCAAGCTGAATACTCTGCATTTCAGAAGTTTCTTCATTAATAACGTCATCTGCACCAATAACAGACGCTGCTTCCGCATCAGTTATATCCGCAACAGACTGAACTGAATATGATGATATTTCTAATTGATTGCTTATCAACGATGCACTATCTCTCTTATATTTTATAATAAATCTGTCGCTTTTGTTAGGATCCGGCTCCGAAAATTCCACAGGAAGTATCTCTTGAGGTTCTTCATCTTCTGAAAAAGTTTCCAAAGAAACATCTTCAAATCCATCCGTTTCCTCCATTTCTGTCATCACATCTACATCTGCTTCCTCAGCTGATACGTATGGCGTTATCCCCAGCATACTTACTGCTAACAACATTAATATTACTTTTTTCTTCATTGCTTTTCTCCCTTTCTTTAACATGGCCCTTTCATATGTATCTTTACTTGCTAAATACGTTATTTTATATTGTTAATAACCGGAAATACTTTTTCTGTATTTAATTGATTATAGCATGCAGTTACTTATTTTTCAATATATATTGTTCAAATGCAGTCACAAACGTGTCTAAATGCGTTATTATACAGGATAACCTATATTTAACGCGCTGAGCATAGAATGATATTTCACCTACCTTTTTGGTTCACTAACACTTTTAGGCAGAATTGCAGATTAACGTCTGCCGCAACTCGGACAATTATATTAAAAAAATTATTGGATGTTATAATATTATAGAAAAAATTGAAAGGGGTTGAGATGGTAATAAATGTAAATTGAAATATGACTGGGTCTACGGCGTTGTCCAAAATAAAAACAAAACATAGGTCCAACAGCCAACATTAAGAGCAACCACAGCCGTTATTATAAACCCTTACTAAAAAAGCCCCTCCAAGACAGAGGGGCAAAACACTCACACGTTTTTCAAAATCTTCGCTATTTCTTTCGCTGTTTCATCATCCATGCTCTCAAACGCAGTTACAAATTTAACAGCTGCTTTCCGTTTTAATGGCGTGGCTGATGTTAAATCTATTTTAATATGCGTTTTTGATTCGCAAACCGCGTCATAAAGAAGTCTCTGCTCACTGTCATTGAGATTGTAATAACTTGATATTACATCCATCCAATAACCCGGAACATTTCTTTTTCCACGCTCTACTAATGATAAAAACGATGCGGATACTCCGAGGATTTTAGCAACATCGACTATTCGTTCATGTCTTTTAATTCGTTGCACTCTCATAAATGCTCCAAATTTTGTATAAGTCATATTAAATTTTCCTTTCACAATTCAGCTTTTTATTTAAGGAACTTTTATAAATTCATATTGTTAATTATTACAGTTCTGAATACTCTGAAGCTGAATAAACAGCAACTGCGCCTGTTCAGCAATCTTCCTGAGTTTCTTGTTCTCTTCTTCTAATTTCACAATCTCTTCTTCACGCAAATCAATTACCTTTTTGCAAGCATCAACGAGTGCCTGAGTGTCGCCTGTCATGTACGCCCTGCCAATGTTAAGACAAAGCTCCTCGTTAGACAAATCCACATTCTCGCCCAAAGTTGCATCAGCCGTATTAGAAATCATTACCGCTTCAGCCGTTTCAGTTTTGACAATATCATTAGGAGCTTCCGGTACTGTATTAGCAGCCGTTTTAGATTCCTTCTTTGTCTCTTTCTCAGCCGAAACATCTGTGTTTCCATTCAAACCTGCAATTCCTGAACTTGAATCTCCATACAAGAGATACTTGCGAACCTTTCTGGCAATAACATTGTTCGGAAGCAGCATTGACAGCCTCAGCAGAGCCGACTTAGGAAACAGCACAATCCTGTCACCGTCAAAGTTATACGTGTTTCCATCAATGCAAACAGACACCTTGTCATCAATGCTGTCGATGACTGTCAATCCACATGATAAGAACACATTCCTGATGAAATCTGTATTCCTCTCACACGCTCCGTAGTATGTGAGCTCCTTGTAGTGAGTATAATATGCTTTAAACATCTGCTCAATGTTCAAATCAAAATAATCCGCTGCCATACTGAGAGTAACAGCATTCAGTCCCGGAAGTATACGGATAGGCTTAACAGCGTCCAGAGCATCCTCTCTGCCGATGAACCTGTCTCTAAGCTCTTTCCGAACCATCATTGCAGCGGTATTGTCGTTTCTGTCCTCATAGCCGTCAACGATTTCCCTCTTAATTGAATCCGCAATAGGGCTTTTGTTAAGTAAAAATGCCAAGCGCAGAATCGACTTTTTAGGAATCATGTACTGGTGAGTGAGTCCTGTTTCATACGTTCTGCCATTCACTGCGATAATGAAACGCTTCTTTGTTTCCTCGATAATCAATCCCTGCTTCAATGCACTGTCATAGAGTGTAGTTCCTGAAACGTAGTACGCACCGTCTGCCTCGAAATCGTCCCACTTTGCTCTAAGCGCATTAGTGATGCAGCGTGGGAACGTCTCAAAGTATGTTGCAGCCATGTCGGTTGTCATTCCATTGAAGCCCGGCAAAAACTGTACCCTCTTAACGGTATCCATCACATCTACCTGTGATACATAGTTTGAAAAACTGTTATAAATCTCAATATCCATCCGTGTTCTTGTTCTTCCCATTTTAAATTTCCTCCTCAAAAAAATAAAAAACAAATATTATTGTAACGCCTTCGAGCAATCCGCGCAACGGCAAAAAGCTCAAAGGCCGTTCAGGCTCCACATTAACCGCAGAACTTTTAAACTTTATGTACATCAAATAATATGCCGTACATTGTTACAAACTTTCTGCCGCTTGCCAACCCATCGTTAACAGCATCAGCATCCTCAATAACGCAAAATAACCGCATCTCCATCCATCATTTCACAAAGCTCACCATACAGCTTCACCCGCTCCATGAAACTCAGCTCCGGAAAAACCAAAACTGTTCGCACATTTCCTGCAAGCACACATCACTCTGCTTGTACTAAGAAATCATACACTCCTTAACTTTTGCGTGATTTCCGTAAATTAACATGATTTACCTCCTCAAAATCAGACAAAGCTGAAAATATTCTTAAATGATTCGCACATCTGTGAAATATTTGCCTTCTCTTCACGGAGCTGACGAATTCTGTCGTCCTTTGCCTGCATATCGTGTCTGAATGACATTAACAGCTTATCAATATCCGCTCCGGGATAATCGCTGTCTGACTGCTTAACCGCTGTAGGCTTCTTAGCTGATATAGGCTTTTTACTCGCCTGCGTTGAAGCTGCCGGTTTAGCTTCCTTTGTCTTTTTCGACTCACATACGCAAGGGATTTTTGAATACAGCATTGTAGTGGTAAGAATGTGTTCTCTTCCGCACTTCTGACAAGTTGCCAGCCAGAGTTTTGCATTTTTATAGTTCCTGTCTGTTGATGCGGGAGCAACAACATGATAAGAGCCTATAACGCTGTCCGTTAAATCTGTTGATATTGCATTCATTCCATTTTCACTTCTTTTGTTGAAGCGTGATTCACGGCAAAGCTTGCATCCTCCTACTTTGACTGCGTTCAACACCGTTTCTCTCTGTACTTCAAGCTGTTCACCGCACTTGTGACACTTGCACAGATATTTTTTGTGATTAAGCTTGTTGCCTAAAAACCTCAGTACCTCTAAATCTCCGTATCTCTCTCCTACGCAAACCTGCTTGCTTACTGTTACACCCATGATAAATTCCTCCTTCTAAAAATTAAATATTAAATGCACTCTTAAATTGCTCACACATTCGCGTGATGTTTGCCTGCTCCTCCTGAAGCTGGCGTATTCTGTCATCTTTGATGCGAATATCACGCTGAAATATTAAAAGCAGTTTGTCAATATCCGTTTCCGATGTATCGCTCGAAAAAGCAGATACACTTTCTGAGCATATGCAAGACGGAATATAATGTGCCTGCTTTGATGACAGCAATCGTTCTCTGCCGCACTTTTCACAACGCGCAACCCAAAGCCTGCGCCGCTGATTATCTCTCACACCTGCAACAGGAGCAATAAAACGATATGTCCCGATAACCCTATCGGTCAAGTCCGCCGCTCTTCTACACTCTTTGCAGCCTGATTGTGACACGGAAGAGAAAACAGTCGAATGGTCAACCTTAATTCTTGCCCCGCAAATATGACATAAGCATAAATATTTGTGATGATGTGTTTTGTCAATTCCTAAATCTTCTATTACCTCTATATCTCCATATCGTTCACCGACATGAATGTGACAGCTTTTCTTCCTCATAAATTTTCCTCCTTAAAAAATATAAACAATATAAACATAAAAAAAGAGTGATTTTACACCCCGTAAAAGGTCAAAATCACTCGATTGCGACTTGAAAAATAAAAAAAGCAGAAAAAATATAGACTTCTTCTGCTTAATTTGAACTTCATATCTTATGCCAATATTATAGCATTTTTTCGCCTGTTTGTCAATACTATTTTTTGCAATTAGCACGGCAAACACGCCGCCAGACTCGCAAAAAATATTCCGAAAATTGTGAGAGCAAATAAAGACACCGCAGCACGGAAGATGATGTTTACTATAAAACCATTCCTGCAGCAGCGAGACTTCTGTCAGCCGAATATTCACGTAGGAATTTCTGCCGGGATTGTTGCCATCATTATCATCGAAAAAACAAATATTAATATGTAGATTGCAATAAATGATACTACACCTGCAATAAATCCGTTGCGGCAATAATGTGACTTTTCAGGATATTCCTTGCCCCATACAAGCCATAAAATAAGACCTACAAGCGGAATGCAAAATCCCAGTATAAACCAGACGACTTTAGCCCCTTTAGTCAGATTGCCGTTGTTACCGTTGCTTACATTACTTCCATCAACCGACTGCTGTGTCGAATCCGTGTTGATGTTTTCTAAATTCATATCTCCCATTGTTTTTCACTTCCTTCCGTATAAACTAAACAATCAGCTCTCGCATAACACAACACTGCCGAAATGATAGTTGAATTTTAGTTTTTTGCGCCGTCAATGAATCGAACCCCGCTACTGCCCCATTTTACTTGCCGTGCCGGGTCACATAAATTTACGCTCAATCATCCTCTTCGTCCTTATAACCGATAATTGCAAATTTCTTAACAGCCACAATTGATAAACCTGCGAGAATGCCGGCTGCGGCAACTATGCCAGCTATTACTTTTTTCGACACCGGAATCACCTCCTTTCATATTCGCGAGCTTCCACGGAAACTCTAATTTCCCCATAGAAACTTAATTTTTTGATTGTTA
>JAUNPN010000134.1 GCA_030536655.1 bacterium | reverse complement strand
TAATATTATACAGCCTTTCAGAAAGGCACAAACGGCTGTTAAAACGTTTTTAACGGCTTTGCAGTATAACTTAATTATTGGTACGGTAAACGGCTCTAAGAAGCCTTTACGGGCTTTTAAAATGGATATTGCATATTATGTATGTATATATGTGTGTAAGGAAAATATAGTTATCCCTGTACGTGGGTAAGTCGCAGACTTATCCACCGGCGGGGATAACTATGTTTTGGTAATTAATAATAAATATATTCCCTGAGAATGAATTTCTCTGCCATAGATTGGTCATGTTATATTTATGTATCATCTCGATCTTCATTCTCATTATTGTATTTGCATTTTTCATAGACATTTGAATGTAGCTTGTAAACTATTAAAAAAGTGACTATAAACAATACTGTGCGCCAAATAAAGTCTGTACCTATTGATGATATAATACGAGCCCAGCCAAATGACATTATTAATCTCATTCCGATAAATGCTATAGGTCTGAAATGATACCTATATAAAGCAACACCTATAGCTATCCCTAATAGGATAGCTATAGCATTATGCATGTGAAATAAAGATATTAACATTAAGCATGTAAAAAGTCCCACTGCTATACAGTCGAATAATATAACATTACGAAAAAAAGTAATCACTCCGCATTGTACAATAGATATGATTAAATCAAAGAAAAATATTAATAATAAGCCTGTAAGTATATCCATGTTATGTACTCCTTCTCAATATGTGTTATTATATTTTATAAAATGTTATTCTATGGCATGTTTTGGTAATTAATAATAAATATATTCCCTGAGAACGAATTCCTCTGCCATAGCCTTGGTCATGTTCATGTGACCTACCCATTCCATAGGATGTGTTTCTTTATCCGGCGGAGGGTCTTTTTCCGTCATGCGTTCCATTATATTATTCAGGCAGCTGGTGGCACTTTCGTCAGTATATCTGAGATAATCCACGAGTGAATGGTCAAGCAGCATAAGGAGATAGTCCTTGCGTCTGTGTTCTTTCATAAAATTCATACGCTTGCGCGCATATGTGCCCATAGAACGGACAGCTTCTTCGGCTTCACGCTCATCCCTTTCAAAAAATTCGTAGTCAGCACCGATAATATATTCGTCAACGAGGGAATTGGGAAGTCCCTCGGACGGGTCACGGTAGCCGATTTCCAAATCTTCTGCAAGTGCTTCATATTCGTCATCAGTCATTTCTCTAAGCTTTTCAACGGTTGAAAGCATAAGCGCATGTTTTTCTGCTTCAAATGCATCAGTATATCTCATGACGTTTAGTTCGGACATTGCGTTCAGTAATTCTTCTATAAGTACAAGTCTTTCTTCGATGCCGAATTTAAATATCAGCTCTTTTTCTTCAAAATCAAAAATCATTGTTTTGCTCCTTTCTTGGTCTATTTATAAATATTTCATTCAGTTAGTTTTACTTCAAATAACAAGTTGTGCTAATGTATCCAAGCATTTTATGCAATCTCTTTCCCAATCCCCGATTAGTCCTCCGAATTTATCAGCAAATTCCGGATTTAATTTAAAGGATTCTGAAAGTACGTTTAATATAAATAGCTCTGAGCCGCCATAATCGTTCATCTTACCAGATATATATATTCCGACTATATTTTCCATTGCTGAGGTAAGAAATTCAATACAATCTTCATTAACAATCCTCATATCATATTTGATATATCCGTCAATTGCTTTTTCAATTCTTTCATAAGTATTTTCTGGATTAGAGTATTTAACTACAGAGTTTTCTATGGCAGCTTTTAAATTCTCCTTACTGTTTGAAGGAAAACTTAAAAGGGTAGTATTTGTATCATTTGGAGCGATATTATTTATCATGGTAACCGCATCAATCCTGCAAAGGTTGTAATCTTCACCAGTAAAGCCTGCCGTAGTATTGGTATATAGACCGCTATTCTGACCGATGGTGAGATATGCGAGTGGATAACCGCCCATATTGTCAATATCAAAGCCGTTGGTCATGCTGCTCACAATAGTAATAATTTTTGAAGCCTGATAGAAAGTAACAGGAGCTTCCGGATCAAACAGATTATTGCCGATACCGTTAATAGCACCTTTGTCAACGCAAGCCTGAATGTAAGCTGACGCCCAATGAGCAGCAGCGTCATTAAATGAACAGCCGTTACCTGTAGTGTATCCGAATGCACGGCAGAGCATAGCTGTAAACTCAGCTCGTGTGAGGGTGTTATACGGACGAACCGTATCATCTTCATAGCCTTTTATAATGCCCTTTTCAACAGCATTGTTAAGAATCGTTATCTGTGTATCGTTTAACTCAGTTGTATCAGTAAAAGCAGACACGGGAGCAGTAAATGCCATAGCGGTCATAGCAGCTGTTAAAATAATAGATAATGTCTTTTTCATGATAGATACCTCTTTCTTTAATATATTTCTCATTCGGGCGGAGCCGTGCTTATGCACGGACGCCCTTCCAATTTTCCAATAATGAAATTAACGTTTCCTCAATTTGTTTCGCCGAATAGCTGTCCGGAAAGTATTTATTAAGCGTTTCGCTTTTTAAAGTGACCTTCATTTTTGACGGTTTCTTTTCCGATAAAATAGATACTATCACATCTCCGGTAAGCTTTTCCGAAATAGAGAACTTGTGCATTTTTTCAGCCTGTGCCAATGACGGAGGCTTAGCGGTTTCAATAGCTTCGGTGAGCAATGATTGTTCATGTTCCGTAAGGTATGACAGCTCGACAGCTGTGTTAAATGCAAGCTTTTTTTCGTCTGTCAAATCAAGCAGAGGTTTTACAAGATGTGTGAGCCGGAGATAACGCTGTATCTGCACAGAGCTTTCTCCTGTCTGCCGTGCAAGTTCATCTCGTGAATTTTGTCCGACTTGGACAAAATTATTTTCTTTCTTAGGTCTGCCTGCGCATCGCTTCATTGCTTCAAGCTTAAGTTTATATGCAAACGCTTTTTCACTGGGGAGAAGCGTTTCTCGGTGAAGGTTACTGTCTACAAGAAGTATTGCCGATTCATCATCGTCAAGCTCTTTTATAACAGCCGGGATTTCGTCAAGTCCTGCAAGTTCACTTGCCTTTGTGCGGCGATGCCCTGAAAGAATTTCATATCGCCCTTCGGAATACGGTCTTACGATTATCGGTGAAAGTACTCCGCTGTGCTGTATACTTTCCTCAAGCTCTGACATCTGACTGTCCATAAGAACCTTGAACGGCTGATTGTTGTAGGGAACAAGCTGTGACAGCTTGAGCCGTACTACTTTATCCATGCCGCGGGTGTTATCGCTTTCAAAAATATCATTATAAGATGATAAAGCCATATTAAACTTACCCATAATCAGCCCACCTCCATGCACAGTTCTTCTGTGAATTTGGTATACGCATTGGCAATGCTGCACCGCTTGTCATAACCGTAAATGCTTTTTCCGGCAGCGGAAGTTTCAGCGGCTCTTATAGAAAGCGGAATTTCGGATTGAAAAACTCTCAGGTCATTTCCGTAAGTGTTTCTGATAAGTTCAGAAATACTTTTTGCAAAGTTTGTTCTTCTGTCAACCATAGTGAGAAGAATACCGCCGATTTTTAAGCCGGGATTTATCTGACGCTTTACTTTGGAGATAGTCCGCATTAGATGTTCTAAACCCTTTGCCGGGAGGAAGTGAGCCTGAACCGGAATGATAACCTCATCAGAAGCAACCAAAGCGTTGATTGTCAGCATGCCGAGTGAGGGAGTACAGTCGATAAGAATGTAATCATAGCTGTCTGTGAGCTGAGAGATTAATTCCTTTAATACCCTTTCACGACTCATGATATTTACAAGAATAGTTTCCATTCCGGAGAGTTCAATGTTTGCGGGAATGATGTCGATACCTTCATCGTTATGAAGAACACAGCTTTTAAAATTAAGAGGTCTATCCTCAATCACATTCTGCATGAGGTCAGATATTGTTGAAGGTATTTCATCAGGGTTACTGTAACCAAGGCTTTCGGTAAGACTGCCTTGTGCATCAAAATCTATCAGCAAAACTTTTTTACCCATGTCGGACAATCCCTTGCCGAGATTAACAGTGGTAGTAGTTTTACCAACGCCGCCCTTTTGATTAGCTATTGAAATTACTTTGCACATAAAATCATCTTCTTTCTAAAATTTTACCATAATATATCATTCAGGTCAAGACTTAATTATAAAATTTTGTCCAAGTCGGACAAGATTTTTTCTCTTTTCCTTAACTTCAATTATATTATATCATACTTTACGTAAAGTGTCAAGAGGTTTTTTAAATTTTTTTTGATTTTTTTAAAAAAATTTTATTGACATAATAAAATGAGTCTGATATAATAACACTATACTAAAAGTGTAAAGGCGATGATATTGATGAAAGAAAAGAAATTTGATAAGGTGGCATATGACAACGATTATATTCGTGAAAAATATGATAGATTGACACTAACAATTCCAAAAGGTAAGAAAGCATTGCTAAAAGAGTATTGTCAAAAAAGAAATATCTCCATCAATAAATGCATTACTGATTATATTTTACGGCTACTGTATGAGGATGAAACCGGCACTGTATGCGATAACAAGCAAGATGGAATTCAGAGGTGAAAAAGTGGTATGTTTAATATAAAAAGATTATCTTAAATTTTTGAAATAGATTTCTGATAAAAGTGAATATGCTATTCTTTGTGACTGCATTTAATTTGAACATGGGAAGCAGTAAAGCTTCCCATGTTAAGGAACGGTTATTTGCTATAGCCTATAGGGTCTGATTATCTTTTGAAGCTTGTTCGGTCCGGCTATGCTGCTGTTCGCCATGCTGAGGTTCTTTATGCCGATGCATGAATGTATTAATAGTGTTTCGGGCGGTGGAGAAGTCTTCAATATCTTTTTCTATAATCTTGTGTTTCTCGTATAATTCCTCTCGCCGTTTTATCAGTTCATCGAGCTCGCGCTGCATCTTTTTTGCTGATGGGATTTTACTGTTAGGATATTCTGCATCTATTCTGCGTTTCAAAATTTCAAATCTTTGAAATTCGTTATAGTGCTTTTCCTTGTATTGACGTTTCTCTTTTCCGGACAAATTATTATATTCAATGATGTATTTTTTTACATCGTTGAAGTCATTCAGCAGCTTCAGCTTATCCTTTAAATCGTAAATCTCTTTGTCAATTTGCTGCAAGCTTTTCGTAGACTGACGCTTTTCATTCTGTAATGAATCTACCTTTTTGTCCATCTCATCATAAGTACCGACACCGTTATCAATAAGAAAATTAAGCGCCTTTGACGCTTCTTGAATATTATGAATTGTTGCCCAGTTTTTATAAGCATCGGAGGTCTGGCATTTGATGTTTGCATCAATATCTATAATCAAGGTGATCTTCTTTTTACCATTCCTCATATGCTTTGGGATAGATGGACGCTTTGTTATAATTCTCTCTCTGATTGCATCTTCGGTGTAATCTTCGCCGAGTGTTTTTTGGGATAAACGCATAAATCGTTTCATTTCTTTATGCCGGAATGAAATGAATTTCCCATCAGCTTTGACCGCATATCCGAGCTTGCACATCTCCTCAAGAAATTCCTCAAAACTATCAGATGTTTGAATGATTTTATCTATATCGTTTCGTAAAACATCGCGCCAAGTTTGTCCTTTTTTTATCTTAGAGTTTGTTTGTGATTTGCTTTTCGATTTGCTTTTGTTGTTAATAATACTCAGTCCGTGCGCAAGGCATATTTCATCACTTATATTACGCCATTCCCTTTTTGCCGTTTTCAGTTTAGTTGGGAACTTTTTGTGATTTACATAGTCAACTGAGCAAAACGCAATATGATTATGCAAACAGTGAGTATCTAAATGTGTTGTTACAATATAAGAATATTTACCGCCAAAACATCGTTCGGCAAATTCTTTTCCGATTTGATGAGCCTGTTCGGCAGTAACTTCTCCGGGAGCGAAAGATTGCCATATATGATAACACAGGATGTTATCTTTGCAGCCTTCTTTATCATAAGGAGCTTTTTTTCTTGTAATCGTCCATTCTTCTTCGGCTGTTTCATAGCTGCAATGGTCGCAGTAAATGTACTGTACCTTTTCATTATTTCCGGCTTCAAGAACGTCATAAAATTCGCTGTTGCCGGTTATTTTTGCAAAGTCATTTTTTTTGTCGGCATAATAATCAAGAGCCTTATTTAAAGTAAAGTGGACAGTGTTTGCGTTAACGTAAGCCATATTTTCTTTTGCCCCTCCTGCAATTCCAAAAGCTCTTTTTTGTAAAGCATATCGGTGGAATTTACCTTACTTGCAATCTGATTTATATTTACACCAATCTTATGTATTTCTTTTTTTGTTTCAAGAAGTTCAGCTATAATACCGTCAGTGTTGACATTAAAAAGTACACATTGTATAGCTGCTTTTCGTATAAATTCACTCTTTGATTTATAGCCGAGTTCCTTCATTCTATCATTCATCAAAGCTAATTCATCATCGCTTAAATATACTTGCAGTGCATTTTTTCGACTACGTCCCATTTTAATTCTCCTTTCAAAATTTTGTCCGAGTCGGACAAAATATTTATTTATAAAGCCGATTATATATTATAATCGGCAACCATCACTTGCGAAGCAAGTGCCAATTAAATAATGATTTTATATCTTTAAAGATATAAAATCTCATATTACAGAGTTGTGAACAACTCTGTAATTCACTCGTATTTTTAATGTCGCAGACATTAAAAATACGAGTATGTTCGATTTGATTTAGGGGGGAAGGGTTCCCTAAATCTGTTACCATTTTTTGTGAGGGAACCGAAACAGAATGGTAAAAATCGAACAGATTTGTCATGACAAATCCCTTGCTTGCTATTTAGCGAAACACCCCTTTTCGGGGGTTTGGCTAAATAGCCGTTTTTTTCAAAAACGGTAAATAAGTTTTGGCTGCCGCCGATATTTTTATCGCGGACACAGCAGCAGCTGAACTGAAATTATTGTACCACAATTTTACCGATTTGTATGTGTCCAAATTGTAAACATTTTCTTTTTTGGAGAAAATATCTTGACTTTTTTTTAATAAGGGTGTAAGATAATAATTACAAAAAGCCATTGCGGGTAAAACCGCATATACAAAAGCGCAATGTTTAGGTGTTGCGCTTTTGTGTGTTTTATAAATAAATTTTACAGTTAAAGAAGAGCATAGACTATTAATTTCATGATTAAAAAATAATTTTAAAAAATTTTTAAAATTTTGTTGACAAATCACCATGTGTGTTGTATAATGTAAACAACAAAAGCTGAATGACGGTTGTTTGAGGTTCTTGCTCTTAAGGAGTAGAACTATGAAAAGAGTAGGTTGCTTGTATAGAGTATCCACCAAAAAACAAGTCAGCGATGAAGATGATATACCAATGCAGAAACAAGCATGTTATGAATTTGCTGAACGTAATGGTTGGATTATAGTTAAGGAATTTTTTGAAAAAGGGATATCCGGATATAAGTTATCATTGCAGGAAAGGGACGTTTTGCAGGAGCTGAAGGATTCGGCGCTGCGAAAAGAATTTGATATACTGCTTGTATTTATGTTTGACCGTTTAGGGAGACGTGAGGATGAAACACCGTTTGTAGTAGAGTGGTTTGTGCAGCATGGAGTTGAAGTGTGGAGCGTAAAAGAAGGACAGCAGCGTTTTGATAACCATGTAGACAAGCTCATGAATTATATTCGGTTTTGGCAGGCTAACGGAGAGAGTGAAAAGACCTCCGAGAGAGTAAAGACACGATTGGCGCAGCTTACAGCAGAAGGAAAGTTTACCGGAGGAACTATACCGTTTGGATACAAACTTGTACCGACCGGAGAGATAAGCCGGAAGGGCAGAGCGGTAAGACAGGTCGTTATCGATGAAGAAGAAGCTGAAATAGTCAGAAAGATATTTGACCTTGCTGCGAATAAAGGTTATGGTTCTCATAAGATTTCCGGATACCTTAACCGAAATGGATATAGGACACATAACGGTGCAGAATTTCAGTGTAATACGATAAATCGAATTCTAAAAAACAAACTGTATTGCGGTTACTTTTGCTCGAAAGATATAGTTTCACCAAAGCAGGAATATCTTGAAATTATTGATGAAGATACGTTTGACCAAGTTCAGGAGATATTAGAGCAGCGTTCAAGAAAAAATGCAGAGAAGTCGCATATAGCAAAGACTACGAAGGGCATATCGTTGTTATCTGGAAATATTTTCTGTGGTCACTGCGGAGCGCATTTGGCAGCTACGAGAGGAACATACCGAAAGAAAATAATTAACGGAGTTCCGGAGAGAGAATACAGGCGTTTATATGTCTGCTACCATCGTTCAAGAAGGTTAAATAATTGTGATGGTCAAAGTGCATATCAGGCAGAAAAAATTGAAAGCATTGTACTTGAAAGACTGAACAATTATTTTAACAAAATAAATAATAAACCAAAAGATGAAGCGTTAAAGACGAAATATGAAAAACATATACAGTCGGAACGAAAAAAAATAAAGGAGTTAAAATTAGTAATAAAGGATCTTGAAAAACAGAAATCAAAGCTTACGGTAGAAATCGGTAAGTCATTAATCGGAGAATCAGTATTTACGCAGGAGATGTTGAGGCAGTCTATAGAGAATGTAGATCAGCAGCTTAAAGAAAGCAATAAAGCATTTTCCGATATGGATAATGAAGTCCGGAATGTTGAAGATCTGTTATCAAAAATAGATTTTTATTATGATCAGTTAATTGAATGGTCAAAGGGATTTGACAAACGAACGACGGAAGAAAAGAAAATGATAATATGTCAATTATTCAAGCGTATCGTTGTAAAAAAAGGATATGAAATTGACATAGAATTAAATGAGGTATACGAGCAGTTTCTATAACATGAGATTAGGCAAAGTATTTTAGGACTTAAGAATAAGGTATTTGGATAAGTTCTATAAGCTTTGCATTTTATTAGAAATATGTGCTGTAATGTATACAGGTGGGCAGAGCGCGTGACTGTTAATCACAATGTCGCTGGTTCGAGCCCAGCACGAGGAGCCAATAAAGCCGATAAACCAAACGTTTATCGGCTTTTTCTCACTCTGAAATGAGGAGAACTTTATGGTTTACAGTCACACGAAATCATAAAAATCTCATGTGATTGTTAATCAAAAAAGCTGTTAATTTGACTATAAATAAATCACTATCCACAACTTAAGCGCATCACAGATTTCGTCTTTTATTATGATGAT
>JAUNPN010000133.1 GCA_030536655.1 bacterium | reverse complement strand
ACATTCTTTTGTGTATTTTGACAAGTACTTTTTATTTACGGATAGACTCTTAGTACCAAAACACGAGGTTGTAATTTTTATATTCATACCGCACCTCCGATTATTCCGTAACCTTTAAAATCTGAACCGCTTCGGGAAGTAACAGCTTACCGTCCACACGCTCCTTTGCGACAAAGCCAATCATACCGTTTCCGGCAAACAGCTCACGAAGTTCGGCGAAAGAACGAGTACCTCTGTCACCAATGTTGTAATAGCTGTAGTCACCAAACGCTATCTTATCAACAGTAGCATATGATGATGTATGAATATTGTAGCCGAGTATCTTGTCCGGCTCTCCAGCCTGATACGAAGGCTGCCATAAATACTGTCCGTTGTTGTCCTTTAACAGACGAAGTCCCGCTATTGTCTTGTCATTCATAATGAATGACGCGCTCTTTCGGTAAGGTCTGCCGAGGTCATAGATAAGCTTAATAACATCATCAGAGCTGATTGCCGTTACTGTATCTGCAACCGTACCGCCGCCTGTTTCCGCAAACAAACCGAGTGGCTTATTCTTGCCGTCACCGTTAAGGAAAGTGTCCTCCTCAGCATTAGCGAGTGCCTTGCCGAACTGAGTGATTATGTAGTTCTCAAGATTAAACGCACTATCGTAGAGCAGCTCCTCTGTAACCTTGATTGCAACATGGAGCTTGTGTGCGTCCATTGATGTCTGACCAAAGGTTGCGTCAGAGAACTGCAGTGCGCCGCCCTCGTCAATCCAAGCTGCGGCAGGTTTTGTTCCGGCAATGTTAATCTTATGCTCGCCGCTCGTTCTGATTACGGTACCGAGCTTACGCATGATATTTTCCTCATTAAGCGTGTCGATAAGACGGTTGTCATATTCCTCCGGCACAAGATAGCCGCCGTTTGCGTCAATGCCCTCCTGAAGAATATTGCTTACGGTTCTGAAGTTTGTGCGGAAGGCTGTAAGCATTGCATCCTTGTAAGCGGACGAGGCTCTGCCTGTTTTGTTTTCGTCAGCCGCTTTGCCCGGTTTTTCGGTAATGGGTTCTGTCACAGGTTTTGAAAGCTGTTTATCAAGCTGCTCCATGTGTGTCTGTCTGTTGATAGCGTCCGTCAAATCCTGAATTTCGGACTCCATACGATTGTAGGTTTCTGTATCCTCTGCCGACAACCTGCCGTTTGCGTCCTCATGGGAATCAACAAATGCTTTTGCTGCTTCCCAAGTCTTTTTACGCTTTTCCATTAATTCTATAACTGTCATTACAATTTCCTCCTCATATAAATTTCCCTATAACATTTAATCGTTCTTTTATATCCGCCACAGATGTTCCGGTGTCGGACGGTGCTTTTGCCGGAATGCTGTATTTTGCATTCAGCTTATTCATAAGAGCGGTGTTGGTAAGCTTTCGTGAAAACTCCATAGCCGCTACGCTCGCCACAGGCTCTGATGCGTCTGACTCTCGCTCAAGCACACCATCGGCAAAGCCTAATTCGACTGCCTTGTTTGCGTTCATCCAAGTTTCTGAATCCATAAGGTGTGATAGCTTTGCTCTTGACAAGCCTGTTTTTATGGCATAGGCATTCATAATCGACTCCTTAACCTCGCTTAACATATCAATAGCTTTCTGCATTTCGTTATGGTCACCCATAGCAATGGTCGCAGGGTTGTGTATCATCAGCATAGAAACAGGTGACATCAACACCTTGTTTCCCGCCATCGCAATCACAGATGCCGCTGATGCCGCCATTCCGTCAATCTTGACAGTGACATTTCCGCTGTAATCAACGAGCATATTATATATCTGTGCGGCAGCTACACAATCACCGCCGGGACTGTTTATCCAGACCGTTATGTCACCATCTCCGGCGTTGAGTTCGTCCTTGAACAGTGCCGGAGTGACATCATCATCAAACCAACTGTCCTCGGCAATAGGACCGTTAATTGATAATACCCTTTCAGAAACCGTTTCATTTTCATCTGTACTGTTTGACCAGTTCCAGAATTTTTTACTGTTTACCTTCATTTGAGATTTCCTCCTTTCCGTTGTTATTCTCGGCAAAAATACCCGCATCGGCAAGCTTTGTCATATTACCGTTTATGAGGTAAAGGTCACCGCCGTCCTCGGGTGGTATTCTGTCGAGGTTTTCAAGCTCTCGGATGTCATTCGCCGACATCCATCCGTTTTGACGGGCAGTCGCATAGCCGTTCATACGGCTTTGATAATCACCACGCAAAAGACCGTCAACATTCAGCTTTGCGAAATACTGTGTTTTTTCATCACCCAAGAGCAGTAATCTGCTTATAGTCTGTTCCCAGCGTGCTATCCAAGGAGCAAGCGTGTATTTTACAAACTCCAATGACTGCTGCTCTATATTTGAAAAGCTCGACTTTTCCAAGTCACCGACCATATGAGGTGGGACACGAAAAATTCGAGCTATTTCGTCTATCTGAAATTTACGGGTTTCGAGGAACTGTGCTTCATTAGGTGAGATAGAAATAGGCGCGTATTTCATACCTTCTTCAAGCACAGCTACCTTGCCGGAGTTCACACTACCGCCGAAGCTTTGGTTCCAGCTATCCCTTACCGCAGCCGGATCTGTCAGTTTTCCGGGATGTTCTATGATACCGCCCGGTGTAGCGCCGTTTTGGAAAAACCGTGCTCCGTATTCCTCACAGGCAATAGCCATTCCGATTGCGTTTTTTGCCATTGCTATAGGCGAGTAACCGACAAGACCGTCAAAGCCAAGTCCCGGAATGTGAAACACATCGGCAGGAGTCAATATAACCTCGCCCCGTCCGGTTTCCGGCGCTTCATCACTTGAAGCATTGTAGCGATAATACAGCCGCCCCGAGCTGTCACGGTCAACCGTCATTCTGTCCGGCATAAGCGGATACAGACCTAATATCTCACACTTTCCGTTACGAACAATCTGCGCATAGGCATTGCCCCAAAGCAGCAAATGCGTCATAAGCGTTTCACGGAACACAAACGAGGTCATTTCCGGGTTCGGCTCATCGTGAAGTAAAAAGTACAATGGATGGTCGATTGCTTTTTCCTTGCCGCCGCTATCCGTATAACGGTATAAATGCAGCGGAAGTCCCGCAACCGATTCGGCTAATATACGCACACAGGCATATACAGCAGTCATCTGCATTGCTGTTCTCTCGTTCACTCTTTTGCCGCTTGTGCTGTTTCCCATAAAGAAACGGTAGCTACTTCCTGCTGTTGAATTTGTCGGCTTATCCCTTGACCGAAACAGACTTGATAATATACTCGTAAAAATCAACTCCTTTTAAATTTAGGCATAAGAAAAGCACTCACAGTTTGTCTGCAAGTGCTTTCAGGTTTTATATTATTTCTATATAGTTGCGTCTTCCGTAAATGACACGCATAATGTACACAATATGATTTATATCATCAACTCGATAAAATACAATATAATTTTTAACGGTTATTTTCCTGTAACCACCATCACGCAGTCTTTTATCACTGCATAACGGAAAAGCTAAAGGATTGGACGATATTGTGTCAAAGCTTAATTCTATTTTAGTTAAAAGATTGTCGGCGGCAATTGGTTTTTTTAACTCATTTACGATATATGAAATTATTTCATCAATATCACACTTAGCTTCGTTCGTAATCAGTAATTTATAGTCCATATTTTTCTCTTATGCTCTTCACCGATTCTTTTGCATCAAAAACATTGCCGTTTGTTATTGACTCCTCCGCTTTTGCAAGCTTATCGTATACGGAAGACATATATATAGTTTTTTCATATGCTTCCATACTCATAATTACCATATCCCCATAGCCATTCTTGGTTACAAAAATAGGCTCATTTGAAGAATGACAGATATCAGATATTTGACTTGTATTCTTTAAATCACGAATTGGTATTATCTGTGACATAAAATCATCTCCTCGCTTTATTATGTCATTATTATACCACAAATATACCACGAAGTCAATGCTTTATATAAATAAAATACCTCTGTGATCATACACACTTCCGGTATCCTTGTTTCTGATTGCTCTGTCGAGTGCCATTATCGCGGCTACTATTCCGTCTATCTTTTCTGTAGATTTAGCTTTGGTCGGCTTTATATTTTCCGCTGCATCGGTTTCCACAACCACATTTCCCGCCATCCACCTTAGAACAGGATTGCCGCCGTGCGCGATTTTGCCCTCAAGTATAAGTTTATAGAATTCCTTTGTCGGCGGTGACATATCCTTGTAGCCTTGTCCGATAGGAACCATTGTAAAGCCTTCGTCCTCAAGGTTCTGTATCATCTGAGTTGCGTTCCAGCGGTCAACACCGATTTCCCTTATGTTATACTTCTCGCCAAGCTCCTTGATGTATTTCTCTATAAACGAATAATGAATCACATTTCCCTCTGTGACATTCAGATAGCCTTGCTGTTTCCATACATCATACGGAACATGGTCACGCCGTACACGCAAATCAAGTGTTTCCTCCGGCAGCCAGAAATGCGGCAGTATATAATACGGCTCGTTATCCGAAAGCGGAGGGAATACAAGCACCAAAGCTGTAATATCCGAGGTTGACGAAAGGTCAAGACCGCCGTAACATACCCTGCCCAAAAGCTGTGATTTATCAAATGCGATATTTCCACGGTCATATATATGCTCCGGTATCCAACATACTGTGCTGTTCACCCAAGTATTTAAGCGGAGCTGTCTGAACACATTTTCCTCTGCCGGATTTGTAAGTGCCTGTTTATACGCTTCACGAACCCTCTCTATTTTGATTGTGTATCCGAGCGAGGGATTTGCCTTGTACCAATTCCGCTCATCGTGCCAATCGTCCTCTAAGTCCAAGCCGTAGACAACGGGATAAAAGGTTGAGTCGATTTTTCGTCCGGCAAGCACATCCTTTGCTTTCGTGTGTATTTCATAGCATATTGAGTTACGGTCAGTTCCGGCTGTGGTGATTATGAAGAAGAACGGCTGCTCTCTTGCATCACCGGAACCCTTTGTCAGAACATCATACAGCTTACGGTTCGGCTGTGCGTGAAGCTCGTCAAACACCAGTCCCGATACATTCAGACCATGCTTTGTTCCTATTTCAGCGGACAAGACTTGATAAAACCCTGCATTGCTGTAATTTACAATTCTTTTTGTTGCTCCCATTATCTTTGACCGTTTCATAAGTGCCGGGGACATTTTCACCATTTGGTTCGCGACATCAAATACGATTGATGCCTGCTGTCTGTCCGCCGCCGCACCATACACCTCTGCGGACATCTCGTTATCGGCATAAAGCATATATAATGCTATTGCCGCCACAAGCTCACTTTTGCCGTTTTTCTTGCCGATTTCTACATACGCACTCAAAAACTTTCGATTCCCGTCCTCTTTTACAATACCGAATATGTCACGAACAATCTGTTCCTGCCACGGTAGCAGCCAGAACCGTTTACCCGCCCATTTGCCTTTTGTGTGTTTTAGATTTTCAATAAAAGCTACAGCTCTGTCGGCTTTGGCTTTATCGTAATGTGAGGTAGGGAGCATAAATCTTGACGGTGTATATTTTTCAAGTTGGGGATAGTCCTTAGGTCTTGTTTCCGCCATCAAATATCACCTCCAAGCAGTTTATCCATTTCGTCTATATATTCGTTTTTCTGCACATCCGCAACAATTCGTGACCTTGATGCCGGAGTAAGTCCGAACTGCTCAGCAAACTTGTGCATATCCTTTAAATACTGCTGTGCAATGGATACCTGCGGCACTTGCTGCCAGTAGCCGGACGGGGTTTTTACTATGGCACCATGCCTTGTTATGAACTCCTCGGCTTCCTTCCATCGAGCGTATGACTGGCAGTATCCGGCGAATGCCGCCATATCAATTTCAGTTAAAATCCCCATTGCCTCCATCACATCGGCAAGCCTGTGCCATTCCGCCTTTGCCTCCTCCGAAAGCCAGTCCGGACATTCCGGTGCAGTGCGTTCAGGCTGCGGTTCACTGCTGTTTAGCTTACGCTTGCCGGGGGTTTCCCTCAAGCTGTTTCATTGCTGTTGGTTTCGGCTTTCTGCCTTTCTGTGCCATTCGTATCACCTCGCTCTCTATATATTTTCGCACCAAAAAACCGCCTCAAAAGGCGGCTTTCAAAATCCTTATTTCTTTATTTGTTCAAATCCCCACATCACCGCACTGCCGCCGTCATCGAAATACTCGTCAGCCTGTGCTATGCGTGAAATTCTGCATTCAATATCACCAAGTCCCGTTTCTTCGGGAGTTTCAATAAATTCGTAAACCACCGCGGTGTAGCCTTTGAATGTAAGGTCGGTCACTAAAACGTGTTCACCGTATTTAAGTACCGCACCGTTGCCTGAGCTTGTTTCCGTCTGTAAGTGTTCCATTGTTGTAATCTGTGGGTAATCCATGTAAATTGCCATTTTCGTTTTCCTCCTTGGGGTGCTGCCCCGTTCTTTATTGTGATTACATATTACCGTACTATCGAGGAATTATCAATACGATTAGTAGACAAAGATACACAAAATATATTGTGTATAAGTACGGATTAAACACAGTATTTAGTCGGTTATTTTCCTTACCTCATCAACTCCATATACCACATTCAATCCGCAGCCGTTATCCCATTTCATTATAAGGCTTGCTGTATCATCAACCGCTGTTACAGTGCCTTTTGTGCCAATAGGCGGAGCTTGGCAATCGTCCATACGAATCAACTCCACCCTTGTTCTGGCGGGATATATTTTGCGGACACGCTCTACAATTTTTTTACTTGGAAACATCATTTTTACCTCCGTATCTGAATGCACTGTTGCCTGAAAGATTTTTCATAAGCTCTTTGCGGAGAGCCTTATGCTCATCTCCCGGTAAGCCTATCCGGTTAAGGAACGTCCGCATTGTGAATTTCTCATTTTCGATTTCCTTGTTGGAAGCATTGACACGCTTTGCATTTTCCGCAAACCTGTACAATGCTTTTATAAAAGTGCTGTATATTTCCAAATGCTCTTTATCAATCATTCGGTCAAACCAATCAAACCACAGCGTATCTTCCTCACGCTCCGTTATAAGTTTAGAAGTTGTTCCGAGTGCTTTTTGAAACAATTCCCGTTTGCCTGAAACTATATCATTAAATCTGTTAAGCGTATCTTCCGAAAACGGCTTATCCGACAGTTCACTTATCGGCATTCCGATAGAAAATCCCTCCGGTTCATCAGAGCCTTCGTCAACTCCGAGAATGATAAGCTCAACCTCGTCCCTTGGTTCAGCGGTAAATCCGAGCTTATCAAGCTGCTCTATAAGATTTTCAACTTTCTCGGAATCCGCTCTGTCGAAAATGTCAAGATTTCCGTCCTTTGCAACCGTGTACCAAGCTCCTATTTTGTATGCAAATGTTGGAGTGCCGAGATATACCGCAGGCTCACCGATAATGTCACTTATAGCATCAACAAGCGCTTTTCTGTCTTTGCCTGTTCTATTGTACTTGATTTCCATTTTGTCAGTCCTCCTCTTTAGGTTACTGACATATTACCGTAACTTCCGCAGTATATCAAGTATGTATAGTACACGATTATCAAGGGCGGGATTTGTGTAATTTTGAGCATAATAAAACCGCCCTTTATTAATTAGGCGGTTCTATTGATTATTCAAGATATAATTCCTCATCTGATACCGGAATTTCACCGTTTTCTTTTTCATAACGTGAAATTTCCTTTTTTATGAGATACTCTATCATATTAGTCATAGTTCTTGATTCCTCGGCAGCAATCTTTTTTATCTTTACATGATTGACAGGGTCAAGCCGAAGTGTGAACTGTGTGCGTATTACCGGCATATAATCACTTCCTTGTATTTTTATACATTAATGATACCACTTTGGTTTCTTTTTGTATGGTGTCTACTTAACACCATAATCATACAATGCTATAATAATTATCGTAAAATATATTCAGAAAGGCTGATTTCATGAAATTGTTAATTGCAGGCTCACGCAGTATTACTGATTTTGATATTTCAGAGTATATTCCCGCAGATACATCACTAATCATCTCCGGCGGTGCAAACGGTGTTGACTCTCTCGCAGAAAAATATGCTGATAAAAAGAGAATATCCAAGCTTATACTTCGTCCAAGATATGACCTTTACCGCCGTGCCGCACCGCTCAAACGCAATTATGAAATGGTGGAGCTTTGCGATAAGGTTCTTATATTCTGGGACGGTGTTTCTAAAGGCACGAAACACACCATCGACTATGCCAATAAGATAGGAAAGCCGATAGAAATAATTACTGTACCGAAAAGCTAAGCTTAATGCTCCTTTATTGCTAACTCACTGTACGGAATTTTCTCGCCGTCACGCAACAAAAAAACGTCATCTGAATTTTCTTTGAAATCCACATAACGTTTCACAATCACATCAACAAATTTTTCGTCCAGTTCAATCGCATAACATATTCTGTCAAGCTGCTCACACGCAATCAGCGTACTTCCGCTGCCGCCGAACGGCTCAAGCACGAGCGAATTAACAACGCTTGAATTTTTTATAGGGTATGCCATAAGGTCAAGCGGTTTCATGGTTGGATGCAGCTCTGACTTTTTCGGTCGGTTGAAGTTCCACACCGTCCTTTGCTTACGGTCGGCATACCACTTATGTCCGGCAGTCGGTTTCCAACCGACAAGAACAGGTTCATGTGCATACTGATAATCACATCTGCCAAGCACAGGTACATCCTTCACCCATATACACGTCTGATGACAATAGAAACCTGCTTCTGAAAACGCAGTTCTGAAATTCACAGTTTCCTTATCAGCATGAAATACATATATTGATGCACCGTCCGCCGCTGAATTGTACATTCCCGTAAACGCATCAAGCAGAAATGCGTGAAACTTCTTATCTTCCATACTGTCATTCTGTATACTTCCGGCAGTTCCTTCGTATGCGACATTGTACGGCGGGTCCGTAACAATAAGGTTTGCTTTTTTACCATCCATCAGCTTTTCGTATGTATCGGCTTTTGTGCTGTCACCGCATATAAGACGGTGTCTGCCAAGCAGCCATATATCTCCATTCTGTGACACAGGATTTTCCGGCGGTGTTAAATCGGGATTATCTTCCTTGACATCACCATCCTGTGTTTTTGCCAAAAGTTCCTCAAGCGCCGCCTCTGTAAAAGCAGACATCTCTAAATCAATATCACCGCTGTCTTTTATATCCTGTAAAATATCAGCCGACAGCTTTTCGTCAAGCTCTGAAAATTCCTGTATTTTATTCACTATCCACAACTTAAGCGCATCACAGATTTCGTCTTTTATTATGATGATGTG
>JAUNPN010000009.1 GCA_030536655.1 bacterium | reverse complement strand
GAAAAATCTGACTGTGTTCACTGCGTACTATATTTAATCAGTGCTTCCTTAATATTCAATTCCTTTCCTTGCAGCTGCACCGTTATCAAACGGATGCTTTATTTTGCGCATTTCTGTTACATAGTCACTGTTATTTATGAGTGATTTTGACGGATTGTGACCTGTTATTACTATCTCCTTTTTCCCTCCGTACCTCTTTATAAAATTAATAAGCTCTGCTTCGCTTATAAATCCGACCTCTGCCGCGTCAGCCGCCTCATCAAGAATTATCATATCATATTTATCCGCTTTGCCTTCCGCTTCACGCAGTTTGTCTGTATAAAATACCGCCGCCTCTGTCTTTTCTTCGTCCGTCATATTGAATACAAATTTTTCATTACTCCTGCCGTTTATTACATCCATAATTTTATCCGCTGTTATGCACTCTGATGAACTTTTCCCCTTCAAAAACTGAAACATAAGAACCTTTTTTCCGCTTCCTGCACACCTCATTGCAAGTCCCAACGCCGCTGTCGTTTTTCCCTTGCCATCTCCATAATATAAGTGTATCATTTTTATAATCTAAACTCCTTTCGCCAATGCTGTTTGATACTCCCATTATTTTATCACAATATACCTGCACTGTCAACAGCTTGAGCTGCCGCAAATTAATTCACATATTTTTGTTGATACTGTACAAAAATATATATAATTTTTGTATTGTTTGATGATTGACTTTGAGTGTTTTTGGTTGTATAATATAATCAACAAATCATAAGAAATCATAAACGTTCAAAACCATTTACGAAACGGAGGTGAATATATGCTTCCCGAAGAACGGCTGGAAGCCATTGTTCGGATAGTCAGCGACAATCGCAGTATAACAAATCAGGAACTTGCAGACTTGACAGATTCATCACTCTCAACAATACGGAGAGATGTTACAGAGCTTGCTTCCCGCGGCATGGTCGTTAAGGTACACGGAGGTGCAATGTCGGTCAGCGATCAGACTTATGCGTCAGACAGCAGAATGTCAGAGCGAAGGACAAAAAATGCAGAAGCAAAGCAGAAAATCGCGGCATATGCAGCTAAGCTTATTAAACCCGGAGATGTGGTATATATAGACGCGGGAACTACCACCGAATTTTTGACGGACTTCATAACCGAAAAAGAAGCCGTATATGTAACAAACGCAGTTTCTCATGCTGTAAGGCTTGTTTCAAAGGGACTTAGAGTTCATGTAATCGGCGGTATGCTTAAACCTGTAACAGAAGCAGTGATAGGCGGCGAGGCAGTTGTCTCCCTAAGAAAATTCAACTTCTCTCTCGGCTTTTTCGGAGCAAACGGAATAAGCTCCGGTGCAGGAATAACCACTCCGGATATAAACGAAGCAGTAGTTAAGCAGCAGGCGGTAAACAGCTGCAACAGATGCTATGTGTTAGCAGACTCTTCAAAGCTCGACAAGGTTTCAACCGTCCGGTTTGCAGACCCTGACGACGTAATTATTATAACTGAAAAACTCAACGCAGCCTGCAAGGGCTGCCAAATGGAGGTAGCGCAATGATTTATACAATAACCTTCAACCCGGCAATCGATTATATCGTATCGGTTCCGGACTATAGGAACGGAGCTGTAAACAGAGCCGTTTCCGAAAAAATCCTTGCCGGAGGCAAGGGCATAAATGTTTCCACTGTACTCAAAAACCTCGGTCATGACAATACAGCTCTCGGCTTTACCGCCGGCTTTACCGGTGATGAAATTGAGCGCTTACTCGATGATATGGGAGTCAATACTGATTTTATACACCTTAATTCCGGAATGACCAGAATTAACGTTAAACTCAAGTGCAGCGAAGAAACTGAAGTAAACGGCATCGGTCCCGAGATTTCCGACCGTGCACTTGACGAATTATATTCCAAGCTTGACAAACTCAATGACGGAGACATTCTCATACTCGCGGGGAGCATCCCCTCTTCACTCCCCGACTCCGTCTATTGCGATATAATGGCACGGCTAAAGGATAAGGATTTAAAAATTATAGTTGACGCCACCCGCGATCTGCTTGTAAATGTACTCAAATACAAACCGTTCCTCATCAAGCCGAACAACCATGAGCTTGGCGAGATATTCGGCAGAGAGCTGAAATCCGACAATGAAATTATAGAATGTGCAAAGCAGCTTCAGGAAAAGGGCGCGAGAAACGTTCTTGTTTCAATGGCAGGCGACGGCGGCATTTTCCTCGGCGAGGACGGTAAAATTATAAAAAGCCTTCCGCCCAAAGGCAAGGTAATAAACTCAACCGGTGCAGGCGACAGTATGGTTGCCGGATTTGTCGCAGGTTATCTGGAAAGCGGCGAATACAAAACAGCTTTTCTTATGGGACTTTCCGCCGGAAGCGCAAGCGCATTTTCCGAAAACCTTGCTTCCGGCAGTGAAGTTCGTGCAGTATATAAAACTATAAAACAGGAGGATTAAAACTATGCGTATAAGAGATTTGCTTGCCCGTGAAAGCATTGAGCTTAACGGCACACCGAAATCAAAGGATGAAGCAATAAGAGCCATGGCTAAGCTTATGGCAAAGAGCGGCAAAATTACAGACGAGCAGGAGTATGTCAGCGGACTTTTTAAACGCGAGGAAGAAAGCTCCACAGGTGTCGGCGAAGGTATCGCAATTCCGCACTACAAGGGAAATGCGGTTTCAAAGCCCGGACTTGCGGCAATGCTTGTTCCCTCCGGCGTTGATTTTGATTCCGATGACGGTGAACCTGTATATGTAATATTTGCCATTGCCGCTCCTAACACAAAGGAAAATGTTCATCTTGACGTTCTTTCAAAGCTGTCCGTTCTTATGATGGACGAAGGCTTTATTGACTCATTAAAGAAGGCAAAAACAACCGATGAATTTCTTGCGGTTATTGACAAAGCGGAAAGCGCAAAGGACGAAGAGGAAGCTCCAAGCGTTGTAAACGCCGGTGCGCAGATTAAGCTCCTTGCAGTAACGGGCTGCCCCACAGGCATTGCTCATACCTATATGGCGGCTGAAAGCCTTCAAAAAGCGGCAGAAAAAGCCGGTTACTCAATCAAGGTTGAAACAAGAGGCTCAGGCGGTGCAAAGAATATTCTTACCCAAGCCGAAATTAACGATGCGGACTGCATTATTGTTGCAGCCGATACAAAGGTTCCCTTGGAACGCTTCAATGGAAAGAGGGTTATTATCACAAAAGTAGCAGACGGCATCAACAAGGCTGATGAACTCGTAAGCCGCGCAGCTGCACACGACGCCCCGATATTCACCTCATCAGCTTCTGAAAGCGCTTCTGAAGGCGCTGACAATGGGAAGGAAGGAATCGGTCACAGGCTTTATACTCACCTCATGAGCGGTGTATCGCATATGCTGCCGTTCGTTATCGGAGGAGGTATCCTGATTGCGATTGCATTCCTGCTTGATGATTTTAACATTGACCCGTCAAACTTCGGAAAGAATCTTCCTATTGCGGCCTTCTTCAAAACAATCGGCGAAGTATCCTTTGGACTTATGCTTCCTGTACTTGCGGGATATATCGCATACAGTATTGCAGACCGTCCCGGACTTGCAGTTGGTTTCGTAGGAGGTATGATGGCTGCAAACGGAAATGCGGTGCTTGAATTTACAAATCAGCATTCCGGACTTGCGGGCTACCTTCAGAATACAGTATTCAATGCTTCGGGCGCAACAGTTTCCGGATTTCTGGGCGCGTTGGCGGCAGGCTTCGCAGCAGGCTATATAGTGCTTCTTTTAAAGAAGCTGTTCTCAAAGCTTCCCGAAAGCCTTGACGGAATTAAGCCTACTCTCCTCTATCCGGTATTCGGCGTGTTTATTATCGGAACATTAATGCTCTTCGTATTTAACCCGGTTATAGGAATTGTAAACGAAGCTCTTGCCTCATTCCTTAACAGCATGGGCGGCAGTTCAAAGATATTACTGGGCATCGTACTCGGAGCAATGATGGCGATTGACATGGGCGGTCCGATTAACAAAGCCGCATATGTATTCGGCACAATGGCAATAGCAAGCGGAAGCTACGAAATCATGGCCGCGGTTATGATCGGAGGTATGGTTCCTCCTATCGGTATTGCTCTTGCAACGACCTTCTTTAAGAACCGTTTCACAGATTCGGAAAGGAAGTCCGGTATAACAAATTACGTTATGGGTCTTGCATTCATCACAGAGGGTGCAATCCCGTTTGCAGCAGCTGACCCGCTGCACGTAATTCCGGCGACAGCAATCGGCGCAGGTGTTGCCGGCGCGCTGTCAATGCTCTTTAACTGCACCTTAAGAGCTCCGCACGGAGGTATCTTCGTATTCCCGGTTGTCGGAAACTGGCCGATGTATCTTGTGGCTCTCGCAGCAGGCTCCGTTGTAACAATGCTGCTGCTTGCAGTATTAAAGAAGCCTCTTAATAAATAATTTTAAGAAAATAATTTATAATAAATATAATACAATGAAAGGAAGTATCATTTATGAAACAGTTTGACTACACAATCACAGACCCGCAGGGTATCCATGCAAGACCGGCAGGTCTGCTCGTTAAGGAAGCGAAAAAGTACGCTTCTGCAATGTCGATTACCAAGGACGGAAAGAAGGCTAATCTTAAGACCCTGTTCGCAGTTATGGGGCTTGCCGTAAAGGCAGGAAATACTGTTGCAATCACTGTTGAAGGTGATGACGAAGCAGAGGCTGCGGCAGCTATGGAAGCTTTCTTCAAGGCTAATCTGTAATATTTAAAGGCTGCTGCAAAACAATGTTTTGCAGCAGCCTTTATAATATCTTATAGCCTATCCTTATTGTATATATTTCCCAATTATATATATTTCCTAAGCTGTTTCAAAGCGGATTTTTCCAGTCTTGACACCTGTGCCTGAGATATTCCTATCTCATCGGCAACCTCCATCTGTGTTTTTGATTTGAAAAACCTTAAATCCAGTATATGCTTTTCCCGTTCGCCAAGATGCTTCATTGCCTCGCTCAAGGCGATGTTCTCCAGCCAGTTTTCATCCGTATTTTTTGTGTCCCTTACTTGGTCCATTACAAATATAGCCTCACCGCCGTCATGATACACCGGTTCAAACAATGATACCGGATCAGCTATCGCGTCAAGCGCGAATACTACCTCCTCAATAGGCATATCCATTTCCTTTGCTATCTCCGAAACAGTCGGCTCATTTGAACACTGTGACGTGAGCTTTTCCTTTATATGCAGAGCCTTATAAGCTATATCCTTCAGCGAACGGCTTACCCGAATTGCATTATTATCCCTCAGATAACGCCTTATCTCTCCTACTATCATCGGTACAGCATAGGTTGAAAACTGTACATTTAATGTGGTGTCAAAATTGTCTATCGCTTTTATCAGACCTATGCAGCCAACCTGGAACAAATCATCGGCGTTCTCGCCGCGGTTGTTGAATCTTTGTATTACACTTAACACAAGTCTTAGATTGCCGTGGATAAACTTCTCTCTCGCCTGCATATCTCCTGCCTTTATTTTTACAAACAGCTCGTCCTTTTCCTCTCTGGTCAGCACCGGAAGCTTCGATGTGTTTACTCCGCAGATTTCAACCTTGTTTATCATGATAAAACCTCCCTACATAACCGTCATGTTTTTTCTATTCTTTTGCAGTTATGTACGGAGATTTATATATGTTTCTTTGTATTATGAACAGGGGTTTATATTCCTCATATAAGCCGTATTATTTCTTTTTTAAGACGTCCTATTATCCTTTTTTCAAGACGCGATATATATGACTGCGAAATTCCGAGAAGGTCGGCAACCTCCTTCTGCGTCATTTCATCTCCTGTATTCAATCCAAAACGCAGCTCCATTATTTTTCTTTCCCTGCCGCTCAGCTTTTGCAGCGCTTCATGCAAAAGCTTTCTGTCAACCTCATCCTCTATGTCACGGCATATTACATCATTATCCGTTCCCAAGATGTCCGACAATAAAAGCTCGTTTCCGTCCCAGTCCACATTTAACGGCTCGTCTATGGAAACCTCCATCCTTGTATTTGAGTTTTTTCTCAGATACATAAGTATCTCATTTTCAATGCACCGTGACGCGTATGTCGCAAGCTTTATATTTTTTGACGGCTTAAAGGTGTTTATCGCCTTTATCAGTCCTATTGTTCCTATAGAAATTAAATCCTCAATATATACTCCTGTATTTTCAAACTTTCTTGAAATATATACCACCAGTCTTAAATTACGCTCAATCAGAGTTGATTTTACCGACATATCTCCCTCCTCAAGACGCATAAGCAGACTATGCTCCTCCTCCTTTGATAAGGGCGACGGAAGCGTATCGCTTCCTCCTATGTAAAATACATCCTTATAGTTTTCCGTATTCCTTTTGAAAACCGCATCCGTTAAAGTGCTAAGCCACTCCATTTAACTCTCCTCCTTGAAAAAGCCGGGACCTATAAGCGCTTTTATACCGCCGTTTTTCGACAGACGTATTTCGCTCAGTCCCACAGTCACATTATTTATAGTTTTACCATTTTCGACACAATATATTTTATCTGCCTTAAACGCCTTTAACAGTCCGTTCTCCGTTCCCAACGCTCTGTACGGTATCAGAACAAAGCCTGTTAATTCAAGTCCTTCAAGCGTTTCCTTCTCCGCTATTACAACATCGGTTCCGTCATACGGATTTTTCAATAAATTCCCGCTGTCGTACAAAGCTTTAATTTTCACATTCCTGCCGCCCTTTGTTATAACCAATGTATAAAAATGCCGCAAACGTTTCAGCCGCAAAAGCTTTGCCGTCGTCATGGACAGCGCACCGCAGATTAAAAATACAACAATAAAAATCCGGGGACTTATGTCGAAATATATCGTACCGTTTCGTATTATTGCGGCAGAACCGCCGAAAAACGATACTGCCGGTACCGCCAGTCCCGAAAAAGCATATTTTATCAGAACAAGAAGCAATACTTTTTTAACAGGCATTTTCCCAAATGCAATAACAGGCACAGCCGCCTCCGCCGCCAGTGCCAAAGGCGTAAGTCTTGAAAACAGAAATCTTATACAGGCTACAGCCCCTCCGAACGCCGCAGCGGCAAGCCTGCGTTTCCATCCCGCCTTCAAATCAAATACCGACGAATACAGCTCAATAAGAAATAGGCACGCGACAAGGTTTATTATAAACAGCTCATCGATATATATACTCATGCTTCTATCTCCTCCGAACGTGTTTTATTATACTATCTGAGGCGAAAAAAGGCTGTCAAAACCGGTTGTCGAATACTGGTAACAGGATTTCACAAATTTTCATAATCTGCCTTAATTTTATTTTTTATGACAATTTATGCATTCCGCAGCCTAAGCATAAATTATACAAAATAAGGGGTTTATTATTATTAATAAATTGTGACAAGTGCAAAAGCCTATCCATATATACTATTTGGAAAATATATAGAAAATGCAGATTTTTTTGTATATTTATTGACCTTACTGAATATTTGTGCTATACTATTTGTAAGCCTTAAGTACGGCTAAATAAGGAGGTAAAAGCTTTATGGGTTTAACTTTAACAGAAAAAATATTATCAAAGCATCTCGTTGAGGGCGAAATGATAAAGGGCACCGAAATCGGTATCAAAATTGATCAGACACTCACACAGGATGCAACAGGCACAATGGCATACCTTGAGTTTGAGGCCATGGGTGTTCCGAGAGTTAAGACAGAGCGTTCAGTTGCTTATATCGACCACAATACATTGCAGAACGGCTTTATGAATATGGACGACCACCGCTTCATAGGTTCTGTTGCAAAGAAGCATGGAATTTATTTCTCACGTCCCGGCAACGGTATATGCCATCAGGTTCACCTTGAAAGATTCGGTGTTCCGGGCAAAACTCTTATCGGCTCAGACTCGCATACCCCAACAGGCGGCGGTATCGGTATGATTGCAATCGGCGCCGGCGGTATGGACGTTGCTGTTGCTATGGGCGGCGGTACTTATTACATTACATGTCCGAAGGTTGTTAAGGTTAATCTGACCGGCAAGCTTTCTCCGTGGGTTGCCGCAAAGGATGTTATTCTTGAAGTATTGAAGATTATGTCAGTTAAGGGCGGCGTAGGAAAGGTTATTGAGTACTGCGGCGAAGGCGTTAAAACCTTATCGGTTCCGGAACGTGCAACCATTACTAATATGGGCGCTGAGCTTGGCGCAACAACTTCAATCTTCCCTTCAGATGAAGTGACATTATCATTCCTTAAGGCTCAGGGTCGTGAGGATGTATGGACAGAGCTTAAGGCTGACGATGACGCAGTATATGATGAGGTAATCAATATTAACTTAAGTGAGCTTGTTCCGCAGGCTGCTTGTCCGCATTCACCGGACAACGTTAAAACCTGCGCTGAGCTTGGAGAAATGAAGATTGACCAGGTTTGTATCGGCTCATGTACCAATTCATCGCTGCTCGATATGCTTAAGGTTGCATATATCTTAAAGGGCAAGACAATTCATCCGGATGTTCAGCTTTCAATTGCTCCGGGTTCAAAGCAGGTATTAAATATGCTTGCCGAGAACGGCGCGCTTGCCGATATGATCGGTGCAGGCGCAAGAATTCTTGAAAGTGCGTGCGGACCCTGTATCGGTATGGGTCAGTCACCGAATTCAAAGGGTATATCGCTGAGAACCTTCAACCGTAACTTTGAGGGACGCTCAGGCACAAAGGACGGTCAGATATATCTTGTATCACCGGAGGTTGCAGCCGCTTCAGCACTCACCGGCGTACTCACAGACCCGAGAACTCTCGGAGATATGCCGGAATTTGTTCTTCCTGAGAAGTTTCTTATCAACGACAACATGGTTGCGGCACCGGCTCCCGAAGAAGAAATGGACAGCGTGGAGGTTCTGCGCGGACCGAATATTAAGCCGTTCCCAACCTCAGAGCCGCTTGCGGAAACAATCAAGGCAGGCGTAAGCTTAAAGGTTGGAGATAACATCACAACAGACCACATCATGCCGGCAGGTGCAAAGATACTTCCGCTTCGTTCAAATATTCCGGAGATTTCAAAGTATTGCTTCGCCGTATGTGACGAAAAGTTCCACGACAGAGCGCTTGAAATGGGCAAGAGCATTATTGTCGGCGGTTCAAACTACGGTCAGGGTTCATCACGTGAGCATGCGGCACTTGCTCCACTTTATCTCGGCGTAAAGGCTGTTATCACGAAGTCGTTTGCACGTATTCATATGGCTAACCTTATAAATGCAGGTATCGTTCCGATGACCTTTGCAAATGAGGCTGATTACGACAAAATCGACCAAGGTGACGAACTTGAAATTAAGAATATTGGAAAGCAGATTGCAGAATCAAACGTTATTAAGGTAACAAATACCACTAAGGGATTTGACTTCGACTGTAACGTATCCTTCTCCGACAGACAGAAGAATATGCTTTATGCGGGCGGACTTCTTCCCTATACAAAGCAGCTTAATTCGTAACATAAAATCGGCTGTCGCAAAACAGAGTTTTGCGACAGCTTTTTTATATCTTAAATATTGCTTTTACTATTCCTCTTAAGCATTTCGGAAGCTTTAATACCTTGATTTTCATTAATTTCTACCTCCAATCTCTCAGAACCGCTTCATTTTTAATCCCACTTAAACAAGCATAAATACCCTATAAATATAAGCATCAGTGTTTCAATCACAGCTACCGCCGCCACAGGCAAAAACATTCCCGCAGCTATACCCAGACAAAATGACAGTGCGGACAAGCCTGCGGCCTTGGAACAGCCGCGCATACACCAGTTCAGCATATATCACCACCTCACCATATACTATGCCGTTTTTCTTGTCTTTATTACAATAACTAAAGTATAAAAAAAATATTGAAATATTCTATTTTTTATAGTATAATATTATTGAAAAACTTTTGAAAGGATGATGATTTATGGACGGAAAGCAAAAGAATGCAGATCGCTTTACCGGCTTTGCCGATATATACGAAAATGCGCGTCCCATGGTTCCTCAATACCCCATTAATGTGATATGTTCCTACCTCGGCAAAAAGCCCGATACAGTTGTAGACCTCGGATGCGGAACAGGACTTTCTTCCCGTGCATGGAAGAATACTGCCGGAAACATTATCGGCATTGAACCAAGCATAGATATGATTAATATTGCACGCTGCAAGCAGTCTGAAAATATGAAATTTATACAGGCATTTTCAGACAAAACCACTCTCCCCGATAACTGCGCGGATGTTGTGGTATGCTCTCAGTCCTTCCACTGGATGGAGCCGAAGGCAACCTTAAAAGAGGTAAACCGTATTTTAAAGGGAAACGGTGTTTTCGCAGCAGTTGACTGTGACTGGCCGCCGGTTACGCTCCGGCAGGCGGAAAAGGCTTATATGACGCTCTACAGCAAGGTAAAAGAAATCGAAAAATCTTCAAAATTCATTAAAGATACCTTTGTACATTACAGCAAGGATAAGCATCTGAAAAATATAAATGACAGCGGCTATTTCACATATACGCGCGAAATCTTATTTGCAAATACAGAAAAATGTACGGCTGAGCGTTTTATAAATATTATTTTAAGTCAGGGCAGCTTACAGACAATTCTAAAAAACTCTCCCGAATTAATTGAAGCCGACACCGAACAATTTAAAACATATATAAATAATCTGTTCGGCAAACAGGAATTTGATATTGATTTCTGCTACCGTATGCGTATTGGTATAAAGTGATTTCAGCAGCTTATCTGAAATTGTTACAGGCATATTTAACAAAACTTCATAATACGGATTGCATTATCCAAAGCTATGCGGTATAATAATAAATAATTTTCATTGGAGTGATTTGATTATGGCAGCTTCAACCATAAAAGCAGCTTTTGACAGTGATATAACAAAGGTATGGGAAACCGTAACCTCTTTAACAAACTATTCATGGCGCAGTGATTTAAGTAAAATTGAAATCATAAATGAAAAACAGTTTAAGGAATACACAAAATCAGGCTATGCCACATTATTTACAGTTACCTCAAATGATTATTGCAGACGCTGGGAATTTGATATGGAAAACGGAAACATAAAAGGCCACTGGATAGGCGTATTTACCGGGAACAACGCTCATACGAAGATTGAATTTACCGAATCCGTTACAGCAAAAAAATGGATAATGAAGCCGTTCGTTAAAGCATATCTGAAAAAGCAGCAGGAATTATATATTTCTGATTTAAAGAAGGCTCTTAAATAAAAGCACGGAGGCTGTTTATGCAAAGTAAATCATATTCAATTTTTGACGCACACTGTGATACTCTTTCAGTTATGCTTGACACAGCTCAGGAGTTCTCACACAACAGCTGTAACATCGACCTTGAACGTCAGAACCGCTATAATCACTATACACAGATTTTCGCCTGCTTTATCGCCCCCGAATACCGAGGCTGCGCTCTCGAACGCTGCATTAATATGATTGATTTGTTCCGCAGCCGGGGCATACACGGTATTTTAAGCATTGAGGGCGGAGATATGATTACATCGCTGCCTGTACTCAAAACACTGTATCGGCTTGGCATTCGTATTGCAGCACTGACATGGAATTACTCCAACCACATTGCCTCCGGTGCAGATGAGCCGGATTGCAGCCGCGGTCTTACAGATTTCGGGAAAAAGCTTATACCCGAAATGAACCGTATAGGAATGTATGCCGATGTTTCTCATTTGAACGACAAATCATTTTACGACATTGCCGAAATTTCCTCCGCACCCATTATTGCCACTCACTCAAATTCAAGAGCAGTATGCGGACACAGACGATGCCTTACAGATGATATGTTCCGGATTATTGTCAAAAGCGGCGGCTGTACCGGAATAAACCTTTACCCGCCGTTTCTTGAGATTTCGGGAAATGCCTGTATTGACAGCGTCATCCGTCACATCGAGCATTTTATGGCTCTCGGCGGCGAAAACAATATTGGTATAGGCGCGGATTTTGACGGAACTGACGGACTTCTCCCCGACGGAATCGGCGGATGCGAGGATTTATACAAAATATTTGATAGACTTTTACAGCTTAATTATACATACGAACAGGTTGAAAAAATAAGTCATAAAAATTTTGAAAGGCTGTTTATGCCGGAAAGGACTACAAATGCCTAAATTTTTTGTACCTAAGGAAAATATTCACGGCAATACAATCGTGATTAACAGCGGGGATGTTTCGCATATCACACGCGTGCTTCGTATGGGAATCGGTGATACGCTTCTGCTCTGCGACGGAAAAGGCTTTGACTATAACGCTGAAATCATCGAAACAAACTCAAAGGAAGTTATATGCCGTATTACCGAAGCAAGAAAGAGCAGCACTGAACCGAATATTGAGGTTATTCTTTTCCAAGGACTGCCAAAAGCTTCCAAAATGGAATATATTATACAGAAAACAACCGAGCTTGGAATTTCAAGAATTGTTCCCTGCAAGCTTTCACGCTGTGTTGTTAAGCTTGAAAATTCGAAGGCGGAGCTTAAGAAAACCGAGCGCTGGCAAAAAATTGCCGAGTCCGCCGCCAAGCAGTCCGGACGCGGAATTGTCCCCGATATTGCTCCGGTTGCGTCCATAGATGCGGCAATCGCTCAGCTGAAGGAATGTGATATTGCCTTTGCGCCATATGAATGTGAGGAGATGCAGAGTCTTAAAGCAGTGCTGACCTCGGTTGAAAAGCCGTCAAAAATAGGATTTATCATAGGACCCGAAGGCGGTTTTGACATTAGCGAAATTGAAAAGCTTCGCGCTGCCGGAATAAAAACAGTTACACTCGGAAAACGAATTCTGCGCACCGAAACCGCCGGTGAAGCTGTGCTTGCAATGACAATGTATGAAAAGGGCGATATAAATGCTTGAAATTTTTACTGTTGACGCGCGCACGCTTGATTTGACCCGCACAGATATGGTATGCAGCGAACGCAGAGAAAAGCTTGCCCGCCTGAAAAATGAAGCCTCAAAACGGCTTTCGCTTGCGGCTGAGCTTGCGCTTATAAAGGCAGTTCTGCATTTTTACCCGTCAGCTCCTCTCCCGCTCCGCTGCAAGCGCGGAAAACACGGCAAGCCGTATCTATGTGATTACCCGGAGCTTCACATTAATTTTTCCCACTCAGGCAATTACGCGGTATGCGCGGCTGCCGACCGTGAGGTCGGAATTGATATTCAGCAGATGCGCCGTGCAGATTTCAGGATTGCCGAACGTTATTTTACCGGAGAAGAATGCGAGTATATCGGCAGCAGCGAAGCGCGTTTTTTTGAATTGTGGTCAAAAAAAGAGAGCCGCGTAAAAGCTACCGGCACAGGAATAACTATTCCGCTCAATTCATTTTCCGTATTGAAAAACGGCGGCGGCTTTGAATTTATAGAACTTACTCCGCCCGAAAGCGGCTATGTCATGTGGGTATGCTTATGGAACAAATAACCAGTCACGGGGTGCTGCAAAGTTTTTGCGGCACCCCACATAATTAACGTTCACTTGGAAATAATATCAGAAAAGGATACGAAAGGATGAGAAGATATGAGCAGTATTTTACTTATCACACAGGTTTTCTTTACTGTTGTTATGGGTATGTATTTCTTTTCAAAAATGCGCTCCGAATCTGCGGACACAAATGCAGTCAAGGAAAAATCCACAAAAGAAGCGGAACGCATCAACGCTATGCGCAAAATTCATTTAACAGAGCCGCTGACGGAGCAGGCGCGCCCGAAATGCGCAGAGGATATTATCGGACAGGATGACGGAGTGAAATCCATCAAGGCGGCATTATGCGGACCGCATCCGCAGCATATTCTTATATACGGGCCTCCCGGGGTAGGCAAAACGGCAGCAGCACGAATTGCGCTGGAATATGCCAAGCTGAGCCGCGGCACTCCTTTTCTCAAAAATGCAAAATTTGTTGAAGCCGACGCCACTATAATGCAGTACGATGAACGCTGCATCGCCGACGCGCTAATCGGTTCGGTTCATGACCCTATTTATCAGGGTGCGGGCTCTTACGGCATGAGCGGTATTCCCGAACCTAAGGAGGGAGCCGTTTCAAAGGCTCACGGCGGCGTTTTGTTCATTGATGAAATCGGCGAGCTCCAGCATTGTCAGATGAACAAGCTTTTAAAAGTGCTTGAGGACAGGAAGGTTATTTTTGAAAGCGCATACTACAGTGAAGGCAACAAAAATATTCCTCCGTATATTCACGATATATTCAAGCACGGAATACCTGCGGATTTCCGGCTCATCGGTGCGACCACGCGGCGCCCGGAGGAAATACCTGAGGCGGTTCGCTCTCGCTGTGTTGAGGTATTTTTTAAACCGCTCACGGAAGCTGACAGGAATACAATTATACGCAATACCTGTAAACGGCTGCTGCTTCCGATTGACGACCAGGCAATTCGCATGCTTGCAAAGTATACCAAGAACGGACGTGATGCCGTTAAGCTGCTGCAAATGGCTAAAAATATTATATTCCTTGAAAACCGCGAAAGGATTACCATTGAAGATGCTGTTTGGGCGCTTAATTCCTGCCATTATATAGACGGAACGGAAGCCAGCGACGGAAGCCGAATTATTGACGTAAGATTTATTAGCAAGCAGCAGTAATACAAAGAGCAGAGCTTTTTCGGCAATAATTTCGCCAAAGCTCCGCTCTTTCTTTTATCCTCTCAATAACCTATAACTCAACTCTACCATTTTAGAATCCGGCAATGAATTTTCTATAATCACGTGTCCCTTTTCAGTTCCGTCCTTTAATAAATCCTTTTCCTTAAGCTGGCGCATAAGCTCCATTGATGTGCCGTAGCTTCCGTCTATCAGCCTTATATTATCGTTATTCAGATATTCCTTAAGCTGCGGAATTAAAAACGGGTAATGCGTACAGCCCAAAACTATTGTTTCTGTATCCTCCGTAAGGTACGGCGCCAAATGCTCGTCAAAATACTCATTCAAATCAGCTCCGTACAGCTCCCCGTGCTCAACATACTCCATCAAGCCCTTACACTCAACCGGAATAATCTCAGCCATATTCTTATACTTGTCAATCAAATGATGAAACTTTGGCTGACGTATCGTCATCGGCGTTGCCATTACAATGACTCTGCCGCCGTGATTTTGTATTGCCGCGGGCTTTACCGCAGGTTCTATTCCCACTATCGGCAGATCCGGATATTTTTCACGAAGCGGTCTTACCGCAGCGCTTGTCGCCGTGTTGCATGCTACGACAAGTCCTTTTATTCCTCGCTCCAAAAGCATTTCCACCACGCTGAACGTGAGCGTTCGTATAACCTCCGCAGGCTTTGTACCATACGGTGCGTTTGCTGAATCTCCGTAGTATATAAAATCCTCATTCGGCATAAGGCGCACCGCCTGACGCAGTACGCTCAGTCCTCCAAGTCCGGAATCCATAAAGCCTATCGGCAAATCTTTGCTTAATTTCAAATTGACCACTGTGACAGCCTCTTTCCTGTGTTATCTCATTTATAATTCCTTTTTGAAAAATCATAAAGTCTGCTATATAACAAACCAAATCTATCTTCTTCTGTATATTACAATTTGCGGTTCAGCACCGCCGCAGCCATATTCACATATCAAAAGATAATCATCATCGGCTGCAAGACCGTAACACCTGTCACTGTCTTTCTTTTCAGCCTGATATCCTAAATATATATTATTATCCTCAAGCAGTTTTATTTGCTGTCCATTAGGAAGTGCATACTCTAAATTGATATATTCGCCTTTTAATGTGCATAGCTCTGTTATCTTAGGCATATCAGGAATATCAAGAGAATTAAATTCTTCAATCAGCTGCTTTTTATATTCACAGAATAATTTTTTGCCTCCGTTTTTATAACATTCTCCCGCTGCACATCTGCCTCCAAACGGATGAGCATCCGTTTCAATACAGCCTTTACAGTTCTTTTTCATGCCGCAGTTATTACAATCTGCACCGCATATTGATTTCATAAATATATCTCCCTAAAACTTAAATAATCATTTCCAAACTTATAATCCGAATTCCTTTCAGCAATGCGTTTGGGAAAAGAGAAGCAAGCAGATTGCCGTCAGAAGCGACGCCGACGTATGTTTATACTTCAATTCGCTGAGGGAAGCAAGATGCGCCGCTTATCTTTTTCCAAACTTAATCTCACATTTGCTTGTTTTATCTTCCTGTATTATTTCACCTATCGTGTCAGCCGTAATAACTCCGCCCGCCGGATTTTTCACGCTCATAATATTGCCCCTTACGCTTGCGTGAACATAGCTCTTTTCAAAGGACAGATCACAGTCTATCATCTCGCAGTCCTCTATAACAAGTCCCTTTGCATAGCAGAGAGGCTGCGTGCCGATAATTTTACAGCGTACAAGACGAAGATTTTCCGAATACCACGCGAGATATTCTCCCTTCACTATGCTGTCATATACGGTTACATTTCTACTGTGCCAGAACGCATCCTTCGTATCAAGCCGGCAGTTCCGGAATGTAACATTTTCCGTATACTGAAATGAATACTTTCCCTTCATCTTCAGTCCGTCAAATTCCATTTCCGAGCTATGTAAAAACGGATATTCCGAGCTAAGCTCACAATCCTTCATTTTTATGTTTCTGCAGAACCAGCCGAATTCCGTCGAATTTATTCTGCAAGCCTCAAGGCTTATATTGTTACATTCACGCACCGCCTTGATTCCGCCAAGCTCTGAATTTTTTATTAAAATGTCATTATCATACCAAAGAGCTGCGCGGCAGGTTTCAGTCATACGGCAATCTGTTACAGCAGCTCTGTCCGTATGCCAAAGCGGATATCTTAAAAGGAAATCACAGTTCTCTATCTCCAAATCGGCAGTTTCCTTCAATGCGGATTCTCCGTCTGCCGGACCCTCAAACCGACAGCCTTTCAGCCTTGCGCCGGTTATTCCGTAAAATGCCCGCTCCTCATCATGAGTTTCATTTAAGTAGATTTTCACGATTTCTATTCTCTCCCTTTTCTTCTTTGCAGATTTAATAAAGCTCCGTTTTATCTGTCAGGGGCTTTTGTCCGCTCCACAGCATTACGATTGCTTTACCGCCCGATGTGCGCTCAGCCTGTATCTCCTCATTCATCTTAACGTCAAGTCTGCGTACGCTCTCAAGCCTGCCGTTTTCCGAATAATATACAATATATGCCTGAGCATCGGTATCCGACAATATATGTATTATATTATCTGATTCAAAAATATAGTTTTCCGGTTTTTTTGTCGGCTCGGCGTCAGGTGACGCTGAAGGCTCTGCCGTTGACGGAGCCGTTGGTTCCGGGGGTGCGGGAGCCGCTGTATAAAGCGGCACTTCAGTAATATCCGTACCGTTCAGCTTAAAATCACTGAATTTGGCTCTTGCGAAATAATCCTTTACGGATATGCCGCACGCGCTGTCTGCCGCCAATCCGACATATACCATTTCCGGCAGGTTTTCCAACGTGATAGTCATTGGCTGACGCGTATTATCGTTCCAGCTGCTGCCGCCGTTTGAAACATAGAAGGTTATTGTGTCCCCGGTTCTTGTCATTCTGAGATACTTCGGAAGCCTATATTCCGTTTCCTGCGTATTGTACAAATCCAAATTTGAAATCACCTTCCCGCTGCTGCTGCTGAAAAAAGTTTCCTTGGTTTTTCCGCCGCTTTTTGCCCTGCTTATTACTCTTACGTTTTCACCGTATTTAATCCATCCGTCCGCAAGCATAGCCATCTGCGCAGACGGCTCAAGTCCGGCTCTCAACATAAGACCGCTTACCTGGTAATTTTCAAACTTGGGTATTTCTTCTATTTTTACGCTTATGTCAAAATCTCCGGCAAGCTCTCTGTACATAAATCCGCAGCTGTCATTTGAAACTCCGGATGATGGATATATTCCTCCGGCTCCGCTCACTGTGTATATGCCCTCATCATTCACAGACGCCGCTCCCGCTCCTTCAAATGCCGTATCTCCTATCGCAGTGTATCTGAGGTTCTCCGGTGCGTTTACCGAATCGACATATACTATCGAAGTAGTGCTTTGTGTTTTTTCACCCTTGTTATTAACGGCACGGCAGGTAAGATAATGTGTCCCTTCTTCAAGACTGATAACGTCATTGATTTCATGTCCCTCATATGTCTTTAAAAGCGTACTGCCATCATACAGCTCCATATTCTGAACTGTTGTTCCGGGTACAGCGTCAGCAACGGCGCGGTATTCAAGAGTTTCATCCTCCTTCATAACCCTCCACGCACCGTTATCAACATTGTATCCGTTGATGCTGTCATATACGGCTGCCGTTGCCGGCGAAAGTACGGTTACCATAGGGTTTGAGGGCGGCTCCGCATTTTCTGTCCAATCATTTATATACGCTTCTATCCATGTATAACCCGCAAATTTTCCATCGGAAACTATGTCCGTTTCCTTTGCGTTATCCATTGAGTTTGCAGTCTTCCAATCTTCCGGAATCTCAAATTTTTTATAAGCCGGTTCTGATTTTATGCTTCCGCCGACCTCGTCCGCATTGTTAATTATTCTGCCTGTTCTGTTTTTGACATCATTTATTATTCTCGCATCCGCAGCGTCACGCCTTGGAAGTGTCGCACCGGCATTCGCAAGAACATATTTATACGCTTCTCCGGCAGTCAGCGGTTCATATGTATATTTACCCATATATGCCGCTTCTGTGAGAAAATCAGCGTATCTGCTGTTATTTATTCCGCTTAAATTATTATTTGTTACCTGTTCGCTGTCCTCGACAAAATTGCCGTTAAAATAGAACTGCGAATACGGAGATACACCCTCCGGATTGCTCACATCAAATATTCTGCTCATCAGCTTCGGAGCTGTTCCGGGGCCGTATTTATAATAGTTATTCACCCAGTTTACAATCGACTTTTTCTGTGTCTTGTTATTGTAGGAATACGGCTCTGCACCATATGCCGAATTGGTAATTCCCCAGTCATATATGACATTATTCGAGAAATCCGTGTTCTGCAATTCTCTGTCAAGCCTCGGAGAACGGCTGTCATGATGAGCGAACAGATTATTCAGCCAGCTTGAATTTGTTCCGCCGATAATTGCACCGTAGCCGTGGGCGCCTTTAAAATGATTACTCATTCTGAGACTTTCCGCCGCAATACAGTTCTGTACCGTCAGATTTGAACCGGGAGTGGCTTTTTCCGATGAACCTGCATAAAGGGTCATCATTTCATCAACAGACCATGACATTGAACAGTGGTCAATTATAATATTACTGTTCCATCTTCCGCCTATCCCATCCGGCTCGCCGCCGTTTTTATCTGTCGGACGTACTCTCAGATACCTCATTATGATATTCTTTTTCCCTTCGCCAATCAAAATATCTCCGCCGGAAAAGGTTATTCCGTCGCCGGGAGCAGTCTGTCCGAGTATTGTAAGATTGTTTTTATTTATTGTAAGGGTGCCGTTAAGCTCAATTGTACCGCCCACATCAAATACAATTATCCTTCCTTCTTTTGAAACAGCGTCTTTAAAAGAGCCTGTGCCGCTTGAATTCAAATTTGTTACATGATACACCGAACGGGTACTCTTTCCCCTTGCGCCCGTTGTATATTTTCCGCCGCCCTCCGCACCGGGAAATGCCGGCAAATCGGAAGCTCGCGCACTTGTACAAACTGTCATTGCAGCAAAAATCATCCCCGCTGCTAATATTTTCTTAATTTTCATACTTTATAACCTGAAATGCTTTCACCAATCCGTTTGGGAAAAGAGAAGCAAGCAGATTGCCGCTTTGAGGGACGCAGTCGTACTCAATGTACTTCAAGCACCGAAAGGCGGCAAGATGCGCCGTTTATCTTTTTCCAAACTTCCTCCGATATTTTTATTCTCTTTACTATTGTACCACACAGCGAGGGTTTATTCAAGGGAAAAAAGGCAAAAATACATTGGCAGCCTCCATGCATTTTTGCCTTTTTCTTAATTCCGGCATATCCAAGCCGCGCAAGACTTATCTTGCCTTGCTTTCGACCTCGTCAACAATCATCTTGATAAATTCGTCAATCTTCATACTTCCCATATCACCCTTCTTTCTCGAACGAACTGATACAGTGCCGTTTTCAATATCCTTATCGCCGACAACAATCATATAAGGAACCTTCTCAAGCTGAGCCTCACGGAGCTTGTAGCCAAGCTTTTCGCTTCTGTCGTCAACCTCCACTCTGATTATACCGCTGTCTGCAAGCTTTTTCTTTACGTCATACACATAATCGAGATGTCTGTCCGCAATCGGAAGGAACTTAAGCTGTACCGGAGCCAACCATGTCGGGAACGCGCCCGCATACTTTTCAATCAAAAGCGCAAGCGTTCTTTCATAGCAACCGATTGATGTTCTGTGGATAATATAAGGATTCTTCTTCTTTCCGTCACGGTCGGTATATTCCATACCAAACTTCTCTGCAAGCATCTGGTCAATCTGGATTGTGATAAGAGTATCCTCCTTGCCGTGTACATTCTTAATCTGAATATCAAGCTTCGGACCATAAAATGCAGCCTCGCCGATTCCGATTTTATAATCAATTCCAAGATCGTCAAGAATATTCTTCATCTTGCTCTGCGCTTCGTCCCACTGCTCCTCTGTTCCGATATACTTTTCTCTGTCAGACGGATCCCACTGTGAAAAACGGTATGAAACGTCCTCATATAATCCCAAAGTCTTTAACATATAGGTCGTAAGCTCAAGACAGCCTCTGAACTCATCCTCAAGCTGCTCCGGAGTGCACATTAAATGTCCCTCCGAGATTGTGAACTGACGAACTCTGATAAGTCCATGCATTTCACCGGAAGCTTCATTTCTGAACAATGTCGAAGTTTCATTCAGACGCATCGGCAAATCTCTGTAGGAACGTCCTCTATTCAGGAATGCCTGATACTGGAACGGACATGTCATCGGACGGAGAGCAAACACCTCGTCATCCTTTTCTTCATCACCCAATACAAACATACCATCTTTATAATGATCCCAGTGACCGGACAGCTTATACAAATCACTTTTTGCCATTAACGGAGTTTTTGTAAGCTGCCATCCGCGTTTTTGCTCCTCGTCCTCAACCCAACGCTGAAGCAGCTGGATAATTCTCGCGCCCTTCGGCAGCATTACCGGAAGTCCCTGACCGATAATATCCACCGTAGTAAACAATTCAAGGTCACGTCCAAGCTTGTTATGGTCACGTTTCTTTGCTTCTTCAAGCTGCTCTAAATGAGCCTCAAGATCTGCCTTATTTGTAAACGCTGTACCGTAAATTCTTGTAAGCATCTGTCTGTGCTCGTCACCTCTCCAATATGCACCCGTTGCGGAAAGCAGCTTATATGCTTTTACCTTTGAGGTGTACTTTACGTGCGGACCGGCACAAAGGTCTGTGAACTCACCCTGCTTGTAGAAGGAAATAACAGAATCCTCCGGAAGCTCATTAATCAGCTCTATCTTGTACGGTTCATCCTTCATTAATTCAAGTGCTTCTGCTCTCGGCAGTTCAAAACGCTCAATTTTCAGATTTTCCTTTGCAATCTTCTTCATTTCCGATTCAATGGCGTCAAGGTCCTCGCGTGTGAACGGCTTATCTGTATCAAAATCATAGTAGAAGCCGGTGTCAATCGCCGGTCCTATCGCTAACTTTACCTGCGGAAACAGTCTTTTTACTGCCTGTGCCATAACGTGCGACGCACTGTGGCGCAGCGTTTGAAGCTCATTTAATTCTTCTGCCATTTTTCATCTTCCTTTCAAAAAAATAAAAAACTCCTGAGACATAGTAATAATATGCCTCAGGAGTGTAAATATACACGGTTCCATCCTGATTACAGTACAATTGTACTGTCACTCAATTAATCCTTAACGCGGAAACACGGCGGCGCATTTCCTCACCGCAGCTCAAAAGTGGTTTTCACACTGCCGCGCCATAGGAATACTTCCAGCCCATGATATTCCCTCTCTTTACGGCGTATAACTATGCTACTGTCTTTTTCATCGCTTTTATATAATATTATAGCACTGTTTTTCTTATTTGTCAATACTGAATTTTTAATATTTCACGGTTTTAAATTATAAATCGCTGAATAATTCTTCCTTATAGATGCCCTCGTCAATAAGTTTTTTAAAGGACTCTATAACATATGCCTTGTCCTCAGCGTATGTAACACCGAACCATTTATCGCTTGATTCCAGTACCTTTACGGCAACCTTTCCCTCCTCAAGAAGCTTTCCGATTATAATCGGCAGCAAGTATTCTGCCTTCATCGGATTTGCCGGAACATCCTCCTCAAAGAAGGTCACAAACCCTTCCTTCAAGGTATACACAAAGCTCTGCGGAAGTCCCCACATATTCATTGAAACATACGCGTCCGGGTCAACCTCTTTTCCGTTTACAGCCGCGCCGTTTTCTGTCTTTACTATATCCGTAGTTTCAACAACCTCGGTTAAAAATAAGCTGTCATCAACCTTGCAGATGCCTCTTGTTACACTGCCGTTATCCGATAGGGTATTCTTAAGCTTAAAGCCTGCCATACAGAACTCGTCCTTTGCTTCAAGGCAGAGATAATCATGAAGCTTCACAAAAGCCTCCTTGCCGTAATAATCATCCGCATTGAGAACTACAAACGGTGAATCAATCGCATCTCTCGCAGCAAGCACAGCCTGACCGGTTCCCCACGGCTTTGTGCGTCCTTCCGGAACTTCTCCCGGAATATCGTCAAGACTTTGGAACGCATATGCTACCTCAACACCCTTTGAAGCGCATATCTTCTCTATGCGGCTGCCTATAACCTCCATAAAATCTTTTTCAATATCTTTTCTTATAACAAAAATAATTTTATTAAAGCCTGCTTCAATGGCGTCATGAATCGAATAATCCATGATAATTTCACCGTTCATTCCGACCGGTGCAAGCTGCTTGATTCCTCCGCCGAAGCGTGAGCCTATCCCCGCAGCCATAATTAATAATGCTGTTTTCATGTAAATACCTACTTTCTTTAAACGCTGCAAATATTATTCTCCCCAAACTAATTATAGCATATCCGTGTTAATTTAGTCAAGAGTAACTTTTACTTTATCCACGGTTTTTGAACGTGTTCTTAATTGCCAAAGTAACTTCAGCTGTAAAAGCATACCAAGTAGAACTTAGTCTGACAAATTTAAGACTTGAATTTACTTTGTCAATTAAGAGTTTTGCTTGAAAAATAAATTTATTTTTATATTGCACTTTACAAGTTCAAAAAAAAATGTTATAATATTATGAAGAAAATATTTTATAATTGTTAAGAGGAATTACTTTGGAAAAGAAATGGGAATATAAATATAAGCAGCATAAGCGTGAGGATATAACCCGTATATCAAAAAAGTACTCGCTTCATCCCATAATAACCGCTGTTCTCCTTAACCGCGGCATTTCGGAAGATAAGATTAAACCGTATTTTACAAAATCCATGCACGATATTATTAATCCTTTTGAAATGAAGGATATGGACAAAGCGGTTGCACGCATAATGGCTGCTCTGGAGAAGCGCGAGCCTATCGTTGTATACGGTGACTATGACGTTGACGGCATTACCTCCACTGCTATACTTTACGATTTTCTCCGCTCTCACGGCGCTGATGTCGAATACTACATTCCGGAACGCAGCAGCGAGGGCTATGGTATAAATATCCGAGCTGTGAATAAGCTTATAAAAAAAGGAAAAAAGCTTCTTATAAGCGTTGACTGCGGAATTACGGCTATAGGCGAAACCTCGTTTGCTCATCTCCAAGGCATGGACGTCATCATTACCGATCACCATACCTGCAAGGAGCGTATCCCGGAAGACGCCGTTGCTGTTATTGACCCCAAACAAGAAGACGATACCTATCCGTTTGACAGTCTATGCGGTGCGGGCATAGCCTTTAAGCTGATACTTGCAGTAACAATGGCTATGGGCAGTAATACAAGTCAGTGCTTTAACAAATACATTGATCTCGTTGCAATAGGCACAATTGCGGATGTTGTCCCGCTTATTGATGAAAACAGAATTTTCGTCGACCGAGGTCTGCGGCTTCTTCAAAAGCCCTCCCGCCCCGGTATACGCGCATTAATGGAGGTCTCCGGCTCGCGTACTCCGGTTAATTCATCAACTATAGGCTTTACATTAGCGCCGCGGCTTAACGCGTCAGGCAGACTTTACAACGCTTCAATCGGCGTAGATCTGCTTCTCTGCGAGGATTACAACGAGGCTCTTGAAACGGCTAAGAAGCTCGATTTTGCAAACCGTAAGCGTCAAAGCGAAGAACAGAAAATATTTGACCAAGCACTTGACATGATCGCGCGCGATGTGAACTTTGAAAAGAAAAAGGTTATCGTCCTCTCAAATACAAACTGGCATCAGGGAGTTATAGGTATTGTGGCTTCAAGGCTTAATGAGCGCTACTACAAGCCCTGCATACTTATTTCCGATGATGGAAAGGGCAACGGTAAGGGCAGCGGAAGAAGCGTTCCCGGTTTCAACCTTTTTGATGCGCTTACCGCTTGCTCGGACTTCCTAATCGGCTTCGGAGGACATTCGGCAGCCGCAGGACTTAACGTAAATATCTCCGATATTACTAAGTTCTCAGAGGCTATCAACAAATATGCGGATAAGTGCCTCAGTCCGGATATGCTTGTTCCAAAGCTTTGTATTGACTGCCCGATTAATCCCGGACACGCAACACTTCAATGCGCAAAGGCATTATCAAAGCTTGAACCGTTTGGCATGAATAATGAAAAGCCCGTCTTTTCAATGGATAATCTTGAGATTGTATATGTAAGCACAGTCGGAGCAGATAATAACCATCTTCGGCTTAAGCTTACGCGCGAGGGTATAAGCTTAAACGGTATAGGCTTTTCATTAGGCTCTCTCGCCTCGGAGCTTAGTACCGGAATGATTATTAATGCGGCTTTTCAGCTTGATATAAATTATTATCTTGGCGTTGAGTCGGTGCAGCTTATTATTAAAGATTTAAAAATAATGAATCGATAGGGGGATTTGTAATGGAAAATAACAACATTTTTGAACCGTCTAAAATCAAACAAAATTGTACGACCGATTCAAATGCGATTGTAGACGAAATTATCCGTTCTGTCAAGGAACACAATCCGTCCGCCAATACCGATATGATTTATACCGCGTACAGACTTGCTAAATGGTCACATCAAAATCAGTTCAGAAAAAGCGGTGCACCATATATTGAGCATCCTGTTCAGGTTGCATATATCGCATCACAGCTTTCAATGGACGCTACAACAATAACTGCCTGTATGCTCCATGACGTTGTTGAGGATACTCCCTATTCATACGAGAATATTGAGACTTTGTTCGGTCCGAATGTCGCTCTGCTCGTTGACGGCGTAACTAAGCTAAAAAAAATCAAATACAACACAAGAGAAGAACAGCAGGTTGATAACCTTCGCAAAATGTTCTTCGCAATGGCAAAGGATATTCGCGTAATAATCATCAAGCTCATTGACCGGCTTCACAATATGCGCACATTAAACTTTATGCCCCGCAAGAAGCAGCTGCTTATCTCAAAGGAAACCCTTGACGTGTATGCTCCGCTTGCACACCGTCTTGGTATGTCAAAAATTAAAATCGAGCTTGAGGATTTAGCGCTCAAATACCTTGACCCTATAGCCTACGAGGAAATCCGCACAAGCATTAATCAGAAAAAAGAAGAGCGCGAGGAATATATAACAGGTCTTATGAAAACTCTCCGCGAAATCCTTTCAGACGCTGAGATAAAATGTGAGGTAAGCGGCAGAGCCAAGCATTTTTACAGTATATTCCGTAAAATGTTCACTCAGAACAAGACAATGGATGAGCTGTACGACTTATTCGCAGTTCGTGTAATTGTTGATTCTGTTTCTGACTGCTATGCTGTTCTCGGTCTTGTGCATGAGCATTACACTCCTGTTCCGATGCGTTTTAAGGACTACATCGCAATGCCGAAGCCGAATATGTACAAATCTCTGCATACAACCGTTATCGGTCCGAACGGTACTCCGTTCGAAATTCAAATTCGTACCTGGGAAATGCATCGCATCGCCGAAGAAGGTATTGCCGCACACTGGAAGTACAAGGAAGGCAAGAGCGGTTCAAACGATATGGACAATACGCTCAGCTGGGTAAGACAGCTGCTTGATACTCAGCAGTCCGTTCTCGACACAGACGATTTCTTCAATACACTGCGCTGTGACCTTTTTGCAGATGAAGTGTTTGTGTTCACTCCGCAGGGCAGAGTTATTTCACTGCCGGCCGGAAGCACCGTTATCGACTTTGCATTCCTCATACATACGCAGGTAGGCTGTAAGATGAGCGGCGCTAAGGTAAACGGTAAAATCGTTCCGAACAGCTATGTCGTGCAAAACGGAGAAATCGTTGAAATTCTAACCGCAAACAACCACGGTCCCAGCAGAGACTGGATAAACCTCTGCCGCACAACAAACGCAAAAAATAAAATTAACCAGTGGTTTAAGAAGGAAAAGCGCGAGGAAAATATTGAACACGGAAACGAGCTTATTGAGCGTGAATTAAGGAGACTGGGCAATACCCGTTCGCAGCTGTTCAGACCGGAATGGATGTCGCTCGTTACAAAAAAATACGGCTTCAACACGCTTGATGACCTTATCGCCGCAGTAGGCTACGGAGGAATTTCCGCTCAAAAGGTTGTAATGCGTCTGCGCAACAACTGGACTGCCGAAATTGAGGCGGAGGAAAAGCGCAAACAGTTGGATGCTGTGTTTGAAAACGGAAGCTCTCCCTCACAAATTTCTCCCGCACCGATTAAACGTACATCAGATAAGGGTATAATAGTAAAGGGCATCAGTAATTGTCTTGTAAATCTTGCAAGCTGCTGTACCCCGGTTCCCGGCGACAGTATTGTCGGCTTTATTACAAAGGGCAAGGGCGTAAGCATTCACCGCTCGGACTGTCCTAACATCAACCCCGATAATCTTCAGGAGCAGGACAGAGCACGTTTCATCGATGTTGAATGGGATATGTCAAAGGCTACGCTTACCGAGGCAAAGCTTCGTATCGAGGTACTTGACCGCGACGGCGTTCTTATGGAAATTACAAATATCCTTTCAACGCTGAAAATTCCGTTTAAATCGGTAAATGCATACGTCATGAAGAACGGCATTGCTGTTATTACACTCGGTGTCGAGCTGAGGAACACCTCAGATTTGGCATTGCTTACAAAGAAAATCAAACAGATACACGGTGTAAGAACCGTTTCGCGCGAAACTAAATAAAAGAGATATATATTATGCAGAAACTTGATATTTATATAAACACAGAATTTATAAAGCTTGACCAACTCCTTAAATTTTCCGGCATTGCGGAAAACGGAGCTGACGCTAAAGCAATGATTCATGAGGGGATTGTTTCCTTTAACGGCGAACGCTGCGAAATGCGCGGCAAAAAAGTTCGTGAGGGTGACACTGTAACCGTTGAGTTTGATGATGAAACGGTTGAAATCTTAATTGGGAAAGAATAATGCACATAAATTCGCTGAAGCTTCAGAACTTCCGTAATTATACGGAGGCTGTCCTTGAATTTTCACCGCTTACCAATATGATATACGGTGACAATGCTCAGGGCAAAACCAATATACTTGAGGCTGTGTATATGTTTGCTCAGGGCAGAAGCCACAGAGCAAAGTCCGATAAGGAGCTTATCCGGTTCGGTGCAGATATGGCGCAGCTTGAAATTACCTTTGAGGATGCTGACAGAAGCTATACTGCCAAAATGCGGCTTTGCCGCCGCAATTCCGGAAAAAAATCGGTATGGATCAACTCCGTACCGATAAACAAGCTTTCAAAGCTGATGAGCTACCTGAATGTAGTCATGTTTTCGCCGGAGGATCTTGATCTGGTTAAAGGCTCTCCCGCCTTCCGCCGACGCTTTATTGATTCTGCACTGAGCCAGCTTTATCCGAAATATCTGATAAGCCTTTCGGAATACAGCAAGGCACTCGCACAAAAGAACAGTCTTTTGAAGCAGCTTAAAGCAAACGGCAAATCCTCTGATTCGCTGCTTACCGTCTGGAACATGACGCTCGCCGAAAAAGGCGCGCTTATAATGAAATACCGCTCGGAATTTCTGGAGCGGCTGAACGAGTTTGCTTCATCTATACAAAAGGAAATCTGCGGCGAGGAGCTGCGTCTTGAATACTCACCGAGTATAAAAACGGAAAATGAGCTGGATGAAAATGAGTTTCTCAGCCGCCTTGAAGCCGCTCAGGAGCGCGAAATATTATTCGCTTCTGCACTGCTTGGCATTCAGCGCGATAACCTGAGCATTACAATAAACGGCAAGGAAGCACGGCTTTACGGTTCACAGGGACAGCAAAGAACCGCTGCGCTTTCGATAAAAATTGCGCAAGCTGACTGTATACAGCATATAAGAGATGAATATCCGGTACTGCTGCTTGATGATATTATGAGCGAGCTTGACATCAACAGGCGAATGTATCTGGCGCAAAGGATAAAAAACAAACAGGTATTAATTACCTCAACCGATACGGATTTAACAAAAAGCACTGCCGAAACACATCTGTTCAGAATACAGTCCGGCAGCGTAATAATGTAAGGAAAAATATTATGTATATTCATGCAGGAAACAATCTTGTACTCAGTTCAAAAGATGTAATAGGAATATTTGACATGGATAACACCACCGTTTCACCGCGCGGCAGAGATTTTCTGCCCGATGCGCAGAAAAACGGCAGGCTGGTCAATTCCACCGATGAGCTGCCCGTTTCATTTATCGTTACCGGCAAGGAAAACGGCAGGAGAGTTTATCTTTCATCCCTGTCGCCCAAGGTACTCGGCAGCCGCGCAAAGAAGAAAAACATAGCACTGTAAAGGAGATATATAAAATCGTGAGTGAATTAGAAAAAGTCGAAGTAAAATATGACGAAAACCAAATACAGGTTCTTGAAGGACTTGAAGCCGTGCGCAAGCGTCCGGGTATGTACATCGGTTCTACCTCATCTGCGGGCCTTCATCATCTGGTATACGAAATCGTTGATAACTCAATAGACGAGGCACTTGCCGGTTACTGCACAGAAATTTCAGTTGACATCAATGCCGACAACAGCATAACCGTAACCGATAACGGACGAGGAATCCCAGTCGGTATTCATCCTCAGCAAGGTATACCTACAGTTGAAGTTGTCCTGACCGTACTTCATGCCGGCGGTAAATTCGGCGGCGGCGGATACAAGGTTTCCGGCGGACTGCACGGAGTCGGCTCTTCGGTAGTAAACGCGCTTTCCGAGCATCTTGAGGTTGAGGTTTCAGACGGCGAGCACGTGCATTATCAAAGCTATGAGCGCGGTCATGCCACCTGTAAGCTTAAGATTATAGGCGATACTGATAAGACAGGCACAAAGATAACCTTCAAGCCTGACCCGGAAATTTTTGAGGTGCTTGAATTTGATTATAATACGCTGCTTGACCGTATGCGTGAGCAGGCATTCCTTAACAAGGGCGTGAAAATCATACTCACGGACTACAGAGTTGAGAAACCGTCTCCGGTTACGCTCTATGCCGAGGGCGGTATCAAGGAGTTTGTAACATATCTCAATAAGGGCAAGGAGCCGCTTCATGATGAGGTTATCTATTTTGAAGCTGCAAGAAATGATATGATGGTTGAGATTGCAATGCAGTATACCACTTCCTACAGCGAGATGCTCTATTCGTTTGCAAACAATATTCATACCCCGGACGGCGGTACTCACGAAACGGGCTTTAAGTCCGGTATGACAAGAGTTATCAACGATTATGCGCGAAAATATAATTTTCTTAAGGAAAAAGATTCCAATCTTACAGGTGACGATACACGAGAGGGTCTTACAACAGTTATCAGTGTAAAAGTAATAGAGGCTCAGTTTGAAGGTCAGACAAAAGCAAAGCTTGGAAACAGCGCGGCAAGAACACTTGTTGAGAATGCACTAAACAGCAAATTTGCTGATTTCTTAGAAGAAAACCCGAAAATTGCACGCACAATCATAGAAAAAACGCTTGCGGCATCCCGCGCAAGAGAAGCGGCAAAGGCGGCAAGAGAAAACTCAAGAAAAAACAGCAATGCCAGCAATTCCTCGCTTTTAGGTAAACTTGCACGCTGCACAGACGAAGGTGCACCGTATACAGAGCTGTTTATCGTTGAGGGTGACAGCGCGGGCGGAAGCGCTAAGCAGGGCCGCGAAAGACGTTTCCAGGCTATCCTTCCCTTGTGGGGAAAAATGCTGAATGTTGAGAAGTCAAGAATAGACAAGGTTTATACGAATGAAAAGCTTCTTCCTATTATTCAGGCACTCGGAGCCGGTATAGGCGATGAATTTAACACGGCAAATCTTAAATACGGCAAGGTCATAATCATGGCAGATGCTGATGTTGACGGTTCGCATATCAGAACGCTGCTGCTTACCTTCTTTTTCCGTTATATGCGTCCTCTTATTGAGGAAGGACATGTATATCTGGCTCAGCCGCCGCTGTTTAAGGTATTTAAGGGCAAGAACAAGAATCTTGTCGAACATTTTGCATTTGACGAAACGGAGCGTGACAGACTTATCCAGGAAATGGGTCCCGGCTGCAAGGTTCAGCGTTACAAGGGTCTTGGAGAGATGGATCCGCCGGAGCTTAAGGAAACAACTATGGATCCGGCAAAGCGTACTTTGCTTAGAGTGGAACTTGCGGACGCTATTGAAGCAGACAGAATTTTTACAGTTCTAATGGGAGATAAGGTAGAGCCCAGACGTGAGTTTATCGAAGCTAACGCAAAGTATGTTTCAAATTTGGATATATAAAAAAATTCGTATCAAAACTCAATTAGTTTTGATACGGATTTTTTACTGCTTTGCTTTATTGATTACAAATATACCGAGCGACACAAGTGCAAGCGCCGCAAGCCCGCGTATGCCGAACGCCTGACTTCCTTCGCCGAGGAATATTGCCGAAAGAATTACTCCGAATATCGGGTTTGTAAAACCAAACACAGTAACCTTTGCAACCGGATTATACTTCAGGAGTATTCCCCAAATCGTGTATGCTACCGATGAAATCATTGCAAGATATACAAGAAGCAGCGATGAATTAACAGTAAAGCCGATAATCCTTCCTCCTGCAATAAACCCGGCAGCGCACATTACAATTCCGCCGATAAAAAACTGATAGCCGCTCAGAACAACCGGATTTTCATTCTGTGAATACTTCTTAATCATTCCCGATGAAAGCGCATAGGCTGTTGCCGAAACAAGGATTGCTCCCTCCCCCGCCAGCGACATATTCATGTTAAAACCGCTGCCTGTGAGATTTATCAGCACTATTCCCGCAAAGCCCGCAATACAGCCTGCAAGCTTTATCCATGTCATTTTCTCATACCTGAAAAGATATACTGCAAACAGAATCGCAATAAATACATTGGAGCCGTTTATAATCGCCGCCTTTACCCCGGAGGTATGCGCATGACCTATGTAAAAAAATACATACTGCAAAATCGTCTGAACCATCGCAAGCTTTACAATCGGCGCCGCAGATTCCTTTTTCGGAACAAGCACCTTTCTGCTTATTATACTGCCGAAAAGAATTGTCAATATTCCGGCAAGCACAAAACGCATACCGGCAAACAAAATCTGCGCAGCAGTATCTCCCGCGGCAATGTTAAATAATTCATACCCCTTCTTGATTGACGGCGTTGCGCTTCCCCACAGAATACAGCAGAGAATAGCCAGCACACAGACAACCGATGTTCTTGTCAATGTGTTTTTCTTCATGTTTATTTCTTATTCCTCCCTATATATTTTAGTGCATAAAATTTAGCTGAAAATTTGCCAAAACCTCTGCATTGTATAATATATTCTATCATACTATGGCAAATTAGTCAAGCCGCAGGAAACATTCTCTCACTATTTTTACAATATCGTAAATTTTATTAACAAGATATGAATAAACAGTGTGTTTTAACAAGCAGTTTATACTCTAAAATAATAAAATAATTGTTTTGTTTAATCATAGTCCGTAAACAATTACGCCCCTTGAGCAAGCCTTCATGTCTTGTTTGCAATTTATCCATAACTTGTGTACATGTTTAAAAATCGAGGATACTCTCTGTATTTTCTCCTCAAAAATTCGTACTAAGAGCTTATCCGTAATTTAAGAATTTCTGATATAATTTATTCAATAACCATCAAAAACGTGGTCAGGATAAAGGAGGTTATAAATCATGCCGCGAAGAGGAGAAAATATATATAAACGCAAGGACGGTCGCTGGGAAGGACGGTATATTGAATCGTATTCACTAAACGGAAAAGCAAAATATCGATCTGTATATGCCAATACCTATAACGAAGTCCGTTTTAGGATGAAAAAAGCTAATATTGATAAAAGGCTTTCACCGATAAGCATATCCGCATCCGATTGGATTGAAAATTACATCATTTCTCTAAAAGATAAAATTAAGCCTTCTACATATAATGTATATATGCGCTATCACCGGAATCACATAAAACCCTTCTTTAATACCATTAGGCTCTGTAAGCTTAGCACTGAATTTTTGCAGGTATTTATTGATTCGAAAAGCTATTTAGCTCCCTCAACATTAAAAGGAATTTTTACTATACTTAAGCAAGCGCTGAAAATTGCATATGATAAGAACTACATAGATGATATATGGAGTTGTGCAGAACTTCCCAAAAACCGAAAAAATAACGTTAAAGTTTTTACAAGGGAAGAACAGACACTGATAGAAAACGCTGTTAATATCGATAAAAATCCAAATGAGATAGGAATATTAATCGGATTGTATACCGGTCTGCGTCTGGGAGAAATATGCGGATTGAAATGGGAGGATATTAATTTCGTGTCCAGTACCTTGTCTGTGCGGCGCACAGTTCAAAGAATAACAATAGACAATAAATCAATTGTTACAGAATTTCCGCCGAAAAGTGAAAGCTCCCGCCGCACTATTCCAATGCCTTCATTTTTATGTAAAATTCTTAGGAATATATATGGAAATTCGGATGATTATATCATCAAGCTTTACTCTCATATTATGGATCCGCGTACAATGCAGAATCAATACCAAAGATTATTAAAAAGAGCCGGTGTAGAATATGCAAATTTTCATACTATACGGCACACCTTTTCCGTTCGCGCCCTTGAAAACGGTTTTGATATAAAAACCCTAAGCGAAATATTAGGTCATGCCGATGTTTCCGTTACGTTAAAACGATATGCCCATTCACTTGATGAGCACAAGCGCAAAAGTATGGAACGGCTAAACTGTATATACAGCGGAAATTTGCCGTCATAATTATTGTTAAACCTGTTTTTGCATAGAGCTGCTGCAAAATGTAAATTTTTACAGCAGCTCCTTCTATTCATTTGTAACATCTATATAATCAGCCGATAAGCGGCTGTAATTGTCTGCTCTCGACAGCCGCTTCGGCAGCCGGAACGAGCTTATCAAAATGTGCAACAAGTGAGTTTGGTTTTTTTATGTAATCATCCTGAGAAAACGGAATAAAATACATATTTTTGCGTGTCAGCAGTCTGCCGATGTTTTCAGCAGCTACTCCCAATCCATCATTTGTTGACACACCGAGCAACACGGGACGATTGTTTCTGAGATGCGCCTTAATTGCCATCGTAACTGAGCTGTCGGCAATTCCGGACGCTGCCTTAGCAAGTGTATTTCCCGTACACGGAAGTACAATCAACATATCCAAGTATGCTTTTGGACCAATAGGTTCTGCTGCTTTAATAGTTTCTATAATTTCATTCCCTGTGGTTTCCTTTATTTTTTTCCTGAATTCCTCCGCTTTTCCGAACCGCGTGTCAGTTGACGCAGCGGTTTCGCTCATAATAGGGAAAATTTCAGCACCTGTTTTTTTCAGTTCTTCAAGCGCGGCAAGTGTCTTTTTAAATGTGCAGAAGGACCCGCACATTGCAAAGCCGATTTTTTTATCCTTCAAATCCATTGTCATCACCACCTTTCTGTTATTATGCCGCTTATGCCATTTCCCTCATTACGTTTATTATCGTATCTTTAATTATAGCTCCCGATGTAACCGGCGCAATCTTTCCAGGAAGTGAAAGAGCCCATATTACCTTTATTCCCATTTTTGCGGCAGCTTCAAAATCTACCCCGCCCGATTTTATTTTGGTATAGTAAGAACATTAAGAGCCTGTCCGTAAACAAAAAGCATTTGCAAAAATACGCAAAAGGATGTATAATAAGAGCCTGTTCGCAATTAAAGAAAATGAAAGCATGGAATGAAATAAGAGGATTCACAAATATTTGTATTGGTGAAGATGCTGCCGGCATAGCAGCGGCATACTGTATATTTCTGTTTTGGGGATTGCCGCTTACCTTTATCACCAAGCGGTCTGACAGTCAATAAAATATGTGCATGGTGACAGCTGCTGCAAAACAAAGTTTTGCAGCAGCTGAAAAAACATTACTTTTATAATTATTCAACAGTAACTGACTTAGCGAGATTTCTCGGCTTGTCAATATCACAGCCTTTTAACGAGGCTACATAGTAACCGAATAATTGCAGAGGAATAACTGTAAGCGACGGCAGAAGTGTTTCGTTAATCTGCGGAACCTTAACAACATAATCCGCAACGGTATCCATGTCGTCTTGATTTTCGGTTGTCACACCCATTACAACCGCGCCTCTTGCCTTAACCTCTTTTACATTTGAAACAGTTTTGTCAAACAGCTCTGAACCGGTAGCAAGAGCGATAACAAGCGTTCCTTCCTCAATAAGTGAAATTGTGCCGTGCTTTAATTCTCCGGCAGCATAAGCTTCGGAGTGTATGTAAGATATTTCCTTAAGCTTTAATGAGCCTTCAAGCGAAACAGCATAGTCAAGATTTCTTCCAATAAAGAAAATCGACTTGCAGTTGTAGAATTTTGACGCAAGGTACTGAAGCTCATCTTTGTTTTCCAATATCTTTGCAACCATATCCGGAAGCGCTTCAATGTCCTTAACATATCTTGCATATTCGCCTGACGTAACCATGCCTAACTTATCGGCCATGTATAACGCGATAAGATACATAACAGCAAGCTGCGTAGAATAAGCCTTGGTTGTTGCAACTGCAATTTCAGGTCCTGCCCATGTATAAATAACATCATCCGATGCATTTGCAATTGCACTTCCTACTACATTAACAATCGAAAGAATTCTCGCGCCATGGTTCTTTGCTTCTTTAAGACCCGCAAGAGTGTCTGCGGTTTCACCCGACTGGCTGATTACAATAACAAGATCCTTTGAACCAACGATAGGGTCGCAGTAACGGAACTCAGACGCAACCTGAACCTCAACAGGAATACGGCACATTTTTTCAATTACATATTTTCCGACAACACCTACATGATATGCGCTTCCGCAGGCAACGATATAAATTTTTCTGATATTCTTTATATCCTGTGTTGTCAGTGAAATATCATCAAGAACAACCTTACCGTTATTGATTCTCGGTGAAATAGTATCACGGAGAGCCTTAGGCTGCTCTTCGATTTCCTTCATCATGAAATGCTCGTAGCCGCCCTTTTCAGCAGCGCTTACATCCCAGTTTACCGTAAATACTTCCTTCTGCACTTCTTCAAGATCCATATTGTAGATTTCAACACCGTCACGCTTGAGAACAACTATCTCATCATCCTCAAGGTAATAAATGTTTCTTGTATACTTTAATATTGCAGTCACATCCGAAGCAATGAAATTTTCATCCTCACCAATACCAACTATTAACGGGCTTGCTTTTCTTACTGCAATAAATTGGTCGGGATAATCAACACAGAGTACGCCTAAAGCGTATGAGCCTTCAACACGATTGATAACCTTTGTTACAGCCTCCATAATATCACCCTTATAGTAATACTCAAAAAGGTGAGCGATAACCTCGGTATCTGTTTCTGAAATAAATTCAAAGCCTTTTGATTCAAGGCGTTTCTTTAAAGCTATATAATTTTCAATAATTCCATTATGTACAACGGCAAAACGCCCCGACTGAGAAAGATGCGGGTGCGCATTGACGTCAGAAGGCTCGCCGTGGGTAGCCCATCTTGTATGGCCGATACCGACAGTGCCGTTTACGCTTTGTCCCCCGTTAGTTTTTTCTGATAAAACCGCAAGGCGTCCCTTTGCTTTTTCAACCTGAATTTCCGAACCGTTATATACAGCAATTCCTGCGCTGTCGTAGCCTCGATATTCAAGCTTAGAAAGTCCTTCAAGAAGAATAGGGGCAACACTGCGTTTACCTATATATCCAACTATTCCGCACATTAATAAATTACCTCCCTATAAGTATTGAAATATAATATAAAATATTATACTATTATATATTGTACAACAATTTAATAATAAAATCAACGTTTTTTTCTATTTGTAAAATAATTGTTAGGAATTTCAGCAAAATTGTCTAAAAAATGATTGTATATTAATAATATTAAGGCTATATATAATAAGAGCCTATCCATAAATTAAGCACATCCCGCCTGCTGATTTTCCGTCATACCGCACTAAAAATCCGACTTTGCAATAGGTTCTTCTTTAATTACGGATAGGCTCTAAGATACGTATTTTAATAACTCAGATAATCAGTAATACGTACAAGCAATCTCCCCATATATCTGTATAGAGGGGGAGAAAGTATGTCTGTAGAAATCGTATATAATGAAAACAGCAAAACCTTTCAAGAGGTAATCAGTCAATTATTTATACTCCAAATAAAAAATACAGCTGCTCAAACGGGGAAAGGAACAAAACGCAATGAATAGTTATAATTTTAATACCGCAATATATTTGCGGTTATCCCGTGATGACGGAACTTCAAAGGAAAGCGAGAGTATTCAAAATCAAAAAGCCTTTTTAACACAGTATGTAATTAAAAACGGCTTTTACTTAATGGATATTTATATTGATGATGGTTGGAGCGGCACAAATTTTGACAGACCAGATTTCCAAAGACTGTTAGTGGATATTGAAAGAGGCCGTATCAATTGTGTTATAACCAAAGACTTATCAAGACTTGGACGTGATTATATTATGACGGGTCATTATTTAGAGAGATATTTTCCACAGCATAACGTAAGGTATATAGCTGTAAACGATGGAATAGATACATTTGAAAGCAATGTAAATAATGACATGACGCCATTTAAAGCCGTTTTTAATGATATGTACGCAAAAGACATTTCAAGAAAAGTGCGTACCGCGTTAAATACCAAAAAGGAAAACGGACTTTTTATCGGCTCCGCAGCGCCCTATGGATATAAAAAAGACCCTTCAAATAAAGGGCATTTGATAGTTGATGAAGAAACGGCGGTAATAGTTAAACGGATATTTTCAATGTATCTTAGCGGAGCTGCAAAGCTTGGTATAGCAAATCAGTTATCACTTGAACATATACCCACACCATCAGAAAGCAAAAATTTGACGGCAACCCAAAGAGTTAATAAAGGTGTATGGAACGAAAATATAATACACGTAATATTAAGCAATCCCACGTATATAGGAAACTTAGCGCAAAACAAGTCAAGAAAAATCAATTATAAAATCAAAGGAAAAGTAAGACTGCCAAAGGATAAATGGATTGTTGTCGAGAACACCCACGAACCGATTATAACAAAGGAGGATTTTAATATGGTACAAGAGTTAATGAAAAAAAGAACATATAACCCCGCAAAGGGAAAGCCCCATTTACTTTCAGGAATGATTTTCTGCAGTGATTGTCATGGCAGAATGACATTTTCAAGAGATGATACCCGGAGTTATGTCGTATGCGCCGCATGGAGAAAGCATGCAAAATTAAAAATATGCACATCTCATAGAATAAGAGAAGATTATCTTGAACAAGAGGTAATAAATCAGCTGCGGGAGCATGCCAAAAAACACCTTAATAAAGAAAAAATTCTAAAGGCAAGCCAAAATTTATTTACAGAGCAAAATGAAATATTAATCAATATTAAATCCTTGGAAAAACGTTTAAGTGAAATAACAAATATTATTACAAATCTTTATGTTGATAAAACAAAAGGCATTATAACAGAAAATGATTTCATTGCGATACACAAAAAGTTTAATGATGAAAGAGAAATGATAACAGAACAAATCAGCCTTTTAAATAATCAGCTTGACGGAATAAAGGAAACGCAGGATAACAGCGATAATGCGAAAGACTTGCTCGAAGAATTTCTTCAGTTTGATAAAGTTGACAGAAATATACTTTCATTGCTTATCCAAAAAATAGAAATATTTGAGGGTAAGAAGATAAAAATATACTTTAATTTCAAGGTATAATTAACCGGTGCAAAATAAAATCCACCCCGCCGGGACGTGAAGCCAAATCAATAATAAGCGTATTTCTTCTGATTTTCTTTAATAGCTCTGCATCAAAAATAAGCGCCGGAACGGTATTAAATATAATATCAAACTCATTAACATGATGCCCCAGCTCCTTTAATGACAGCGCATTACAGCCATGCCCTTCAATCATTGCCAGATCAGCATATTTACGCGCTTCAACACTCACATGCGCTCCCAATCCGCAGAGCATTTTGGAAAGGATTTTTCCTATTCGTCCGTAACCGGTCACAAGACATCTGCTTCCATGCAGTGTAATCGGAGTTTCTGAAATTGCAAGCTCAATTGCCCCCTCAGCAGTCGGCACAGCATTTCTTATTGCAAGCTCCTCCCTTTTCAAGTAATCACAGTATTTTATTCCTCTTTGCTCCAATGCTTCTGCAAGTTCCGGCTTAATCTGTCCGCCGAACACCATTGCGGCGGGGTTTAGATTGGCAACAAGTTCATCTGTACTCAGCTTATTTTTTGAAAACGGCATATTAACGTATTTACCGTCAAAGCTCACCGGTACAGGAAGTATGACTGCATCTGCGCATAAAGCTCCCGATACATCGCTTGTATCTCTGATTCCATGCTTATCTGTACCCTCGAAGCCGTAAAGTATTATATCAAAACCATCCTTCCTCATAAACTGTGCCGCGGCAAGCTGCCGCAAATCTCCGCCTATTACTGAAATTGTTCTGAACATTTTTATTCCTCCGTTTTCTTCATTAAGAAATCACTGATTATTAATCAATATTATATTATGCAAATACGTCAGCTGCGGTGATTAAAGAAACAGAGTATCGCTCAATAAACTTCAAAGCCCGATACATCACAGACCTTACATATGCGTCATTATATTCGTATTTTTCATTTGTGCGTTTTCCCCCCCCAAAAAACAGGCCGCAGCAAAACAAAGTTCTGCTGCAGCCCGTTTTATTATACGCAAGCTATATTACGTTTTTATAATTTTAAGAACCAACCTTTTCCAGCGTTATAACTTTTGTCAACGGCTTATCGTTGTATTCAGTATTTAAATATGCCTGTGCCTGCCTGACTGCCGAAGTTGTGAGAATATTTTTATATTCAAAGTTTGATATTTTCATTTCAGGTGCAGTATACTTTACTTTCATATTTATATGTCCTCCTTATTCTATAGCTATCTGCAATTCATCAGTAGTCTCGTTTGTTTCTGCCTTAAGCAGCTCCGGAATTACTATTCCAAAGGATACCGTACCGCTGATTTCTCCACTGTACTCTGCGCTGTAGCCATCGCATGTCCAAGTAATTTTCTTAATCGTGCTGCCCTTTGTATCAATCTCCGATAATACTGCCGTCGCCTCTGAATTATCCTGTGTCATATCTTCGGTAATACGTTTAAGCACGGTATTTGTATATGACGGCTGTGCATCACTCTTAAACAATTCGACGTTTCCGGCAGCATTGAGCCTTAAACCATAGCCATCGCCGATATAAGTCAGCTTGCTCATGTCAGCCTCGGTAATGCTGTAATTTTCAATAGGCTTTGCAATAAGAAATCCTTCCGATGGCTTCCATGTATATAAATTGATCTCCGCATTGTCCGCAAGCCCGCCAATAAGAATATTTGAATATCCGGCACTGTCATTTCCATCATCGTACAAGCCTCCGTTGGTTCCTTCCTCTTTTGAGCTATTGTCTTTTATTATAGGAGCTCCCGTTAAAGTTATATTCGAGGAAGGCACACACTCAACGCCGCCGACATAGTCTGCCCGATTACCAGTAATGCTTCCGCCTGAAATTTCAAAAGCGGCTGTTTGACAAACATATACACCGCCGCCTCCGTATGCGGAGTTGCCTGTTATTTCACCTGCATTCAGCTTAAATACAGCTTTAGGGGAAGCGCTCAAATATACGCCGCCGCCATTACCATTTGACGTGTTATTGCTGATACTTCCGTTATCCATATCAACAGTGCCATTTACAACGTATATGCCACCGCCATTACCATTTGACGTGTTATTGCTGATACTTCCGTTATCCATATCAACAGTGCCATTTATAATGCCTATGCCGCCACCGTAATACGCGGAATTACCCGTTATTGTACCAGAATTAATGTTCAGTTTGCCGAGAAGCACCGCAACGCCGCCTCCCGCGCCTTTTTCTGTAATATTATTATTGCCGCGAAGTATACTTCCGCTGCCTAATGTAAGTTCTCCCTCATTTGTGCCGTCGCCTACCGAAGCTAAAGCTCGGATTGCTGTTACGTTGTTTTTGCTTCCGCCGTCAATTATAATATTTTCCATTACAACCGAAGCATTTATTCTAAGCAAGTAACCATGTCCGTTTATGGTGCTTGTAATAATTTTGGGATTACTTGCATCATCGCTCGACAAAGTCATATTTCGGGTAACGAAAACAGTTTTATCAAGGTCTAAATTCTTCAGCAGCTTGACAGTACCGCCGTCATATACGTTTGCCAGAGCTTCTGTAAAAGCGCCCTTCCGCCATTCTCCGCCGGCTGCTTCCTGATATTCGGCTTCAGCTTCTGAAATAATATTAAACATTAGTGAAACGCTGCCCTTATAAGATTCATTGTCATCAGGTATGGCAATAGTCAACTTGTAGCTTCCTAATGCGGAAGGTTCTCCTTCAAGAGGCGTTCCGTCAGCTTTTTCATACTTAAAAATATAATCTCCCGTATACTCAGCGCCGCTTAAGGTAACGCCCCTCAAGTCATAATAACCCTTGTGAGTGTTTCCGTCATAAAGCGCATCCATTGCATAAGCGCTTATGTTAACATTGTACTTTCCCGTAAGATTTATATGTATATTTATGGTTATATCTCCGTAATTTGTGTTTAATATAACGGTAAACGTACCCGACGTCGGGTCAGGTTGAATACAGGTTGTAAAGTTTATTTTTATTGTAGACGCGTTGTTATTATATGTTGGCGAATATTTTCTTATAATGTCTATAGCACTCGCGCTAATACCTGTTATCGTCATATCGGCGGGAAGTTCTTTACCGACATATATTGTACCATTATTCTCAGAGTCATACGGAGCGCTGTAATAAAAATCATATACCGTCTTAACGTCCGACTCTTCATTTTCCGCAAAGACTATTCCTGCGGGAACAGTCGTCACGACTGCTGTCATAACCGCTGTCATAACAACGGATAATATCCATGCTAAAATTCGTTTTCTTTTCATTGTTTTAATCCTTTCAAGCTTTAAATTTTTAAAAGTCCATACGGTTTCTTTTTGTCCTATCCTGAATTTAGTTTCTGTATGTGCATATTCATCCTCCTATAAAATATCATTTTCAAGGCAGAAGTTCACGGCGTCAATACGTCCGTCAACATCAAGCTTTTTATAAATATTGCCCAGGTGAAATTTCACCGTGCGCTCGGTTGTTCCTATGAGCTTTGAGATTTCACGGTTGTTACAACCGCTGCATATAAGCTTCAGTACACTCTTTTCCGTATCAGTGAGATTGAAATCGTGTTTTATCTCTGTTTTCATATACCGCGGATACAGAACCGCTTGTCTGCGGGTATTTTCCAACAGCAGGCTTAAATATACTTCATTTATATCCGGTCCTGCTTCCTCTATCAGCGGCAGAATCGCCGCTCCGTATTCCGATACTATCCGTATAAATTTATATTCTTCGCATCGGCGGAGCGCTTTTTTCAATACCTCCGCCCAATTCTTTTCACCCGTACGATAAAGAATGATTGCTTCTAAAAGCTGTGCCTCCGTATGCAGGTAAATTCTGCCGTAGCTTTCATAATAGTTTTCCAGTCTCGCAAGCAGCAAATGAGCCTCCGTATACATTTGCTTTACTATATAGATTTTTATCTTTATCATATACCGATAACTGTCTGTAATATATAAATTCTCGTATTCGTCCGGAGAAAAACGATCCAACCAATCATTATATTCCTCCGACTTTCCCGAAAGCATTTTCAGCCATATAAGAAATGCCTGCATATTTTTATATATTGCTTTTTCATCTGTTTTTCTTATAAGCTTTTCTATTATTTCCACAGCTTTGTCAAGCTTTCCCTGAGTGACAAAAATCCGCGCCATTAAAGCCGACGCCGAAAATATCAGCTGAATATTCCCGCAGGACTGAGCGTCCGCCATGCCGCTGCCCAAATACAGCAGCTCGTCAGTGAAATTGCAGTCGGTATTTTTCTCGTATCCGCTTTCTCCCATGGCAATTTCCGCAAGTCCTGCCGCCTTCTCTCCGAGCAAAAGGTACAGCGGCTCTTTTATGCTTTTATAGAACAGCTCGTCCTTCTTGCTCCAATCGCATAAATCCTTCTTTCCGTTCATTACACTCGGCATATTGCCCGTAATATCCGCAAACTGTACTTCAAAGTTTTCACTCTTTACTTTTTCTGCCGATTCCGTTATAAGCTCCGGCAGTCCGGCGCTCCCCCTGTGCGGCAGTCCGATTTTAAGATAAATAAGCATGCGCTGAGCTGTCCTCTTCCGCCTGTCAAAGGCGGGCAGAAATTCTTCAAGATCTGCAAGAATATCGAAATATTTCTCGCTTTCCGCCGGACGGAAGTTAAGAGAATGTATCATCGATACAACGGTTATCAGTTCCGGCGACTGCGAAATATATTTATCCGGTATGCCGAGATAATACTCCTGAAGCTCTGTGCACAAACCGTTTTCGATATACTTTCCGGCGTTTGCAGTCAAAAGCTCTATCATCTTTTCATTGTCCCCTGCAAGGGCGTAGTGTTTCAGAGCATTCCGAATGTCGTTTCTCAGTAAAAAATAAAGCGCTGAAAGCTCATAATTTTTTATCAGCGTTTCTTCCGGAATTGTTTTTTTCTGCTTCCAAATAAGATAACGGTTAAAGACAGGATAAAATGTATATACGCCGTCCGACTGAGAATAAGTAAGAAAGCTGCCTGTCTGCATAACCTTGTCTATTGTCTGTACAATATCCCTTTGCCGGCAGATAATCTGAGCCGCCTCCGCCGTAAAGCATTTCATATGCCCTATCTTCAGAAGAAATTCCTGTACTTCACTGCTGAAGTTTGAAAAGATCACTTCGTCAAAGCACTCAAATATATCGCTGTAGCATTGGTCGATGACTTCCTGCGTAAGAGCATTTCCGCTGATACGCCGCAAAACCGCCATTGTACCGAATATCCACCCCTTGGTATTGCTCCGTATATTCTCCGCCGCCGCATATGAAATCATTTTTCCGTTTCTTTCAAACAAATACGCCGTTTCCTTTGCCGATAACGCAAAAAATCCCGTGCCGTAGACTTTGAGATGACCTGTTACGGAATAGGGTCTGAAAAACGCGGGCAGAGCGCATCTGCTCAGAATATACACCTTCGCGGACCTCAGCATTCGGTTAAAAAGCATTGAAAAGCCGTCGGGTATATCCGTCAGAAGATGCGCATCGTCAATAACAATATGCTCCGCCCCGCTGTTTAACGCACTGTCAAAAGCCGTTATAAAATCAGAATCCTTCACGGAAAGAAAACAGCCGTTTAAATTATATTCTTCAAAATACTGCTTTATAAACGTTGTTTTTCCCCAACCCATATGCGCGCAAAAGTACGCAATACTAATACTATGCATATCCAAATCAAGCTGTTTCATCTGATAGCTGCGTTTTATCAGCGCCATAACATAAGCCATCTCCTTTAAAACTTCAGTCTTTTTTATTATACTACAAAACCGCAAAAATGTCACCGTCCTAAAGTACAGGTTTGTAAATTTTATCTGTTTTGGCTCATTTATCTTACAAATATAATACGGACAGGCTCTTAAAGCACAAAAAATACAGGCTTCGGATAAAGATTTTGCATGAATCTCCGCCGTAAGCCTGTAATTATGACAGAAAAATTTATAGACAGAGAATGCCGAGACAAATCCATTGCCCCGGCATTTATTTCGCGCTATAATAATATTTAAGAAACCACTGATTAATTAACGCCTAATGGCTTAGCACGCATTGAACTTGCA
>JAUNPN010000132.1 GCA_030536655.1 bacterium | reverse complement strand
AAAAATCCCCTCATGAAGATTTTTTTTATTGATATTACGTTTGACCGTAGGGGCGGATATTATCCGCCCCTTCGGCATTTTCCGTTTTATCCCCGCAGCCATTAAAAACCGCCTATTGATATTACGTTGACAGTAATACCCAGCTGTCAAACCATTTCAACCATTGTTTTGCAAATTCCGGACTGCACGGCTGACCCGATAATACGGGATAGAAAAGAACAAATAACGCGATAACAATAACAGTAAATATAACTGCACCTATAATAACCGCCTTTTTATTCTTTGCGCTTTCATATATGTCATATATCGAGTAACCGAGCATAAGAACGATAAACGGTACACACGGGAAATAGTGATATATGAACGTCAGTCTTGACACGCCCATCCACGGAACAAGCTGTGCAAAGTACGCAATTACCAAGAATAAAGCCTTTTTATCTTTCTTTGCAATCGTAAGGTAAATCATATACAGCAATGCTGCAATTCCCGTCCACCATACAGCCGGATTGCCAAAGGAGCTTATACCCTCCTTCATTCCATCTGCCGTGCTGCCGGAATAGTACCATATCGGCCTTACCATAACCGGCCACTTATACCATTCGGACGAAAATGAGTGCGTTGAATTTAATACTGTTTTTGCATGATATGTGTACATCGAATTCATGTTAACAATTACTGTTTTCCATCCGTCGCTGCTCGGAGTTTTTAAATACGGAATATATGAACAGCAATAAATCACCACAGGTATTACAACAAAGAACAGTACGCACCATGCAAATGTCTTTATAAGCTTCGGCTTAAACTCCTCTGCAATCTGTCTGTTCGGAATACCGTTTGAACTGCCCGACAAATTCTTCGCTGCAACACGGTACTCATTATAACGAACCGCCATTGTATAGAAGAAAATCACTGCCAGTCCCGCGCCCGCATATGCCCCGGTCCACTTGCTCGCTACACCAAGTCCCATGCAGATACCCGACAGCGCAAGCGGCACAAGAGTTTTTTTGAACTCAGTATCATAAAAGCTCATACAGTAATACTTGAACATGAACAGATACATCAGCATTATGAAGAAGGTTACATATACATCTATCGTAGCTATTCGCGTCTGAGCGAAGTGCATAAAATCAAACGTCATAAACAAACAGGTTATAACCGCAAGCCAGCTGTGCTTTAAAAGCTTCTTTGCAAATATGTATATTACAGGAATCATCAATATTCCGACCACTGTTCCGGCAATTCTCCATCCGAACGGCGTCATTCCAAAAATCAGGATACCAATGGCAATGATAAGCTTGCCGAGCGGAGGATGTGTCCACTCATAAACCGGCAGTCCATGTATAAATTCATATGCTGTTCTTGCATGATAAATTTCGTCAAAGTATGTTCCGTTGCGGAAGCTTGTCCTGTCAGGGCACAGCTCCTGCTCATCAAAGAGCGCCGCCACAGATTCATCCGATGCATTGGCAGGAAGAATCGTATGTCCATCCGCATCAAGGAAACATACCTCCTTAAGATTAAGGTTTTCCTTTTCCGTCGCATGAGTATTCGTTGAAATCTTAATATAACGCGCAGTTGTGTTCACGTTCTTTTCGCTCCAGTAAAATACGGCTCCAGAATCATAGCTTTCCGATTTCACAATCCGGTTAGCCGAATCCTTGTACTCAAAGGTAAGATTTCTGTTTTTGTCAAGCTGCCATGAGCCGTTGAAGAATTTCAGCTTGCTTATCTCAACATCACTGCCCATATCAACGGTAACCGCACTTTCGGCAATGCTTACCTCCGTCTGCGGAGCGGCTTTATCTCCCAAATCATGCAGTGCTACTGCTCCGTAAACAAGCATAATTACAACCATTGCTATAAGGTCTATTTTTGTAATTTTTGCAAGCTTCTCCGAGCGCAGGAGTTTGTCACCCTGTGTTATTCCGCTGACCGCCTTTGCTGCCGCCTTTGTCTTTGCTGATGATTTAGTCTTTACCGTCGATTTATTCTTTACACTCCTGCCGCTCACAGGCTCCGGAGGCTCCACTGTATTAAAGGAATTTCCTACATACTGAACCTTTGCGATATAAAGCATATATGCAAATATAACAATGTTTATAATTGACGCCACAACAATTACAGGACTCTTGAAATACTTATTTACATCCAGCTTATAGATAAACAACACCCATGTCACATTAAAGAACTGTGCAGCTGTATTAAGAATATACAGCGCAAAGCTTTTCAAATCTCTTGTTTCAACAAAGGAAAGCAACAGAAGAACCATCGTCGGAAACGCATACCTTTCATGCATCTTTGTTGACAGCATATATGTAGCCAGCGAAAGAAATGCAGCCGTAAAGTAGTACTTTGCTCCGCTTTTGCTCTTAAAGAACAAGTATACAGCTCCGGCAACAACTACTGCAAGAAGCAGATACCCGAGTACGGTTGTAAATCCGGTCAGCTTTGTCCAGTTCTGAGCAAACGCTCCCCAGATATTGAACGCATTTACCGTCAGATACGGATATGACGCAAGAGTTTCCTTATACTGATCAATAACATTACCTATGCCGAACGGAATCGCAAGAATTACAATCATAAGAATTGCGCCGAGACCCCAGATAAGATTTTTTACAAACTTATCCTTGTCAAATTTCGGAATAAATATGTTTTCTATTATTCCGAAAATAAGCACCGGAGTAAAGATAAATGCCTGAGGCTTGATAAAGATACATATCGCAAAAATGTAATATGATTTGATAAGCTCCTTTTTTGTAATAAAGTACACCATCAAAGTCACAAATAAAGTATATACTGCATCAACCTGTCCCCATACCGCACTGTTCATAATTACAGCCGGATTAAAGAGATATACTGCGCTTATCAAAGCCGCTCTCGTATTGCCAAGCTTTTTATCGGCAATCTTATAAATAAGCCAGCCGGTAATCAGATCACACACAATTGCCGGGAATTTAAGCAGCACATCAAGCGCGGAGCCTGAGGAATTAAACAGCGTCTTTAACGCACCCACAGCATACAGCACATACATATAACCCGGCGGATAGTCATGGAAACCCTCTCCGGAATAAAAATTGCCTATTCCGTTCTGAAAAATCTGAGTAGCCCAGCTGGAAAAACAATTCATATCACTTTGATGCCCGTGATACGACGCTGCGCATATGACATGGATAATCAAAGACACAACAATCGCGCCTATAATCCAAAGAGCGTTATTATCTCCCTTTCCCGGCTTTTTCAGCAACGGACAAAGTGCATACTGCCACACTGCAAAGCCGGCAACCAGACACGCTGCCGTAACAGTCAGAATTAATGTCATTTATTTTCACCTCGTATAAAAATATATTCATTTTATATTGTAACATAAAAAGGGTAAAAAATCAACCCCTAATAAGTTTTGAACACAGAAATCAATTTTGTGAATAATTTTGCAAATTTTATATTGATTTATTGAATGTTCAATCCTCCGGTATTAAGGAATATTACACCTTACCGGCACAGAAAAGTCAATGACAAAGTAATAATTATGTTGTGTAACGCATATATTATACCAACAAAGACAAAGGAGGACATAATATTGTCAGAGTACAACATATACCGCGACATATCCCGTCGTAACGGCGGTGATGTATACATAGGCGTAGTGGGGCCTGTCCGAACCGGAAAATCCACCTTTATAAAAAAGTTTATGGAATTGCTTGTCATTCCAAATATTGAAAATGTGTACGGTCAGGAGCGTGCACGTGATGAGCTTCCGCAGTCAGCTGCCGGCAGAACCATCATGACTACTGAACCGAAATTTATTCCTAACGAGGCAGTTACAATCGCTCTCGGAGATAACGCTCGGCTCAAGGTTCGTATGATAGACTGTGTAGGCTACATAGTTGACAGCTCCATGGGTTACAGCGAGGACGGTAACCCGCGCATGGTGTCAACTCCCTGGTTCGATTACCCCGTCCCCTTCAATGATGCGGCAGAAATCGGGACAAAACGCGTTATTACGGAGCATTCAACAATCGGACTTGTCGTAACAACAGATGGAAGCTTTTCCGAAATACCCAGAAAGGATTACGTTGACGCCGAAAACCGTGTTATAGGCGAGTTAAAAGCAATCAAGAAGCCATTTGTTATTCTTATGAACTCTGCCGCTCCAACTTCACAGGCTGCGGTTTCACTCTGCCGCGAGCTTGAATCGCTGCATAATGTACCGGTTGTCGCGGTAAACTGCCTTTCACTAAACGAACAGGACATTCACAGAATAATAGAAACAGTTCTGTTTGAGTTTCCGTTAAAGGAGGTTTCAATTGATATACCGGGTTGGGTTGAATCACTTGATAATGAGCATCCGTTAAAAACCGATTTATATCAGGCTGTGCTGAACCGTCTGCCAAAAGTGTACTGCATAAGAGATGCAAGGCGGCTTTGCAATGAGCTGTCAGGCTGCAGCTTCATAAGTCACGGTGCAGTACAAAGTATGGATTTGGGTGACGGAACCGTCCATATGAAGCTTGAATTTCCACAGGAAATATTCTTCCAAATAGTGAGCGAATGTACGAGCTTTGACATAAAGGACGAAAAGGAACTTATGGAAAAACTGCGTGAACTTTCCGATATGAAAAAGGAATATGACCGAATTGCTTTCGCGCTTCATGAAGTTCGCGAAACAGGATACGGAATTGTTCCGCCATCCTCGGATGAGCTGACCCTTGACGAGCCGAAAATTGTCAAGCAGGGCGGAAGATTCGGCGTAAAGCTTAACGCCTCCGCACCCTCTATACACATGATGAGAGCGGATATTGAAACCGAAGTAAGCCCAATAGTAGGCACAGAAAAGCAAAGCGAGGATTTGATAAGCTATCTCATGTCGGAGGTTGAAACAGATCCGTCAAAAATTTGGGAATCAAATATATTCGGAAAATCTCTTTATGAACTTGTGAACGAGGGACTGCAAACAAAGCTTTCAAAAATGCCCGATGATTCACGAATGAAGCTTAGAGAAACACTTGAACGCATTATCAATGAAGGCAGCGGAGGACTGATATGCATACTGCTTTAAAGCGGCTGATTATTGCGGCATCTTCTGCCGCCGCTCTATGCGGCTGCACCGCGTCAGGCGGCGCAGACATACGTCTGACCGAGTCCGGCTATACCACAGATACCTCAGAAATACACGCTCAGGGCTTTGAGATAGCCGGATTAAAAAATGCCGAGTTCTGCGCTCAAATAAATTCCTCAGTAAAATCGGATATTGAAGGAGCTATTATTTCATTTGAAACAATGGTTCAGGATTCATTGGGCGAGCTGCGTATGGGCAATCGCTGCATAATGGATATTACCCAGGAATTACGGTACAACGAAAATAATTTTCTCAGTATTATCGAGGAGCATTACGTCTATACGGGCGGAGCGCACGGCAGCCGCGCACGATATCCGCGGAACTATGACCTTACTTCAGGCAAACAGATTTATCTGTCGGATTTATTCAATGACGGATACAAGGAAACCTTAAACCGAATTATTTCTGAACAGGAAAAAGAAGATACAGAACGCTACAGCGAGCTTTGGGAGCGTCCGGAAATTCTTAATGAGCATGAAACAAACTTTTATATTATTCCCGGAAAACTCGTAATTTTCTTCCAGCCCTACGAGCTTTCCTATTTTGCAAAGGGATATGTCGAATTTGAAATACCATTCTCCCAAATAAGCGGAAGTATGAAGGAAGAATGGCGTAATCGTTTCCGAAATTCAAATGACAGCCGTTAGCACATATTATAACATTTATTAGATTATATTCTGAATTTGTAACACAAATGAAATATAGTACTGCAAGTATCTATGGTATAATGTATACAGGAATATTCGTTCCTGCTCCATGAGAAATATATGGCTGCGTTATTATATCACAGATAAAAAGGTACAAAAGTTTGGAAAAAGATAAGCGGCGCATATCGCCGTCATTCGTGACTTGAAGTACAGCGTACGACTGTGCCCCTCAAAACGGCAATCTGCTCGCTTCTCTTTTCCCAAACGCATTGGTGAAAGGAGTTCAGATTATACAATGGTAGATAATGAAATGCTTATCCTTGTTTATGAAACGCTGCAAAGACTTTCCGGCAGCATTAAGGATACAAAAGCATCTGTTTCAGCACTTAATTCAAAGATAGAGTCAATAAACAAGCACGTCAGAGAAATTGATGATATTGTTTCCGGAGTGATTAATCCCGGAATTATGACCATAGGCGAAGGTCACGAGGCTGTACATAAAAAGCTTTACGCTGTAACCTCCGACTTAAAAAAAGCAATGCAGGAAACACAGGATACACTTGCCTCAGAGCTCAAACATACACAGGATTCGCTTGACTCAGAAATGAATGATGCAAAGGAATTTCTCAGCTCAGGAATGAAGAACCTAGGCTCAAACCTTGATTCAGAACTGAAAACCACTTGTGATAACCTTAATTCGGATTTGAAGGCAGTTCAGGAGGCAATGGAGCTTGAATTCAAGTCATCACAAGAAAAGCTTTCTTCAAGACTTACTGAGGCTCAAGAAAAGCTTACCGAAAAAACAAATTCAATGAGTGAAAAGCTCAATTCTGATGTTGAAGAAATCAAGAAGAATCATTCTGATCTAAGCGCAAGGCTTGAGGTTTACGAGCTTAAGCAGCGCCAGCTTGAACAGACACTTAAAACAATTAAAAGGCAGATTCATTAAATTTAGGGTAGTGCTGATTTATAAGCGCTGCCCTAAATTATTACATTAAAACTCAGGAGTTTCAACATCCTTCAGCTTTTTCATAACAGCATTGGTTCTGGTAGTTTGGAGCTTTTCCAAATCCCTCGCAAGCATCTCGGTATGCTTTCTTGCCGTTTCAAGAACATCTCCAAACTTTTCAAACTCCTGCTTAACACCGGAAAGTATGCTCCAAACCTCTCCTGCCCGTTTCTCAATAGCAAGAGTATTGAATCCGAGAAGAAGCGAATTTAAAAGTGCCGCCATTGTTGACGGACCGGCAATTGACACCCTATATTTACGCAAAAGGATTTCAATCATTCCAAGGCTCACCGCTTCATTATACAGTCCCTCGAACGGAAGAAACATAATTGCGAATTCAGTAGTAAACGGCGGTTCAATGTATTTATTATGAATATCTGCCGCTTCACGAGTAAGCTGTGCAATCAGAAGTTTTCTTTTTTCATCTATCTCATCATTATCCCCGCTGTCATAGGCGTCACATAAATCGTGATAAATCGTACCCGGAAATTTTGAATCAATCGGCAGATATACAGGCTCGTCTGTATGTCCCGGAAGCTTTACCGCAAACTCAACTACATTCCGGCTGCCCGGAATCGGACAGCAGTTTTCTTCATACTGAACCGGTGAAAGAATTTCTTCCAGTATACCCTTCAATTGCAGTTCTCCTAAAATACCGCGTGTTTTAACATTTGATAATATTTTCTTTAAATCCCCCACATCATTATTAAGACTTTTGATTTCGCCGATATTTCTGTGAACCTGTTCAAGCTTCCGCGAAACACTCTCATTCATACGGTGCATTTCAGTGTTCATATCTGAAAGTCTGCGTGATTGAAGCTCTCCGATTTCACGCTGATTAGCACTTATATTTTCACTTATATATTTAAATATTCCGTTATTTCTTTCATTTCTTTCCGGGTCACTGCCTCTGATTAATAACACAAGCACTGCAGCAATAAGAATTATAAGAATAATCAGAAGTACAATAATAAGAACTTCCATTATGTATTCCTCCTTTAAGAATTTGTAACTGCATCAGCAAGAAAATCCCGCCTATTCCACCGATTTTATAAGAGCCTTTAATTCCATGTTTCCAATGGCATATGTACTCACAGACTTTGAAGAACTATATGGAGCACAAAAATCAGCAAGCAAGATGTGCTTAATTTACGGATAGGCTTTTAGCTCATACGCCTTCCGTTAAAACAACAGTCATCAAATATAGTATATCACAATATACCGATGCTTGCAATACTTTTTTGCCTATTAAGGAAGCTTGCTTCGTAATTTTGGTCAATTGACAAAGTAAAATCCAGTTTGCCAGATTAAATGCAGCTTTTTGAAAAAGGATAAGAGAAAACAAAGAGAAAATATAAATTTTGGGCATGTTTACTCTTTCTTTTTGTCTGAAAATATGTTAAAATCAATGATAGGATATGGTTTTGGTATAAAAATATGCACACTAACAAGAGGTAGACTTTAAATAAAAAAAATTGTCAGACTAAATTCTACCCCTGTTTATACGGTATTTTGGTACTCTGTTCTCTCTCTCTGTTAGTTTATTTAAGTATAGATGGATTGAGTATAATATTATCAGAATCAATCCATTCTATATTTAATTTTTTAGCAGTAGCACTGCCGTAATAGAAGCTGAATGATTCAATTGGTGATTTATCATTCAGCTTTTTACGTTTGTAAGAATTGATATGACTCATCATCAAATTGACATCTTCTTGTGTAAGGTTATCAAAAGAAGTTCCCTTTGGCAGAATACGTCGAATGAGCTCGTGGTTGTTTTCGATAGAGCCTTTCTGGTATGGAGATGATGGATTACAGTAGAATATTTTGCTGCGTATATTACCATCATCAGTTGTTTCAATTGCCTTAGGATTAGAAAATTCACTGCCGTTATCTGTAAGAATTACCGTGAATAACTTTTTAAATAGTTCATCACCAAGTTTAGAATAAAGCTCATTAAATACATCTGTTACAGACTTTGAAGTATTGCTGTCTCTAAGAAAAGCAATCATAAATTCTGACTGAACAAAATGTATGGTAAGCAGAACTTTTCCTCCCTTTGTACCTTCAACAGTATCCATTTCAACAATAGGTAAATCCGGATTATCTTGGACAAAGTTTTTGAAATCTTCATATGTACGATTTATTCGGCAAGATTTGTCTACCTTAAAAGTAATTTTTGATTTTCTGAGGCGATACCTGACTTTTCGAGGCAAATCTATATTCCTGGATTTGAATAGTCCCATATCAATATACCTGTACAAAGTGCGTTCACTTATCATAAGTTCGTCAGAATGATTAGCACATATATGGTGAAGAGACTGACCTTGTGAGATTAAATCATTGATAATATTACCTAATCTGGAAATATCGGATTCATCAGCGTTAATACCTGAACGAGATTCCACAAGAACAGAAGTATATTCCTTTTGTGCGTACTTAGCATCATAAACGGATTTTTCCAGTCTACAATTACGATAATCTTTGCAGCCATTACAAACATAAGGCGGTTTATTTAAACGATTACATTTAACAGGAACATATTTGTTGCAAATAGTATGACATTTATTGCAAAATCGACAGTAGAAGTTATGCCCATGATTGCAATTTTTACATAAATGTAGTTCAGGACAATCATTT